>JBMNPE010000018.1:0-22616 GCA_050943435.1 Oscillospiraceae bacterium | reverse complement strand
CAGGGCCCCTTTCCATGCTGTCTTCAGATGTTGATATACGGGACGTGCACCGGCAGTCCGTTCTCGTAGTGAACCTGGATTTCGCCCATGATGAGCGGTCTCGCGTATTCCTCGAACTTCTTCGTCATTCCGGTGTTGTCCTTTTTGACCCAGCTGAGCGGCACTGTCATCGGATCGGTAGTGATGTCCCTCACGTCGCACAGATGCGTTGAGACCATGTACGGGGAATTCGATTCCCTCGTAAAGTAGATCATTTCGCTGGTGTGCCTGTCGTTGGACGCCTTGACTGCGTTCTCGCCTATCATGAAGGCCTCGTCGTTGTCTGTCTTGGAGGACATGTGGGAAGCGCTTCTCTGCAGTGCGCTGAATTCCACTGCGCGGGTCCTGCACCCCAGCTGTTCGTGTATCCTCTTTGCGAGGGCTCTCGCGGAGCCCGTCAGCATCTTTCTCCCGAATATGTCGGTCATCGGATAGTCCATGGCCTCGTCGCAGAGGTACTTTCCGTCCTTGAGCCTCACTCCCTCGCCTATGCAGACGAGCACGGAGTGCTTCCTCTCCTTGACTTCCTTGATCTGGGCTATTGCCTCGTCCGGATCCATCGGAACCTCGGGGAGATATATGAAGTCAGGCCCCGGGCAGTCGTCACCTTTGCAGAGCGTGGATGCCGCGGTGAGCCACCCGGTTTCCCTTCCCATGATCTCGACGACAGTCACAATATCCGTGTTGTTGACCATGTTGTCTCGTATGAGCTCCTTGACTGAGGTTGCGACGTATTTGGCCGCGCTTCCGAAGCCCGGGGCGTGGTCTGTCATCTTGATGTTGTTGTCTATCGTCTTCGGGATCCCGATTATCTTTATGTCGTCGCAGCCTATCATCCTGCCGTATGTGGACAGCTGGTCTATGGATACAAGCGCCTCGCGTCCTCCGATGTAGTAGAAGCAGGATATGTTGTTCTTCCTCAGGATGTCGAATATCCTGTCATATGAAGAGTGGTCCTTTTCAGCGTCGGGCAGCATGTACCTGCACGATCCGAGATATGCGGAAGGAGTCGTCCTCAGGACCTCGAGGTCGTACTGGGTCCTTATTGTGTCGCTGAGATTGACGATCCTCTCCTGAAGAAGACCCTGAAGCCCGTTCATCATTCCCAGGACAGTGGTCTGCGAGTCATCTGCCATGTGGAATACTCCCGCGAGTATCGCGTTGAATACCGCACACGGACCTCCGGCCTGTCCAACTATAACATTACGTTTCATTTTACCCTCTCGACGTATTCCGGCCGAATGTGAAGAACCGCCAGAAACTGCGGTCCATCGGTTTCTTTGAGTCTACATTCTATCATAATGCATGCTCTTTTTAAAAGATATCTTGGGCCAAGTGCATATCTTATGGCGATTTGTCGAAAACAGAGGCCCTGAAAGCCCCTAAATATGTCATTTCTGAATGTCCGGGTGTTTTCCCTCAGGGGGAACCGCCAGCCTCTTTATGCATCTCCACCTTATCCCTGTTTCTGAAATACATGTAGAGAGTGCACTGTATGGTCCCGTTGTAGAGCTTTCTCCTCCTGTCGGCAGGCCCGAACACCCGCTCCAGGTCCCTGTCCTCGCTTATGACATAGAGCCCGGCGGGAGGGTACAGCCTGATCCTCTGGGAAAATCCCTTCATGAGCTCGAGCGCGGAGGCGTGGTCCATGAGCCTCTCCCCGTACGGCGGGTTGATCAGCACTATCTCGTCCGGGTCCGCCCTGAAATCCATCGCATCCGCACACGAGAATGTACAGTACCTGGAGACACCGGCCCTCCCGGCATTCGCCCTTGCCGCCTCCACTGAGGCCGGATCTATGTCGCTTCCCCTTCCTTGGAAAGCGCAGTCGGGGTATTTAGGTTCGGAATTCTCCTCCTTTGCCCTCCTGAAGGCATCTTTGAGGAACCCGTAGTCCTCGCCGGCAAAGTGCCTGTGTGCCCCGGGAGCTATCCCGGCGGCCCTCATTGCGGCCTCGATGACAAGGGTGCCTGATCCGCAGAACGGGTCGGAGACCCTGGATGAGCCCCTGATCCTCGCGAGATCGGCTATCCCGGAAGCTATTGTCTCCTTTATCGGCGCGAGGGTCCTCAGCGGCCTGTACCCACGCTTGTGAAGGCCGTCCCCGGAAGTGTCTATCATCATCGTGCAGACGTCCTTCACGAGGGAGAACCTCACCCTCACAGTGACTTCTCCCCTCTCAGGCAGGAATTCGCATCCGTGCTGGGATTTAAGCTTCTCGACTATGGCCTTCTTTATCACTCCCTGGCATGCCGGGACGCTCGTCAGCCTGCTTCCCATGCAGTAGCCCTTGACCGGGAATGCGTCGTTTCTCCCGATGAATTCCTTCCAGGAGCACGCCCTGACCCCGTCAAACAGCTCGTCGAACGTCTGGGCCCTGAATTCCCCCGCTATGATGAGAACCCTCTCTGCCGTGGTGAGGCAGACGTTTGCAAGGGCGACTGTCATCTCGCCGCCCTCGAAGTACACCCTTCCGTCGGAGGCCCTCACATTCAGTGCCCCGGTTTTTTTCAGTTCATATGCGGTTATCGACTCGAGCCCGAACCCGCACGTCGCGACAGCCTTCATTGGCCCTCCCTTCACAAAAAGAACGGGCCTCCTTATGGGGCCCGTCCAGTCAGTTTCTTCCGGTTATTCCGGTATTATCAGGCCGTAGTCGCCGTCGTTCCTCTTGTACACAACTTCGGTCTCGCCTGAATCCTGGTTCTTGAACACGTAGAAGTTGTGTCCCACGAGATTCATCCTCATTATTGCCTCGTCCACGGTTATAGGCTTGAGGGAGAACTTCTTCTCCTTGACGACCTGGTACTCGTCGTCTTCCTCCACATCCTGCATTGCATCCTCGGGCCTCTCGACCTTCTTAATCCTTGCCCCGAGCTTGCCCTTGTTCTTTATTATCTGCTTTTCGATGTTGTCAGCGGTCTCATCGAAAGCGAGTTCCATCTTTGATTCGGTGCGCTCCGATCTGAAGATCAGGTCTTTGTATTTGACGGTGAGCTCGACGGTCTGTCCGCTTCCGGAAATAGTGACCGTGACGAATGCCTGGGCCTCTTCGTCGAAATACTTGTCGAATTTCGCCATTCTCTTGTCGACTCTCTTAAGAAAAGCGTCCTTGAGTCCGACCTTCCTGCCTGTAGTTGTGATCTTCATAGCATGGTCTCCTTTTCTACCAGTTTTTTCACCTGGATTACATGTTAATCATAGCATAAAATTCCCTTTACGCTTTTATAATCTGCCTGCGGGCAAAAAATAAGTGCACGGATAAATTCCGTGCACCCGTATTCTTTAGAAATGTCAGCCCTGCTGGTCGTCCGAGCTTCCGGAGTCAGTGCCCGCCGCATCGACGAACACCTTCTCGTTGACCCCTGCGTACCCGAGCTTCTCCCTTGCGATTCTCTCTATGTATTCTTCGCTGACGCCGTCGCCTTCGACGATCCTGGAGAGCTCGTCATTCTCGGTCTGCTGCTCGCTTATCTGGGTCTGCAGCTCAGTAAGTGTCTTCTGCTGTGTGTATATGCTCATCTCCGTGGATATTATGGATATGATCATGTAGACGCACAGGCATATGAGGAGCAGGATCAGCAGCTTCTGTCTGTTGATCTTTGCTCTGTCCGCCCGCTTAGTCGTATCCCTCGGCTTGGGGTTGTATCTCTTTGAACCGGCAGAATCCAATTCAAAATCCTCCGGAGACCGTTCGTAGTGTTGATGAAAAACATTATAAATGCTTAATTTTCATTTGACAACGGTCTGACCTGCAGTCAATTGTTAATTATTTCGGACATTGCCTTCTGTCCGTCCTTGTTTTTCGGGGCTTCTGCCGAGAGAACCCTGGCCTTTATGGTCCTCTGCCCGAGCGTAATTTCGATGATGTCGCCCTCGGCCACTTCCCTGGAGGCCCTGGAAGCCCTGCCGTTGACGAGCACCTTTCCCGCGTCGCAGAGCTCGTTTGCGACGGTCCTGCGCTTCAGGAGTCTGCTCTCTTTGAGAAACTTGTCAAGCCGCATTTTATCCACCGTTAAAAAATGTCTCCAAAGCTGATGCTCTGGAGACCAAAATTTCTAATTCAGACAGTAAATTATTTCTTGAGGGCGTCCTTGAGAGCCTTGCCTGCCTTAAAGGATGGAACTGTCATGGCAGGAATCTTGATCTTCTTCTTTGTAGCAGGGTTCATGGCCGTGCGGGCTGCGCGGTGCTTCGGTGCAAATGTGCCGAATCCAACGAGGGAAACCTTGTCGCCCTTCTTCATTGCATCAGTGATCGTGTCAAAAACTGCAGTAACTGCTTTGCCAGCGTCCTTTTTGGATATTCCTGCACTCTCTGCAACACTTGAGATAAGTTCTGATTTGGTCATGGTTTTTTATCCTCCAAACAATGTTGTTTTTTCGGAGCGTCACAGCCACCGCCGGACCATATGGGCCGGCCTAACAGCAAACCATAAACTGCATAAATGGCTGTATAAAGCCCCGTTTCTAAGGAAGTATTCTACAATAAAACCATTCTCAGTTCAATAACATTAGCACTATAATACGTGGATTTTTTTCAGCAGTTTGGCCAATTTGGCGCCTCCGGGCAGTGAAAGCACGTCTTCCTCCTCCACAGCCTTGAGAAGGCCCATGAATACGAAGTACATGACCGCGCCGACAATTATGGAGAGGAGCAGGCACACGGATGTCCTTCCCACAAGCACCTTGAGAAGCAGCTTGTCGGCTGCCCATGCCGCCAGCCCGCACCCTGCGCCGGCCATCAGGGGCTTGATCATGACTTTGTAGTATGAAATTTTTATCCCGGTTGTCTTCTTGAAGGTGACGAATGACAGTATGACGATCAGCGCATAGCACACGGCGTTGTCGAGCGCGAGGGCCTTGATGTTGAGCTCCGGTATCCCGACCAGTATGTAGTTGAGGGCGACCTTGAGGAATGCCCCGAGGGCCATCAGCTTCACGGGCATGTCAATGCGGCCCACACCCTGCAGCACAGAGGTCAGCGAGGAGGTGACGGCGACCAGTATCGATACGAGACCGAGGACGCCAACTATGGGATACACTATCTCAGAGCTCACTGAATTGCGGGAGGCATACAGGACCCTGGTTATCGGTGCCGCGAGAGCGCAGATGCCGCACCCTAGAGGGGCTGCAATGACCATGGTCAGCCTCAGGACGGATTCCGTGTTCTTTTTTACGAGCTTGACGTTGTTGTCTTCCCACGCAACGGTGATGTGCGGCATTGCGCTTATGCCGAACGCCCCGGTGATGCCCGGTATCAGGTTGAAGAGCGGCGAGCTGAGCCCGTAGGCGCCGTACAGGAAGTTGGCAATCTCCGAAGCGTCGTCGGAGAGGGATTTGCCCGCCTTTTCGAGCAGCCCTCCGTACGACGCGAAAAGCTCCCTGCCGTGTTCCTCGAACACGTTGATGAGCCTGTCCGTGACTGTTATGCCGTCAATGAATCCCGCGAGGTACACCGTCGCGGAAGACAGAGCTATCGGTATGCTTATCGACAGTATCTTCTTGGCGAGGGCCTTGAACCCGAAAGAATCCGGGCTCGATGCTATCTGCTCTTTTGTTATCCCGTCGGACACGACCGCATCGCGGATGAGCATATATATCCACCCTGCGAACACGGATATTGTGACTCCTCCGATTGCCATTGCCGACGTGTAGGCTGAGGCCAGCACCTCAGGCTTTGTCCCCACCGGGACGCCCTGACCGAACATGGTCCCGAAGGCCCTGTATTCGTCGCTGAGCCTCTTCCCGATGATATATGCCCCGGAGAGGCCTGACGCGACCTTGACAAGCACCTCTATTATCTGGGACACGGCAGTCGGGGTCATGTTGCGCAGGCCCTGTGAATAGCCCCTGTGGGTTGCCATGAGGCAGCTGAACAGTATCGAAGGCGCAACTGCAAGTATCGAGTAGTATGCGAGCGGCACCTTGAGTGTTTCCTCAGCATACAGCCTCGCAGTGGAAAAAAGCACTGCTGAGCCGATGAGGCCGATTATGAGCATCAGGACGTAGGAAACTTTCTTCAGGCGCTTGATGTCCTTATACCTTCCGTGAGTCCTGAGCTCCGCCACGATCCTCGAGATGGCCGTCGGAATTCCGGAAACCGTCATCGCATATATGACGAGGTAGATGTTGTATGCATAAGTATAGAAGCCGTTCCCGTCGGTACCAATGACAGCTATCAGAGGTATCTTGTAGATGGCTCCTATTATCTTTACTATGACGGACGCGAGGGCAAGGATTACGCCGCCCTCGACTAAGGACTGCTGTCTAGCAGCCCGTTTCTTGACCGTGTGTTTCGCCGCCATCAAATCCCTTCCTGAAAATCAGTTTTCAGAGAGATCAGCAAGCAGCGCATCGATATACGCCATAAGCTCGTCCTTGTTTCCGGAATCCGGAACACCGCCTCTCTCCGAAGCGTATACGGCCTCCCCAAGCCTTCTGAAGGCTTCGGAGAGCTCGCTTTCGATCCTCGCGTCTCACGCCTTCCTCTTTGCCTCCTCAAGGAGCCTGCGCGCCTCTTCCTTGAAGTCTGCGCCGCTCCTGGAAACCGCGGATTTAAATCCGCCGGGATTGCCGCTGTATTTTGCCATTATACACTTTCCCCCGGAATATTACAGTTCGAGTCCGCCTATGAATTCCCTGAGCATCGAATCCGCTGGGACGAGAGAAGGATCGTACTCGGGGAACAGCCCGTAGAGTTCGATGAGCCTGCCGATGTCCTCCCTGTGGGAACCGCAGAGCTCCGGATCATTATACAGCTTTCTCAGCCTGCTTATTATCACGCTGGGCTCGTATTCCATCGAGGTGTCGATGACTTTGTCCACCGTGCCGAGATACGGCCAGATGTTTATCTCGTTTCCGACGCACACGTTGCACCAGATGTCGTAAGTCCTGTCCGCGTCGTCTTTCCTGAAATACGCGTCGCGGACAAGCCTTCTTATGAACCTGACCGTCTCTTCGTCTATTATCACGCTGACCCCGCTGGAGTAGCGGCCCCTTATACCGGCGTATATCCTGTACTGCTTTATATCCTCGAATCCCCTGCTGGTCTCCGGGACGAGGGCCTGGATTCCCTCCACCATGACGATGTCATCAGGGCCGATTTCAACAGTTTCGCCTTCGGATGTCTTGTGCTTTTTTACGAAGTCGAATGTCGGAGTCACGGCCCTCCCGGTTTCGAACAGGCTGTGGAGGTCCGAATGCAGCCTGTCTGTGTTTATGGCCTTGACCCCCTCGAAGAACGGGGTACCATTGTAGTACTCGGGTATTCCCTCCCCTATCCTGCTGAAGTCGTCGAGGGACAGGGCAACGGCGTGCCTTCCCTTCTCCTCTATGGCCTTTCCGAGCCTCTTGAGCGTGGTGGTCTTTCCGCTGGAGGAAGGTCCTGTGAGCAGCACGAGCCTCGCCCCGCTCGCAATGACTCCCTCTGCCGCATCCTCGAGTCTTCTTTGATATTCCTCCTCGCTCTTCGCTATGAGCTTCCTCGGGTCGGCGCCTCTAATTTCCCTTATATCGAAATCATGTGGCGGCGATATCGTGTTGAGTGTAGAATTCATAGATTTTCTCCTTGCCTTCGAGTTCCTTGTCTATCCCCGCAATGTATTCCGCAGGATACTTGTAGTTGGGGATGCGGCTAATTTTCTTTCCGCCTTCCCCGACCATCTTGGTCATGCCTCCGGCTCCGCAGGAAATAATCGAATGTACTTCATCGATTATAAAGACATTGTATAAAGAAATATGCCCACAAATTGTAAATCCTGTGTTCTCGAGGCCGTCTGCAGTCCCCTTGAGCCTATACATGTAGTACGGTTCGTATCCGTGCCGCCCAAGCTCCTCCCCGGCATGCGAAATCATCCGGGGAACGCCTTCGCACGCCTTTATGCCTTCTTCTTTGAGATCGGCCGCCCTCTTAAGTGTCAGGGCGTGGACTGTTATATTTTCGGGTCCCAGTCCCTCCAGCCACTCGAGCGACCTTGCAAAGCCTTCCGGGGTGTCGCCCTCAAGCCCTGCTATGAGGTCCGAGTTTATCGTCCTGAATCCTGTCTTCCTCGCAAGGGAGAAGGCCTTTTCCACCATCTCAGGGCCCGGCACCCTCCCGGCCCTCCTCAGGACTTCCGGCTCGGCGCTCTGCGGATTTATTGATATCCTGTCGACCCCGGCAGACTTGAGTATGCCGAGTTTCTCCCCGTCAATCGTGTCCGGCCTTCCCGCCTCGACGGTGAATTCACGGCATGTGGACATGTCGAAGCTTCCGAGGATGGCATCCATGAGCCTGGAAAGCTGCGAAGCGCTCACAGATGTAGGCGTCCCGCCTCCCACATACACCGTTTCAAGCCTCAGGCCGAGGTCCTTTGCAATTCTTCCCGATTCCACGAGCTCCCTGCAGAGGGCGTCCATGTAGTCGTCCACGAGCCCGTACTGCTTTCCTATGGTCTTTGAAACAAATGAGCAGTACCTGCACCTCGATGGGCAGAAAGGAATCGACACATACAGCGAGAATGACTTTGGTCCGGACAGCTTTCTCGCCTCTATAGAGGCCTCTGCGGCCTTTTCCGCTATGAGGCTCTTGTCCCTCGAGCAGTACCAGACCCTCTGCATGTATTCGAGGCACTCTTCCCTGTCCATGCCTGATTCCAGAAGGGTCCTGAGCCTCTTGGAAGGCCTGACTCCAGTCACGACTCCCCACGGAGGGGCTTCCCCGGTGAGGTCGCAGAGCTTGTCATAGAGAAGCCTGCAGAGGCCCAGCTCGGCATCCTGCCTCGAGACATATTCCACGGTCCTCCTGCCGTCAATTGCGGAGCCGTTCTTCTCTGCATAGACGGAATAGACCACTGAGCCGCCGTCCCTCGCCGCTGAGGCATAGATGAATCCGTCCTCCGGGGGAACCTGCGGCAGGGGGCCGCTGGAGACGGAGAGGTCCGGGAAGAAGCTCCTCGCGACATTCTCCGTTTCGTATCTGAAACTGTCCGAAAAAAGTACCATTGCCTATCTCAAATATGGGTTTGTCATGCGCTCGAATGCCAGGGTCGTGGCTTCCATGTGGCCGGGATATACCCTTAGGTCGCTGTAAGGCAGGTCCCTGAGCTTTCTGAGGGATGCGGCCATATCCCCGTCGCTTCCCCCTCCGAGGTCGGTCCTGCCGGCGCTGCCCCTGAACAGGGTGTCCCCGGAAAACAGGCAGTCGCCGCATATGTAGCATACGCTGCCCTCAGTGTGCCCCGGGGTCTCTATTGTCTTAAACTCCATGCTCCCCGCAGAGAACACCGCGCCTTCCCGTGCATTTCCGTCAAGCAGGCAGTGGATTCTCGGGGCGTCCTTAAAGTTTGCCGCCGTGAAGGCCCCCGTGGTCTTCTTGAGCTCAGCCATCGCGCTCACGTGGTCGGAATGCCCGTGAGTCGCAAGTATAAGCCTGACCGGACACCCTGTTTTCTGCACTGCACTGAGGATGAGCCCTATGTCGTCCCCGGGGTCTATGACCGCGCACGCTGTGCCGTCGGAAACTATGTAGCAGTTTGTGAGGTAGCTGGACACGGTGACGCTGTCCACTGTCATGTCTTCCTGCCCCTCTCTATCCTTCCGACGTAGGTGATCCCGTTGATCTTCCTTATTGCGGCCATGACCGATTCGAGGTGTTCCTTGTTGTTTATTCCTATGGTTATGTTCATGACGGCCTCGCCGCTCTTGGTGACCTTGACCTTCATGCTGTAGATGGGAAGCCTCATGTTGGCTATCTGCCCTGTTACATCGGCAGTGAAGCCTGTCCTGTCGTTGCCCTTGACTTCGAGGTCGGCGTGGAACTCCTGCTTCGTGTCGTCGGCCCATTCCACCTTCACGAGCCTCATCATCCCGGCATCCATCAGCTTTGCGGAGGCTATGTTTTCGCAGTCCTTCTTGTGGATCGTGACGCCCTGCCCCCTGGTGACGAACCCGATTATCTCGTCTCCGGGAAGAGGATTGCAGCATTTTGCGAACTTCACGAGGCAGTTGTTGATTCCCTCAACGACCACTCCGCTCGAGCTGTGGCGCTTGATCGGGGCGAATTCTATGGTCTCGTCCTTCTCGCACATCTTGCGCCAGATGTCCTGGACCTTCGGAAGCACCTTTGCCATCGTGATTCCGCCGTATCCGAGGGCGGCGAACATCTCGTCTGCGCTGTTCATCCTCATGCGCCTGTAGGTTTCGTCTATGACCTGCTGCTGCTTGTCGGGGGGAATGTTAATGAGGTGCCTTCTCAGCTCCTTTGCGAACATGCTCTTGCCCTGGGCAATGTTCTCGTCGCGCTTCTCCTTCTTGAACCAGTTCCTTATCTTGGTCTTGGCGCTGGCCGTCTGGACGATGTTGAGCCAGTCCCTTGAAGGACCCTTGTCCTGGGGGCCGGTTATTATCTCTATTACTTCGCCGTTGTTTATCTTGTGGGTGAGCGGAACAATCCTGCCGTTGACCTTGGCCCCTACCATCCTGTTTCCTACTGCAGAATGGATGGCATACGCAAAGTCAATGACCGTGGAGCCGCTCGGCAGGTTAATTACGTCGCCCTTAGGGGTCACGGCGAATACCTCTTCGGGGATGAGGTCGCTCCTTATGAGGTTGAGAAGGTCCTCTGAATCGTCGGAATCCTTCTGGGTCTCGAGGAGCTGCCTTATCCACGCGAGCCTCTCGTCGAGCTTGTCCGTGCCGTTTATGCCTTCCTTGTACTTCCAGTGGGCGGCGACGCCGTATTCCGCGTCGTAGTCCATCTCGAAAGTCCTTATCTGTATTTCGAACGGTATTGCGTCCTTCCCGAGCACGGAGGTCTGCAGTGACCTGTACCCGTTGGGCTTCGGGGTGGAGATATAGTCCTTGAACCTCGACTGTATAGGCGTGTACATCTCGTGCAGGATTCCCAGCACGTTGTAGCAGTCGGCCACGCTCTGCAGTATGACCCTGACAGCGTATATGTCGTATACCTCCTCCAGGGACCTGTTCTGGATGAACAGCTTCCTGTATATCCCGTATATGGATTTGAGCCTCGACTCGGTCGTGAAGTCCTTTATTCCCTCTTCCTTGAGCTTTTTCTCTATGTCAGCGCGGACCTCGTTCAGATACTCCTCGCGGAAGTTGTTCTCCCTCAGGATGTCTATGACTTCCTGGTATCCGTATGGATCGAGGTATTTGAGCGACCTGTCCTCGAGCTCCTCCTTGAATTTGCCCATTCCAAGCCTGTGGGCAATCGGGGCGTACAGCTCCATTGTCTCGAGGGATTTGTCCCTCTGCTTCTGGGGCGGCATGAAATCAAGGGTCCGCATGTTGTGCATCCTGTCGCACAGCTTGACAAGCATGACCCTTATGTCCTTGCTCATCGCGAAGAGCATCTTGCGGACGTTCTCCGACTGCATTTCCTCTACTGTTGAAAACTGCAGGCGGCCGAGTTTTGTGACCCCGTCCACGAGCTCTGCTATCGTGTCTCCGAACAGCGACTTTATTTCGTCAAGCGTGACAGGGGTGTCCTCGACCACGTCGTGCAGCAGCCCCGCGGCAATCGACTCGGAATCGAGCCCGAGGTCCACAAGAAGGCTCGCGACATTGAGGGGATGGATGATATACGGCTCCCCGCTCATCCTCCTCTGGTTTTCGTGCGCCTTCTGGGCAAGCTCATATGCCTTTGTAATGAGCTGCATGTTGTACTGCTTGCCGCTCTGGTCTATCTGGTCGCACAGCTCTTTAAAAGTAGAAATCCCCGAACTCATGCTCCCCCTCCTGCATTCAGATCCCTGAAAATGCGCGACGAGTTGAGGTCTTTTTTGTCAGATGCAGGTGCAATTGAAACGAATCCGTCGGCCGTTATCGTGCAGAGCCCGAGCTCCTCGAGCACGTCAAGGCCTGCCATGGCCTCCCCCGGAGTCATTTCCCCCGCTTCGTCCATCATCCATACGGAGTCTGCGGGAACCTTTCCCGCCTTCCTTATTGTCTTGTAGAGCCTTGCCTCCGTGTCCCGGCTGAGCTCCAGCCCTGTTTCGCCGGCGGAAATCCCCCCTGATCTGTAGCCAAGATAGTCCGAGATGCTCTTGAAATCGTCATCTCCGGTCCCGCATGGCTGCATGTCCGCAACCCTGTAGGAGACTATGCTTCCAGTCGGAGCTTCGTAAATTCCCGCATTGACAGCCACGTCGAACTGATCCCCGGGCTTGAATGGAAAACTGTCCGGGAGCGCTCCGAAGTATGCGGCTGAAAACTGCCTTCCGTCCTTTGTGAAGCTGAGCCTCGTGTGCCTGTCTCCCAGCTTTGAGGCGGAAAGAAACGCAGCTCCCCTAATCCCGAAGACCGGCTCCGGATTGCCGTTCCCGAACGGGGCCATCCTGGAAAGCTCGGCAACCGAATCGGTGTCTAACTCCGACATGTCGTCTATATCTATAACTTCTATCTCCTCGACAGAAGGCCTGCCGGTCATTTCCGAGAAGACTGCCTCTATCCTTTTCTTGAATTCCCCGACATTCTTTGTCCTCAAGGTGAAGCCCGCTGCAAGCTCGTGTCCCCCGAACCTGTCCAGGATGTCAGAACACCTTGAGAGTGCGTTGTAGAGGGAAACGCCGGGCACGCTCCTTCCGGAGCCCCTGGCCTCTTCCCCGTTTTCCGAGATGATTATTGTCGGCTTTCCGTACTTTTCAGCAAGCCTCGAGCACGCAATTCCGGAAACTCCGGTATTGAATTCCTCTCCCGACAGCACAAGGGCCGGCCTGAGCCTGGCATCCCTGTCCGTTGAAATCTCGGCCTCGATCTCCTCCTCCATCCTGTGCTCTGCTTCCTGCCTCATGGAATTGAGCCTGCAGAGCTCCTGTGCGAGGAATGAAGCCCTCTCCTCGTCCTCTGTGAGAAAGAGCTCCAGCGCGGTGGAAGCGTCTGCCATCCTCCCGGCGGCGTTTATTCTCGGGGCGAACACGAACGCTATGGTCTTTTCGTCGGCTTTTTCTATGTCTGTCCCCGCGGCCTCCGCGAGGCACCTGAGGCCTATAATGTCCGTGTTCCTCATGGCTTCCAGCCCGCGGCTCACTATAAACCTGTTTTCTCCTGTGAGCTCCATCACGTCGGAGACCGTCCCGAGCGCAGCCAGGGGGCCGAATTCATCCATTATGTCGTCTATTCTGCAGCCTTCCATGGCCGCAACCAGCTCCAGGGCGACGCCTACCCCTGCCAGGCATGCATGGTCGCTGTCCTCCTGCCTCAGCGGGTCGACGACGGCATATGCTCCTGGGAGCTCCGGCCCAACTTTGTGGTGGTCGCAGATTATGCAGTCAATGCCGAGCTCGGAAGCCCTCTTGACCGCGTCGAAAGACGAAATGCCGTTGTCCACGGTTATTACGAGCCCTACGCCGTCTCTCGACATCCTCTCGACTATGCTGTCAGACAGGCCGTATCCGCCTGCGGAATCCCTCACGGGAAGCGAGCACCTCACATCCGCCCCTGCGCTTTCGAGGTAGGTGTAGAGCATGGCTGTAGAGGTTATCCCGTCGACGTCGTAGTCCCCGAATATCTCAATCAGCGTTCCTTCGTCAATGGCCCTCTCTATCCTCCCGACGGCCTTTTCCATGTCGGGGATGGTGAGGGGCCCCGAAGCGGTGTTCTTCTTTTCTATGAACGCCCCGGCCGTGTCAGGGGTCCTGTATCCGTATGAGACCAGGGTTCTGGAAAGCAGCCTGCCGCAGCCGAGCCCCGAGGATATCCCGGAGATCTCGTCTTCCTTTACAGGCCTTGTTTTCCACTTCTTCAGTCTCATCTTGATGCTTGTTCCCTCATATGATTATGCCGCACGTGCGCATACATGCACATATGCGGCCTTTCTTCTGGTTCTTGTCCTGGATCAGCTCCCCGTGTCAACCGAGATCATCACGGTGTAGCTCCCCAGAACCCACGCGGAATCCACGGAAGGAATTATGAAGTCAACGGCTACCGTGGATGTCCCGTTGGTCGCGTTGAAATCGTTGAAATCCACTATCCCGACCACAGACTTTGCAGAGAGCCCGTCCAGCACGTCGGAAGGCCCTACCACAGTCACGTTCTGGATGCTCGACTGCGAGAACTCCGCCGTAACCCCGCTCGGGACGTTCTCGAACCTCAGGTCGGTCACGTTTATGACTTTCTTCGTGAGCCCCGAACCGCTGAAGTCGGCGGTTATCGTATCAGTCCCCGTCAGGTTTACAAGCCCTGAGGGGAGCACGATGTCGAATGTCACAGGCTCATCAGGGTCGAGCTCGGAAACATCTATATATCCGGTGACAGAGGTGGTCAGGCTGTCTATCACGCTTTCCTGCCCTGCCACAAGCACCGTGTCCATCGAAAGCGTGTAGCTGAGTGTATCCGTGTTGAAGCCCTCCGGCACATTCACGAACTCTACGGTCACAGGGATCTCGGCCCGCTTGAGTACCGGAACAGTCACCTCCACGCTCGTCACATCGGTGGATACGTTTTCCAGAGTAAGTTCATTTCCGTCGCTGTCGAGGAACACGAGATCGCAGGAAATCGTCACCGTTTCGCTCTGCACCCCGGTGAGCTCTCCCCTCGCTACAACGCTCGCAATCTTGTTGACTTCCTCCTCGGGGCCGCCTATGGTCACGGTTTCAGGGTCGGTCGTTATGGTTCCGGTTATATACCCGTCCGGGACGCTTATTCCTGTTATGTACGTCTCGACCTCCATGACCTTGGACTGGGAGACATCGAACTTCATGGTGATCGTGCTCGGGGATATGGAAACTATGGTGTAGCTGTCAAGAGAATCCTTCTTGGTAGCCGTCAGGTTCACCTCGTAGGTGCCCGCAGACGTTATTCCCCCGATTGACGGCGTGACTACGATGTCTTCCGATGTTACGTCGCCAACGACATTCCTCTCGCCTGATATGGTCACAGTGACTTCCTGGGGGTCGTAATCCGCTATGAGCAGCCCGTAGTTGGTATATGACGTCGAGCTGATAGTCACCGGGACGTTGTCAACCTCGATGCTGAGAGTGTTGCTTATCGAATATGACACAATGAGCCAGCATACAAATGCTATGACAAACGATATCAGAATCGTGAACCACTTTCTGTCGAAGAGGGACTTTTTATTTTCCTGAGCCATTGTCCTGACCCTCCTCTTTCTTTCCGAACAGCTTCTTGAGCCACGGCTTGACCTTCTGCTTTTCGGACGGCTCCGGTATCAGGTCGTTCTCGAGAAGCATATAGAGGTTGGCCCTGTCGAGCCTCCTCACAATCATTCCGTTGTTCGCGAGGGAAATGATGCCTGTCTCCTCGGACACTATCACCACGATTGCGTCCGAGTTTTCGCTCATTCCTATTCCTGCGCGGTGGCGGGTGCCCATGTCCCTGCTTATGTCGGTCCTGTTAGTGAGCGGGAGCACGCATCCGGCGGCCTCAATCCTTGCATCGTTGATGATAACCGCGCCGTCGTGGAGAGGGCATCCCTCGTAGAAAATGGTCTCAAGGAGGTTTGCGCTCACTTCCGCGTCAATGATTGTCCCGGAGTTGGCTATGTCCGCGAGGCCTACCCTCCTCTGGATGACGATGAGGGCACCGGTCCTGGAGGCTGACATGTGCTCGCAGGCATCGCATATCGCAGATATGGCAAACTGCCAGCTGCTCGTGTGTGCTCCTCCCGAGCTGCTGAACAGCCTGGAAAAGCCCGTGCTTCCGACCTTTTCGAGGCCCTTTCTGAGTTCAGGCTGGAACATGATGACTATCACGAGCACTCCGACCTGGAACAGGTTTGAGAACAGGTAGCTTATGGCCCTTAAGCCCAGCAGTCTTGCAAGAAGGTATGCCAGGACGAAGATCCCGAGGCCTATGATCAGCTGCTTTGCCCTCGTCTTTCTGACGAGCTTGATGATCTCGTATACGATGAGCGTCAGCAGGAGAATGTCAATGGCATCCTGCCACACAAAGGTGTTGGCAAGATTGTAAAATGCATTTTTCAGCACATTCCAAAGATTCATCCGATTCCCCTGCAGCGCCGGGCCCAATCCTCATGCGGCCCCGATTTTCTACTAATTCTAACACATGAACTATTCTAATTAAACAGCCGGGAAGCCCTAATCCGGCCATTTTGGGCTTCCGGGGACATGTGGTTCAGCAGCCCTTCAGAATGACAGATGCGTATGCCGCTATCCCCTCTCCTGTCCCGGTGAACCCGAGGCCTTCCTCCGTCGTCGCCTTGAAGTTCACCTGGTCCTTTCCCGCTCCGCAGGCGGATGCCGTCCTCTCCCTCATCTCATCTATGTACGGGGCAAGCTTCGGCTTCTGGCACACGATAGTCACGTCGGCATTTCCGAGGGTGTAACCCTTTTCCGCAGCCATTTTCACCGTCTCCCTCAGGAGTTCCAGGGAATCGGCGCCTTCGTAGCGGGGATCCGTGTCCGGGAACAGATGCCCTATGTCCGGAAGGCCCGCGGCACCGAGAACCGCATCCATCAGCGCGTGGAGCGCCGCGTCGGCGTCGGAATGCCCGAGAAGCCCCTTTTCATAGGGTATCTCCACTCCCCCGAGGATCAGCTTCCTCCCCGGGACAAGCCTGTGCACGTCGTACCCGAATCCGGTCCTCAGGTCCATCACAGCCTTCCTAATGTCCTCCATCGTCGTTATCTTGACGTTGGCTTCCTCCCCGTCAACGCATTTCACCCTGTATCCTGCGTTTTCCATGACCTGGCAGTCGTCGAAAGTCCCCGACGACATCTCTGCGGCCTTCATGTAGAGGTCCCTGCGGAAGACCTGCGGGGTCCCTACAGCCCTCATGGAGTTCCTGTCAGGAGTCCCGGTGATCTCGTCCCCCGACACGAACTTTACCGTGTCCTTGAGGGGAAGGCACGGGGCGGCGGCACCGCTTTCAAAAGCGGCGCTTATAACCCTGTCTATAAGCTCCCGGGATGCAAACGGCCTTGCAGCGTCGTGGATGCACACGAAGTCGTCCTCCGGCCCGGCCTTGATCCCGAGGACTACGGATTCGCTCCTTGTGGAGCCCCCCGCTGCCACTGTCCTCACTTTTCCGTGCCCTGAGAATTTCTCCCTCAGGGCGGGGACCTTGTCGGCCCTTGTGACTATGACGACATCGTCGACAAGCGGGGAGTCAGAGACTGCCCTTACGGACCTCTCCAGGACGGTCTCCCCGCCGGGGAGCACCACTTCCAGCTTGTCCGTGCCTGCCCTCTCCGAGCTTCCTGCAGCCGCAATCACCGCAAGGACCGTGGGTTTCAATCATATCACCTCGCCACCATTATATCATCGGGCCTTTTAGAAGGCCTCAGGGGGATAAAAACAGGGCGGGCGCATTCCGCGTCCGTCCTGTGGTTTCAATAAAGCTTTATTCGGCCTTTTCGGGCTCCTCGGGAGCCTCTGTATCCTTCGGGGCCTCCTCTGCCTTTTCGGGTTCCTCTGCCGGGGCTTCCTGGGGCTTGGCTTCCCCTGCTGCTGGAGCCTCTTCTGCCTTGGCTTCTTCAGCAGGTGCTTCTGCCTTGGCTTCCTCAGCAGGTGCTTCCGCCTTGCCGGCAGCCTCTTCTGCAGCCTTCTTTGCCTTTGCCTCGGCCTTTCTGGCCTTTCTCTCGGCCTGTGCCCTTCTTCTCTCCTCTATCCTCGCGTTGAAATCGTCCATCTCGGCGTCGGAAAGGGCCTGCTTGATGGAGAGTGAAACGCGCTTCTTCTCCTCGTCAATGCCAATGAGCTTGACCGGAACGGTATCTCCCACTGACAGCGCCTCGCCGGGATCAGCAAGCCTTTCGGTGCTTATCTCGCTTATGTGAACCAGTCCGTCTACTCCCGGAATGACTCTCACAAAGGCTCCGAACTTGGTGATGGAGACGACCTGTGCCTCGAATTCATCGCCGACCTTGTATTCCTGCATGAACTTGGTCCAGGGGTTGTCCTCCTCCCTCTTGTACCCGAGGGAAATCCTGTTCCTCTCCCTGTCGAGATCCTTGACATAGACCTTGATCTTGTCGCCTACCTTCACGACTTCAGAAGGATGGCGGATCCTCTGCCATGAGAGCTCGGAAATGTGGACCATTCCGTCCGTCCCGCCGATGTCGACGAATGCGCCGTAGCTCGTGAGGGATTTAACGACTCCCTCGTATTCCTTGCCGACCTCAATGGTCTTCCACAGCTCCTCGCGCTTCTTGTCGGCCTCTTCCTGGAGAATGTCCCTGATGGAGGCTATGGCGCGGTGCTTGCGCCTGTCGAACTCGCGGATTTTTACCATTACGTTGGTGTGGAGCAGATTGTCATACGGCTCGCCTCTCCTGAGGGTTGCATATGAGCCCGGCACGAACAGGCTCACGCCTTTTACCTTGACAATGAGTCCCTTGTTGACTATTTCGCTGACGTATGCTTCTACAGGGGTCCCGTCCTTGGCAGCGGCTTCGACTGCGGCTATTCCTTCCTGTGAATCCGCACGTCTCTTTGACAGCGTTATTATCCCGTCCTGATCATTTGACTTTTCGACTATGAGGTCTATCTCGTCTCCGGGCTTGCAGAGGTCGGCAAGATTGGCGTTGGAATCGCTCGTGAATTCGTCATGGGGAACCACGCCTGTCTGCTTTGCCCCTATATCAACTATGACTTCGTTGGGCCTTACTTCAGTAACTGTCCCGGTGACGCGCTGGCCGCGCCTGATCTGGGGCATAGAGTTCTCCAGCTCTTTCTCAAAGTCAAATTCTTCTTCGTTGTCCACTGTCTTCTCATTTGTCTCGCTCATTCGGACGAGTACCTCCTCAATTAACCGTTTCGGAGTAGAGGCGCCGGCTGTAATGCCAATTCTTTCTCTCCCCCTAAACATATCTTCTCGCAGATCATCCGGTCCCTCGATCAGGTAGGTCCTGCAGTGTTCCGCGCAGATATCATAAAGCTTGCGTGTGTTCGAACTCCTTCTGTCCCCGACTACAAAGCAGACATCCGATCCTGCCGCGAGGTCCTCTGCCTCCTTCTGTCTCTGGGCCGTGGCGCTGCACACCGTATTGAAAGCATGAACGCCTTTTGAGTGGGAGCTTGCGAATTCTGCAAACTCCCTGTATTTTATCAGATTGAACGTAGTTTGTGCAACCATAACAGCGCCGTTTGAAGCAAAATTTGAGGAAATAATTTCGCGGACCTCATCGAGGGTTGATGCGACCCTCGCTTCGCCGGCACAGCTGCCCAGAATTCCCTCCACTTCAGGGTGGTTTCTGTCGCCGCAGATTATCACGTTTTTCTTTTCTGTATTTTCGACGCCGACGATCCGGTGTATCTTCGTCACAAACGGGCAGGTGGCGTCCGCCACCTCTAATCCGAGCTCCCTGCAGCGCTCGTATACGCTGTCCGGGACTCCGTGGCTTCTTATGACGAGTGTATACCCATCTGGGACCTCGTCAGGGGATCCGACAATTATCACCCCGCGCTCTTCGAGCTCCTTCACGACCGTTTCGTTGTGGATTATCGGGCCGAGCGTGGCGACCTTCTTTCCGCTTTCCAGGAGGTCATGGCACATCCTGACCGCCCTGTCCACCCCGAAGCAGAACCCTGCTGTTTTTGCCACGGTTATCGTGCTCATTCGTAATCCTCGTTCCTCAGCGCAAGCATTGCCTCGCGCAGCTTCTCTGTCCCGCGGGCATATTTGTCGTGTTCGCTGCCCTCTTCCCCGGCAAGCTCCTCCGCCGGGACCGGCTTTCCGTATGTAATAAGGGATTTCCGGAACATCTTCGGCTTTCCCTTTTCCGATATGTACACCGGCACAACAGGGGTCTTTGTCTTGTACGCTATTGCAGCGACTCCCGTGTGCAGTTCTCCCAGCTTCCTGTCCTTTGACCTGGTCCCTTCAGGGAATATGAGGAGCATGTCCTCGTCCTTCTTGAGTATTCTCATTGCAGTGGAGATGCTCTTGATGTCGCTGGCTCCCCTGTGGACGGGGAATGCCCCCATCCTACTTATGAAGAACGCAACTATCTTGTTGTCGAAAAGTTCGGCCTTTGCCATCGTCCTGAAGGTCCTCTTCTGGGTCGCCCCGATATATACCGGGTCCCACGCGCTCAGATGGTTGCAGGCCAGTATCACTCTGCCCTCCTTCGGGATATTTTCAGCACCTACGGTCTTGATCCTGAAAATGAACCTAACAAGGGGGCCGAAGAACCACATTACAAATCTGAGCAGAGGCAATTCAGATCTTCTCCTTGATTATTCCGAGCAGCCTTTCGACGCTCGCATCGCGGGAATCACCCGTTGTGTCCACTATTATTGCATCCTTGGCGGGAACCAGAGGGGCTATCTCCCTGTGGCTGTCGTCATAGTCGCGCTTTATAAGATCCTTGAGCACGGCGTCGTAGTCGGCGCTTATCCCCTTCTTCTTGAGCTGGTTGTACCTGCGCCTTGCCCTCTCCTCCGGGGATGCGGTCAGGAATATCTTTACGTCGGCATCCGGAAGCACGACGGTCCCGATGTCGCGGCCGTCCATGACGACGTTGTTCTCCTCGGCAATATGCCTCTGGAGCTGGAGCAGGAATGCCCTCACGCATTTGAGGGCTGACACCGCTGAAGCGGCCATGGAAACGGCCTCCGTGCGGATTTTCCCCGTCACGTCCTCTCCGTTGAGGATTACCCTCTGCTCGAGGCCGACGAACGCGAGCTTTATGTCCACCCCCGTGAGAAGGCCGCCCACCGATTCCTCGGAGGACATGTCCCCCTTTTTCCTCATGACATACAGCCCGACTGCCCTGTAAAGGGCCCCGGTGTCTATGTATATGAATCCCAGCCTTTCGGCGAGCTCCCTCGCTATGGTGCTCTTTCCGGCGCCTGCCGGCCCGTCTATTGCAATGGCTTTCAATTCACTCAGCTCCTTTCATGGCGCTGCCCGCGGCTGCGCCGGTAGAAAACGCGATCGTCATGTTGAAGCCCCCTGTATATCCGTCGGCATCGAGGACCTCTCCCGCGAAATAAAGGCCTTTCACCAGCTTTGACTCCATCGTCCTCGGATTCACCTCTCCGAGGGCAACCCCGCCGGTAGTGACTATCGCCTCGGAAACCGGCCTGGTTCCTGTCGGCTCCAGCCTGAAATCCTTGAGCGTCGACACAATCCGTCCCCTCTGCTCCTTTGAGAGGGAATTGAGCCTTGTGCCTCCGTCCACCCCGCAGGCCTCTATGAACGGCTCTATCATCTTCCTGGGAAGGAGGCCTCCCATGGAGTTCCTGAGCTCCCTGTTGGGGGCGTCGGAAAAGTCCCTCAGGACTCTCGCATCAAGTTTTTTGTAGTCCAGAGCGGGCTTTAAGTCAATATGCAGAGTGTATTCTGAGATATTTTCCCTCGCGAGATACGAACTCAGCGTCAGCGGCATGGGCCCGGAAACCCCGAAGGAAGTGAACAGCATCTCCCCGCGCTCCTTCCAGACGGTCTTTCCGGATTCCCTGCTGCGGCACGAGAGCTCCACATTCTTAAGTGAAAGCCCCTCCATCTCTGCGCAGGCAGAGCCTCTGCAGACTATCGGGACCAGGCCAGGCCTGGGTTCTACAATTGTATGGCCCGCCCTTCTGGCCAGCCTGTATCCGTCCCCCGTGGACCCCGTTGAGGGATATGACATCCCTCCCGTGGCAATGAGAACGCTTCCGGCTGTGATCCTGCTTCCGTCGGAAAGCTCTATTCCGCGCACTGCGCCGTCGGAAATGAGGATATCCCGGGCCCTTCCTCCCGTGATTTCGGCTCCGGCCTTTTCTGCGGCCCTTTTCAGCGCCTCGGCGATGTCAGCGGCCTTTCCGCTCGAGGGGAAAACCCTCTTCCCCCTCTCGACGGTCAGCTCCACGCCCCGGCCCTCGAAGAAATCCATGATCTCCTTTGGTCCAACCCTGGAAAACGCGCTCATGAGGAACTTCCCGCCCCTCGCTATCCCTGCCTCAAACTCCCCGTCTGAGGAATAGTTCGTGAGGTTGCACCTGCCCTTTCCGGAAATAAGGAGCTTCTTGAGAGGCCTGTCCTCCTTTTCCACGACAATGACCCTGAGCCCCCTGTCTGCCGCGGCAATTGCCGCTGACAGCCCTGCGGGCCCGGCGCCTATAACTGCTGCGTCGCAGGTTCTGTTCATGGCGTGTTCCGGGAGGAGTACGAGCCGTATTCGC
This sequence comes from Oscillospiraceae bacterium, assembly GCA_050943435.1. Lineage (GTDB taxonomy): Bacteria > Bacillota > Clostridia > Oscillospirales > Ruminococcaceae > RGIG5675. Next base: position 489 of record JBMNPE010000018.1, on the reverse strand, counting down.
TCCAGATGCCCTCAAGCTCTGAAAGCTCCTTGTCGGCGCTCTTGCTCATCTTCTCCCCGACGTCCACGAGCAGGGCATTTATGAGGCTCATCGGTGGGACTATGGAATCGACATATGAGATGACCCCGCAGTCCGCATAGAGCGGCAGGGTCGCGTAGGAGGCTATCGGGGAATCGGGGGAATCAGTTATTGCTATCGAACGGAGCCCCCTGGAATTTGCAAACTTCATGGCCGAGATCGTCCTGTTGGAATATCTCGGGAAGCTTATCGCTATGAGAAGGTCGCTGCCCTCCATGCGGTAGAGCTGCTGCGCTATCTCGTCGGAGGAAGCGCCGTTGAGGACCTTGACGTCCTTGAAAAGCAGGGAGAGGTAGTATGCCATGAACGACGCGAGGACTGCAGAGCTCTTTACGCCAAGCACATATATGCCCTGCGACACCGATATCATGTCGGATGACCTCCTGAAGGCCTTGGGGTCCACGGTATCGA
>JBMNPE010000017.1:0-24125 GCA_050943435.1 Oscillospiraceae bacterium | reverse complement strand
GTGAATTCACTGGTGCCGGCTGCTGAGAATTATTATTTAACTCCCTTTACGGCCTTGAGAAAGACTTTTCTCATTCTCGGCCCGTCGAACTCATAGAAGAGTATTGCCTTCCCGTCCCCCAGGACGAGCTCACCGTCCTTTACAATCACGGAAAGATTGGTTCCCACTATGGCTGTCTTGATATGGCCTGCAGCAGCGAACGGAGTGTCTGGCTGGTGGAATGAATTGGTAATCGGGACCATTTTATCCATCTCCAGCATGAAGTCCTCGCCGAAGCCGTCGTCGGAGCTGCCGATGCCTATCGAGCCGGTGGTGTGAGGGTCATGGATGATCACGAAGCCGTTCTCGAGGCCTGATTCCTTTACGAAGTCCTCTACATCGCCTGTAATGTCCCTGACGCCGTTGTAATCAGTAGTGAATTTAATAGTCTTATACATGTCGCACACTCCTCACATTATGCAGACGTCAATGGTTCTTTCATTTCCGTCGAAGCCGAACTCGTGGAGGAGAAGGCCCTGGGAATTGCCCAGAACCAGCTTCCCGTCGCGGACGATGATGTCGGAATGCGAGCCCAGGAATGCGGCCCTGAGCTTGGCAGCCTCATCGCGAGGACTGCAGGACTGATTCTTGAAGTCAACCCTGTCAGCTATGAGCCTGTGCATGTCGTCCATGGTGTCGACCCAGCCCTTTTTGTCATACTTTGAGGGGAGCCCGAGTCCGACGCACCAGTCTCTGGCTGTTACGACGCAGACCCCGTCCTTGACTCCGGATTTATCAACAAGTTCCTGAACATAGGCTGTTATATCGTAGCAGCGCTCATATTCAGTCTCGAAAGTGAGTGATTTTATCAGCATTTCTCAGCCCTCCTTAAAGCGGATGTAGCCGTCATTATTCCATGGAGCTTCGAAGTTCCTGAAGAACGGGACGCCGAACTCATCGGAGAGATGTCCGCAGAGCAGCGTAATCGGCAGAATCTGGAGAAGCGGGGAGAGGAATCTCTCCGGAGCCTTCGGGATCTTGACCACGTACATGCCCTTAGGATAATCCTTCCCGAAATCGGTGATTATCATCGTAGGACGCTTGATGTCCTTCATGGTGGAGAGGTCCTCCATGATTCTGGAATTGGCCGGATTGCCCTTGGTGAGAAGGACTACACAGGCAAGCTCCTTCGGCCTTCTTGCAAAGTAGTTGACATGCATCCAGTCTTCAGCATTTTCGGCAGTGCAGACCCATCCAAAAGCCTCATAAGCCTTGGCTCTTCCGAACCAGGCGGAAGCATAGTCGGAGCCTGCTCCAACGAACTCGAGATGCTTGCACTTCTTGAAGGCCTTGGCAATTTCCTCTGTCTGCTCATTGATGGAGGAAATCTTTTTCTTAAACTTGGAGCAGTACTCCCTGATCTCATCCTTGACCCTGTCTGAATCAAATGCACTTATATTTCCATTTGCGACACCGATGTGCAGGGCAATCATGACAAGAGCAAGAATGCTGGAAAAATAAGTCTTTGTTCCCGGCACAACCGCCGCGGGAGAGGGGGAGAGCTCAAGGATTTTCCCGCATCTGCGGGCCAGGGGTGAATTGATGTTTTCTGTAACGGCCAGGGTCTCGGCACCGAGCTTTGAGCAGTTCATCATGGCATTCACGGTTCCTGCCGCAGTTCCTGAGATTGAGATGCCTATGGCCAGAGTCTTGTATGTGGACTTTGTGAACTTGTCTTCTGGAAGATGGTACGTGGCGTCTATTGAGAGGCACGGCTCGCATGGGATTCCGGAGAATTCCTCAAAGGCCTCCTTTGCGGCAGGGCCTGCAATATAGCTGTCACCGCAGCCGGTGAGGAATGCGCTCTTGAAGGAGCGCAGCTCGCTGTCAGAGTACAGCCTGGAAATCTTGCTGTCCAGGTCGTCAATCATGGTATCGGCGAGATCCAGAAGGTTCTTTGACTGTTCTATGATCAGATTTTCACTCATTTCCGGATTCCTCCTTATTCCGCATCTTCATATACGGCGAGCCAGCACTTCTGGAGCCTGGGCCCGTCGAATTCGAGGAAATATATCCCCTGGTCATCGCCCTTTACTACCTCGCCGTCTTCTATTATCAGGGCAAGGTGGGTATTCATGATGGCGGCCTTTGAATGCCCTGCCATGTCGGTAGTATTGTCGAACTGATGGCCGTAGGTGACCCTGGCGGGGATTATCCTGGCAAAACCTTCCTGCAGGTCCTGCAGCTCTTCGTCCTTCAGCATATCAGGGGCAACTGCAATGCCGCTGGTGGTGTGAGGGGCATTCAGGAAGGCGACTCCGTTCTTTACTCCGCTGTCCCTTACGCATTCCTCGACCCAGTCCGTAAGACGGACGACGCCATTCTTCTTGAGGTCAACTTTTCTTTCATAGAATTTCATAACGCGTCCTCCTTGATCACTTGACAACTTTTACCGCGCTGGAGCGGAGCTGGTTTCCATCCGGCTTGAAGATCTTCGGAAGATCGGTCCTGAACATTGCCACGTCCTTCGCCTTCGCGAGATAGCCGGCGAACAGGCAGACGGGCACATAGTGGGCAATCGGCATCTCCCAGTAGAATTTCGGGGAGGGGAGAGTGCAGACAATAGCACCTTCAGGGAAATCCTCTTTTGGAGCATCAGTGACGACGAGCGTCGGACGACCGAGTCCGACGGATGCTTCCACAGATCCCTTGAATCTCGGATAGCTGGGATCACCGCTGTTTATCATGAAGACGGTCCCTATATTCTTGGGCTTGTCGGCGAAATAGTTGATATGGCAGAATTCCTCTGCGTTCTCATATGTCGCAAAATCACCGGTGGCTTCATAGATCTTTGCAGCTGAGAACCACGCTGTGGCCATGTCGGCTCCGGAGGAGACGAACTCGAAAGTGTCGAGCTTCTTCCACTCGTTTGCGAGCTCAAACATCTGTTCATCGACGGGCTCGATATTCTCAATTACCGCTGCTGCATATTCCTGTGTGGCATTGCGCATCTTGCTTGCGAGAGACATCGGATAGACGCCTTTTACCTCTCCCATGCGGATTGCCTGAGAGAATACAGCATATATCGATGCATAGTAGCTGCGGCAGCCCGGAATGGCTTCATTGAACTCGTTTTCGAGATCAGGCACGTCGACCTGCACAATCCTTCTGCATTCCTTTGCGAGAGGGGAGTCTGGAGTGGCAGTGACTGCAACACTGAGTCCTCCGAGGTTGACCTCGTTGGTCCTCTTCGCGGCTTCCCTGCAGCGTGAAGGGCCGCCGCTCTTCGAGATGATGTAGACGAGGGGATTCTGAGGCTCTGTGCCGATTAGAGATGAGGGATATTCCCTCGTATACTCGACTATCGGCATGGAAACAGCATCGACGCCTTTTCCGAGAAGACGGAATGCCCTTGCCCCGGCAACTGCTGCGCAGTAGCTGTCTCCGCATCCGGTGAGAATGACTTTCTTGGCCTTCTCAAGATCCGGTGTTGAAAGGGCCAGGCGTATCCCGCCGTAGTCGGGCGTGGTCTCGATGTTGTCGTTGAGAAGGTGAGTTCCAAGTTCTGGAAGACTCATGACTTCCCTACGAAGCATGTTGTCCCAAGCACTTTTGTTCATATATATGCCTCCATTAAGAGTGTGAAAAAAGAAACGCAGATCCCTGCGCTGATGCTTACAACATTATGCCATATTCCCGGCAATAATTCAGCATTTATTAGCTCTGGAAAGCGAAATACAGGCAGTTTTCCGCTGCATGACAATGCCCGGCCGCAGTACTGCGGCCGGACAACGGTCAGGTGTTGGATTGTTTCTTTGTACTCATAAGTACTTCTTGAGTCCGGAAAGCCTCTTTACGGCTTCCTTGAGGGATGCATCGCTCCTCGCAAAGTGCAGCCTTATGTAGTTGTTTACAGGCTCCCTGAAGAAGCTGGACCCCGGGACGGCCGCCACCTTGACTTCTGACACCATCCACTCGCAGAACTGGAGGTCGCTCCAGCCCTTGAACTTGTCCTTGGAGAGGAAGTCCGAGATGTCCACCAGAACGTAGTAGGCTCCCTGGGGGACGTTGTGCTTGAGGCCTATCTCATCTAGTCCGTCGCAGAAGACCTTCCGCTTTTCAGTGTACAGGTTTTTGAGCCAGTCGTAATAGCTCTGGCCCAGGGCAAACCCTGCACATGCCGCTTCCTGCAGCGGAGCGGCTGCCCCTACCGTCAGGAAATCGTGGACCTTCTTTATGCCCTCCGTGACCTGCTCGTTTGCAATCGTAAATCCGAGCCTCCAGCCTGTAGCTGAGAAAGTCTTGGAAAGTGAATTGCATGTGATGGTCCTGTCGAAGGCTCCGGGGAGGGAAGCGGCTGGAACGTGGACGTATGGATCGAAGATGATGTGTTCATAGACTTCGTCCGTGATCACGAAGGAATCGTACTTCTCAGCGAGGTCCTCTATGTATATGAGTTCGTCCTTTGTAAAAACCTTGCCGCACGGATTGGACGGGTTGCAGACGATGATGGCCTTCGGGTGCTGCTTGAATGCCTCTTCCAGGACATCCGGGTCGAAGCTGAAATCCGGCGGCACAAGTGGAACGTATATGGGCTCTGCGCCGCTGAGGATCGCGTCAGCCCCGTAGTTCTCGTAGAACGGGCTGAACACAATGACCTTGTCTCCCGGATTGCATACTGTCATCATAGCGGCCATCATCGCTTCCGTTGAACCGCATGTCACCACTATCTGGGTCTCGGGATCGATCTGATGCCCGAATATCGCGGAATATTTGGAAGCAATGCACTGCCTCAGGTTCTCTGCCCCGAAGGTTATTGAATACTGGTGCTGAGGCCCGCCTTTTGCGACTTTCTTTAAGGCGTCGAGCATTTCCTTCGGCGGATCGAAATCTGGAAAGCCCTGCGACAGGTTGATGCTGCCTTCGGTTGCATCGCTTATCCTTGTCATTCTCCTGATTACTGAGTCGGTGAAGGTCCCGACTCTGCTGCTCAGTGCCGGCATTGCATCACCCATCAACGCTCTCAATTCCGGCGAGCTCTTCGGCTTCGACGATGTACTGGTCTATGAGGCCCTTGTCCTTCATCTCCTGGATGAGCCCGTTCAGGTATTCGACAAAGTCTTCATTGCCCTTCTGCACGGCACCTGCGAATCCCGTGTCCTCGTATTCGATGCCGATGTCGTTGATTGTGAGATCATCATTTGCCGCCACATAGGCTGCAGCTGTCAGGTAGTTGGTGCATATGGCATCGATCTTTCCCTCTTTCAGCTCGATGATGAGATCAGAGAATGTTACCAGAGAAATGATGTCATCCTGATCAGTGAGGTCGGCAGCTATGTCTTCCTGTATGGTGCCCTTCTGGACGCCGACATAATGGCCTGAGAGACTGTCCGTAGTGGTATAGATGTCTTTATCCTCTGTGCGCACGATGACGATCTGCGGGTTGCTGAAGATGATGTCAGTGAAGTCGACGCTCTCCTTCCTTTCCTCGGTAGGAGTGAGGCCTGCCATCACTAGATCGAACTGGCCTTCGCTGAGTCCTATAAGCAGATTGTCGAATGACATGTCCACCACCTCGAGTTCAACTCCGAGGGCATCTGCAAAGTACTGGGAAAATGAAATATCAAATCCGACGATGGTGTCCACCCCGTCTATTTCCGTATGGAATTCGTAGGGCGGATAATCGGCTGACGTGCCGACGACCAGCACCCCTGCTTCCTTGATCTCATCGATCTTTGATTTGGTTGATGATGTTGACGATGAGCTTGACCCGCAAGCCGAGAGCACAAACAGCATTGAAGCTGTGAGAAGCAGTGCTAATGCCTTTTTAAACTTTTTCATTTTTTTACTCTCCTGATAATCCGGAAGGGACTCACTCCCAAAGGGGTTTGTCCCACATTTTCACTTTAGTTCCTAAACCCATCTTGGAAGCATTGAGATAGAGCTGATATCCTATCATGATGTCCAGGGCGCCTATTCCCATGGAGGTCGCGAAGACCGTCTGGGAGTCGGAGGTTCTTCCCTTCTTCCTGCCGAGAACCAGGTCGCCGAGTTCGGCGACGTCGTCATGTCCGAGCTCACCGAGATCGTAGAGCTGTGTGACAGCCTTGCCCTTGTATGTGATCATCTGGTCCCAGTAATCTATGCAGATTACATCAGACTTTCTCACGACGTCGAGATCTATCTCGTTTGAAGCCATTGAGATGACCGCGCACCCTGGAGTCAGCCATGATGTATCAACTATCGGCTTGGATGTAGTCGTCTCTGTTATTATCAGCTGGGACTTGAGTGCAGATCCCTTGCTGTCGCCGGTCGGTATGATCTTGACCTTGTCCTTGTAGGGACTCTCTGCTGCGACTTTTTCTGCCTTGGGGACATCGAGGTCGCAGAGATAGATGGTTTTTACTGTCGGAAGGGCTTCGCATACTGACATTATCATCGTCCTGCCAATGACTCCTGCGCCGACGAGCGTGACGGTTTCGGTGTTGGACGGGGCGGAGAATTTGGCGAGAAGTCCTCCGACTGCCGAAGTCCTCATTGCCGTCACCAGGGTCCCGTCGAGGATGCAGAAGGGAAGTACGGTTTCGGGATCGCTCAGGATGGTTATGTCTATCCCGTAAGGGATTCCCGGTGTGTGCGCGTTCTTCTTTGATTCTGCGGCCCATTTGATTCCGGCTATGTTGATGTCTCCGCCGATGTAGCAGGGCATTGAATTGAAGAATGAAGTCCAGTGTTCGTCGTCAGGGATTCTCGTTCTGCACTTTGGTGGGTTCTTGATAAGGCCTTTCCCCATATATTCATAGGTCTTCTCAGTCACGGCGAGTATCTGCTTCATGTCCAGCAGTCCGGCCTTGATTACCTCTTCCTGCTGAAGAAACAGAATTTCGGGATTTGTAGTGTGCAGCATTTCTTTTTTACCTCCTGACGGCCAAAGCCGTAAAATTGATAAATTATTCATGAAATATGCATATAAACTAATATTATTTCAATAAAATGTCAATACCAAGAATAAATATACAATACAAAAAAGACAAAATCGTGATTTTGCACAATTTATTCAGAGAGGCAGGAACACAGCATTATATATTATTCCGGTGTCCCTGCTGCAGCCGTGTGCTTCCCGACTGAGAAGAAATGTCTTATTAATAGATAAATGTATATAATTACGTTATGGATAATCGGGAAAAAGAGAAGACTGGCGGCCGGATCGATTTCTATGACATTGGCGTGAATGCCTTTTCAAGACAGTTCAGGGACCCGGGGGAGATAATTAGGAAATCCAGGGAAGCAGGAGTTGCCTGCATTGTCACGGGGAGCAGCGCTGCTGATGACGTGCTTGTGGATGGATTTGTCGGGAATGCAGGATGCTGGGGCACTGCAGGCATACATCCCCACAATGCGTCAAGGGCAGCTGAGCATGACTACACAAAAATAAGGGAGATCCTAATGGGAAACCCGAGAGTTGTAGCGGCCGGGGAGTGCGGTCTCGACTATGACAGGATGTTCTCCGGGACAGAGGATCAGAAAGAGTGTCTCAGAAGGCAGATGGACATAGCGGAAGAGCTCGGCGTCCCGATGTTTCTCCACATGAGGGATGCCGATGACGATTTCATAAGAATGTTTAAGGACAGGAGGGAACTGGCTTCCAGATCTGTCGTGCACTGCTTCACAGGGGGAAGAGAGACTGTCCTGCGTCTTCTCGAACTCGGATTCTCCATAGGGGTCACCGGGTGGATATGTGATGACAGGCGTGCAGAACCTCTCAGGAGGGCAGTGCCGGAGATACCCCTGGACAGGATAATGATCGAAACCGACTCTCCATATCTCGTGCCCAGGGGCGTGCCGGGACTCGGGCACGTCAACTACCCCTGGAATATAAGATATGTATGCGATGCACTTGCAGGATACATGAAAGTGGAAAGAACAGACCTCATGAAAAGTGCGAGGCAGAATACCGAGAAATTGTTCGGTCTCGCTGAAAGGAAATGAAAAATGTACGGATACTCTGGGAGGGACTCTATTCGTGAAATTCAGGAGGCCATAGCAGCTTCCGAAGCGGCGCTGGATCATCTTTTTGCTGCGGACGGCTATCTCAACAAGGCCGGAAACTGGGGGATGGTGGACATCCTCGGGGGAGGATGGATCACGACATACATCAAGAGAAATTCCCTGGAAGAGGCGAGGAATGAGATGGCGGCCGCTCAGAGGGCGGTCCTGAACCTGAGAAAAGAGCTTCTAGACGTCCCTTCCGTAAACAGCCTTGGACTTGATATAGATGATTTTCTGGCGTTCGCCGATTATTTCTTCGACGGGTTTCTGGCCGACATCATGGTGCAGTCGAGGATCAGCGAGGCACAGAGGAAAGTACACGACACGATTGATGAGATACAGCGCATCCGCACGAATCTGGTCGACGCTTACAACAACGCCGTCAGAAACGGTGCGCTCAATGGATGAAGCCAGGCACGGCGGATAATGTTGAAATAAGCATTTCCGGGAATTACAATGTCTCTCAAGACGCTTTTTTCGGAGGAAATAAATGAGGAAGATTATACTGACAGGCGACAGGCCGACGGGGAGGCTCCATATCGGCCATTATGTGGGGTCCCTCAGGATGAGGGTGGAGCTGCAGAATTCAGGCGAATATGACAAGATATTCATTCTTGTAGCCGATGCGCAGGCGCTCACTGACAACGCATCCAATCCGGAGAAGGTGAGGCACAATATTATAGAAGTCGCTCTCGACTATCTGTCTGTCGGGATAGATCCTTCCAAAACGGATATTGTCATCCAGTCCCAGATCCCGGAGCTTCCGGAGCTTACAACGTACTATATGAATCTCGTTACCCTGGCAAGGCTCGAGAGAAACCCGACTGTAAAGTCTGAGATACAGATGAGAAAATTCAACGCCGACATTCCGGTGGGGTTCCTGAACTATCCCATAAGCCAGGCCGCGGACATTACGGCATTCAAGGCAACCACCGTTCCCGTCGGGGAAGACCAGGCTCCTATGCTGGAACAGTGCAGGGAGATAGTCAGGAAGTTCAATTCCACCTACGGTGAGACTCTGGTGGAGCCGGAAATAATGCTTCCGAACAACAAGGCAAGCATGAGGCTGCCCGGGACAGACGGAAAGGCCAAGATGAGCAAATCCCTCGGCAACTGCATATATCTCTCCGATTCTGAAAAAGACATCAAGGAAAAGGTCATGGGGATGTACACCGACCCGAATCACCTGAAGGTTTCTGACCCGGGAAAGACCGAAGACAATCCGGTATTCATATATCTTGAGGCTTTCGCAAAGCCAGAGCATTTCGAGGAGTTCCTTCCCGAGTACAAGAACCTTGATGAACTCGAGGAGCACTACAGGAGGGGCGGCCTCGGTGACGTAAAGGTGAAGAAATTCCTAAATAATGTGCTGCAGACAACCCTGAGGCCGATCAGGGAAAGGCGCAGGGAATTTGAGAAAGACATACCGGGGGTCTACAGTGTGCTCAAGAAGGGCACGGAAAACGCAAGAATAGAATCTGCCGATACCCTGAGCCAGGTGAAGCACGCCATGAAGATTGACTACTTCGAGGACAAGGACCTGATAAGGGAACAGAGCGAGTATTACAAAAACCTGAGCCGCTGAGAAAATCAGAAAAAGACCGGAAGCACGCCATTGTGGCATGCTCCCGGCCTTTCTTATTAAAGAAGCTGCAATTATTTGAGGAACTTGAGGCCCCTGATGATGGCAGGCTCCTTGGACTTGCCCTGGCAGATGTTGACGAAGCATATGATCCTGACTACGAACAGGATGACATAGCAGACAGCGCCTGCGATCGGAACAACTATCGTCCAGCAGAGTACTGCAGAAATGACACCGATCAGGACGTCGCAGACCGTGAACTTGATGATCTGGCGGATATGGAACTTGAGGTACGGGGAATCATGGCTGGCTAGCAGCGCGATGATTATTCCGATTGCCCCCGTCAGGTAGAGAAGCATTGCATACGGCTTGCCGTTGGAAATATCTTCAGCCTCGAATTCGGCCGTGTGGTCATACGGATCGTATGCGGGCTGTACAGGCTGCTGATACTGACCCTGCTGATAAGGTCCCTGCTGATACTGGCCCTCCTGGGGCTGCGGCTGCGACTGAGGCTGCTGGCCTGTTGCAAAATTGAATCCGCAGTTCGGGCAGAACTGGGTATCATCTTCTACATTTGCTCCGCAATTAGGGCACACTTTCATGATTATTCCTCCTTGTACACCTATAAGGCTTTTAGTTTAAGCTACTATGATTTTACATTATTCGGGAAATGTGTCAATCACCGCATGTCTGGCTTAAACCCTTTTTTACGAGCACTTTTCAAAAACTTTTCCTTGCCGGGAAACATACGCGGACCTGAATGAGCAGGACCGGGTTTCAGCATACGGTGTACAATTATCGGTAAGAAAGAATCTCCCGGAGGACAGCACAATGTGCGGAAGGTACAATTTTGAATGGGATCCTGAAGGCAGGGAGGGCGGAAGGCTGTACAGGCTCTTCACCCTCAAGTATCCGGGGTCCGAAATCCCCCAGGGGGAAATCTTTCCAGGATATCTGATGCCCGTTCTGGTGGACGGGAGCCCCAAAGCAGAGCTCAGGCTCATGACATGGGGATATTCCGGAATGTCACAGGGCTCAAGAAGGATAATCAACGCAAGGGCGGAATCAGTCCAGGAAAAGAACATGTTCCGGGCAGACTGCGGTTCAAGACGCTGCATCGTCCCCACAAAGGGGTTCTACGAATGGACCCCGGGGCCTGTTAAGAAGAAGTATCTCTTCTCCCTTCCGGGTTCGGAAATGGTGTACCTGGCAGGAATTTTCAATCAGAAGGACGAATTCACGATAATAACGACCGACGCAAACGAGTCGGTGCTTCCGGTCCACAAGAGGATGCCGCTTGTAATATCGGTACAGGACATAAAGGACTGGCTCAGCCGTTCCGATCTTACTGAACAGTTTCTTTCTTCAAAGGGACCCGTTCTCACAAAGCTGGAGATCACTGGAGGTGAAGACCAATGACAGCGCTTCTCATTGCACTCGCCATAGTCATGGTAATGAGCATCTTCCTCTGCTTTTTCGGCAGGAAAATGCATGTATTGATGAATGTGATCTGGGGTGCCGGAGTCTCTCTCATCTATCTCATAGGGAAAGTGGGCTTCAACTACAGGAGCTTTATCTATGCGGGACTTGTCACGGCGGTTGTTCTCCTCGCTTCAGTCGTGAGGAGGCGCATAGGGTGCTTCATCATGGCAGCGGCGTGCGGGGCAGCAGCAGGGTATATGGCCGGCAGGCTTGCCGGCATGCAGTACGGCGAGTCCGCATACAAGGGAGTGCTGATATGCGTATCGATACTATTTGCGGTTGCAGGCGTCATATGGCCTGAGACGATGGCGGCTGTCGGATCAGCTGCATTCGGTGCCGGCATGATAACGCATACGGCGCTTTTTGCATTCGATGTGCTCAGGGGATACGTGAGCATCCCCGGGGGAAGCCTTGAGAACAAGATAACAGGGATTGCCCAGTTGTTCTCAGGCATGGGAAGCTCGGGCCGTATGCTGACTGCATTTATTGCCATGAGCGTGGTGCTCTTCGTATGCGGGGCGGTATCTCAGCTCAAGAAATAGACAAAAAAGAGATGGGTGCACACTGCACCCATCTCTTCTTTCAAATTGCTTTCAGCAGCCGCACTCTGCAGCGGTCTCTTTTGCAATCCTGCAGAATTCCCTGACTTTACTGATGTCCTTGTCGGCTGTGCCTGTCACATTCGTCTTTGTGAGGGAATCCACTCCCCAGCTGTGCACCTTGCGTATGCAGTCTGCAACATTTTCCGGTCCAAGCCCTCCTGCGACTATGACCCTGCACTTGACCCTTTTGACTATTTCGGCATCCCAGTCCCAGTTGTGCGGGACTCCGGCAGCTCCTACGCCGATGACGTTCTTTGCGACGGAGTCGAGAATGAGGATGTCGCAGAACTTACTCATATATACGGCTTTATCTATAGCCTCAGGCCCGGACATGCCGATGGCCTGTTCGATGAGGAGACTCGGCTTAATCTCCTTGAGCTTCTTTACGAGCTCAGGAGTTGCGTCGTCATTCTGACCGCAGATGTGGAGAATGTCGGGATCGAGCTTTTCAATTATCTCTTTCTGCTCTTCAAAAGTGCAGTCGATGGAGAGGGCGGTCTTCATCTTGCCGTAAGGCCTGACAGCGTCAAAGACCTCCTTGGCAGTGCGCATGGCCTCTTCCTTCGTCATTCCCGAGTTGTTCGGCGTCGGGTTCACTCCGATAATGTCCGCTCCGGCTTCTGCGACTTGTGCAGCCATCTTTCCGTTTTTGAGTGAGTAAATCTGACAGATCAATTCGTTTGCCTCCTGAATTTTTCATTACTTGTCTACAGCCCCTGAATTCTAACATATAATATTGGGTGAAACAACAAAGCCTGCTGTAAAATCCCCTTTACAATAGGACCCGGGGACAGCATGCCAATTAATTCGGGAGAAAGGCAGAATGAACTATAAGCAGATATTCAACAACGAGGAAATACGCGCCTATTACAAGAAGGGCGATATGATACTTGGGAAGCTGGGGTATACGGACCATTCGGTCGGGCATGCCACGATTGTGGCGGACAAGGCCGCCAGCATTATGCAGTACTTCCAGTACAGCGAACATGATGTAGAGCTCGCGAGGATATCGGGATTCATGCATGACATAGGGAACGCCCTCAACCGCAATCATCACGCCGAATACGGAGCTCTTCTTGCGGGGGATATACTGAGGGAAACCGATATGAGCCTCGAGGACAGGATAACGGTCATGGCCGCGATAGCAAACCACGATGAATCCACTGGCACGGCAATAGACCCTGTCTCCGCTGCCCTGATAATAGCAGACAAGACAGACGTGAGAAGGAACCGCGTGAGGGCAAAGGAGATGTCCCAGTTCGACCAGCATGACAGAGTCAATTACGCTGTAATAGGTCAGAACCTGCAGTTCAACGGGGATGACAAGACAATTTCCCTGAACCTCCAGATTGATGAGAGCATCTGCACGATGTTCGACTATTTCGAGATATTCCTCAACAGGATGCTGATGTGCCGCAGGGCGGCTGAGGTCCTTGGAGTCGACTTCAGGGTCAAGGCCAACGGACAGAAGGTGCTGTAGCAGAAAAAGTCCGGCTTCGCATGAAGCCGGACTTAACACTATCACCTGAAATGATCAGCTTCCGGATGATGTCGAGGATGACGCTGTGGAGGTTTCTGAAACAGGGGCCGTAATATTGACTGAATCCGCATAATCGGTCCTGATGACTGCCACATAGGACTGCCCCGGATTGACCTGGATTTCTGAACCGGTGAGGGCGTCCGTGAAAGTGAAGTTGCTGGAAAAATCCCCGCCGTTCTTGGTCCAGTTGCAAAGCTGGTAGTGGCCTTCAGAGAAGTAGTATGCAGTGCCGCCAGTGCTCAGGTCGAGATTGATCAGATAGCTTCCGCTTTTATATCCAATGGGAGCGAGGATCAGGAATACGTTTTCAAAAGCGAGAGGCTCGTTGTTTCCGGCATCTATCTGCTGCACCCCGCACTCCCACTTTTCATATTTGCCTGTAGTCTCATTGTACCTGAAATCGCCGTCATAGCTGTCGGAAAAGTCCCAGGTCACTGAGATGGCCTCGCCTGTGGACGGAACAACTGTCTCCTCTGGATCGACGAAATTAAAGGCAGTGTCGGTGAACTGATAGGTGAGGTCTATCCCTTCATCTTCAAGGGCGGTGTAAATTCTTTCACCGCTTGTAAACTTGGTATGTTCTGTGGCGTATGAACCTACCCTGCTCTGGTCAACAAAGATGAAGCTGTTGTTGTAGTAGCCGTTGAGAGTCCACAGTCCAAGGCTGCTGAGGACATCATCTGCGAAGATAGATGTCCCGATGTGGCAGATAACTGCATTGAAAGGATATACAAGCTGAATGAACTGGTCGCGCAGTGACCTTACTGAACCTATCTGCTCAACATCGCTTATATCAGAGAACAGGGCCATGTATCTCGGGATCCCGCCTTCGGTCTCCATTTCATACAGAATGTCTGCCTGAGAAGTTCCATAAGAAGGCCATGACGCTTTAATGTTGTTGACTGAAACGGCAATCGGCCTCTTGTTGACCATGTCGTCTGCGAGGTCGTATGTCCCGGTGAGATAGTTGAGGTTGTCGTCTGGGATATCTACTACTGATGACTCTGTTGATATGCTCGAGATGCTGTTTGTTTCTCCGGTCGACGAAGCCTGGCATCCGGCAAACATCACTGCAGCCAATATGACTGCGAGGATTATTGAGATTGTCTTTTTCATGGAAATGCTCCCTGGATACGCCCTCATTCCCGGGCGGTAATTGGCGGAATTCCCGCGCTCCATACAATATACCACAACAAGTAAAGAGGCATGCGGACAATTTTTTCATCCCGGATGCAGTAAAACGTCAATAATTATTCACTATTCAAGCCTGCTGTTGTATATTATGGAAAAAACATGCAGTTTTCTGAAGGAATATGAGGACTGGTGCTTCAAAAGGGTTATAATTAGTAAAATTTATATCCGGGGAGGAATAACATGAGTTATCTGGACGATGTCATTGAAAGAGTAAAAAGGGAAGATCCGGGGCAGCCGGAATTTATTCAGGCAGTGGATGAGGTTCTCAGGTCAGTGAGGCCGCTGGTAGATGCACATCCTGAATATGAAAAGGCAGATCTGCTAAACAGGATCATCGAACCGGAGAGGTTTATTTCTTTCAGGGTCGTCTGGATGGATGACAATGGCGAATACCACACAAACAGGGGATACAGGGTTCAGTTCAACGGGGCTCTCGGACCTTACAAGGGCGGGCTGAGGTTCCAGAAAAATGTGTATCCGGGAATAATAAAATTCCTCGGTTTTGAACAGATATTCAAGAACAGCCTCACCGGCCTACCGATAGGAGGGGCCAAGGGAGGCAGCGACTTCGATCCCAGGGGCAGGTCCGACGCCGAGATCATGAGATTCTGCCAGAGTTTCATGCAGGGGCTCTACCGCTACATCGGGCCCGACATGGACGTCCCGGCCGGCGACATGGGGGTCGGAGGAAGAGAGATAGGATACCTCTTCGGGGAGTACAGAAGGCTCAAGGGGACATTTGAGAACGGGGTCCTGACAGGAAAGGGCCTGAGCTATGGAGGGAGCCTCATAAGGCCGGAAGCCACGGGATATGGAGCTGTCTACTATCTTGAGAATGTGCTGGACCACTTCGGGGATACTCTGGAAGGGAAGACCATAGTCGTCTCCGGATACGGCAATGTGGCATGGGGCATATGCAAAAAAGCCGCGCAGCTCGGCGCAAAGGTCGTAACCCTGTCCGGCCATGACGGATATATCTACGATCCCGACGGGGTCAATACAGATGAGAAACTCGACTGTATGCTCAAGATACGCTCCTCCTCGAAGGGAGGCATAAGGGACTACGCGGAAAAATTCGGGGTGCAGTTCTTCCCGGGACGAAAGCCGTGGGAAGTAAAGGGCGACATAGCTATGCCCGCAGCTGTCCAGAACGACGTTGGAATCGGGGAAGCGAAGCAGATAGTGTCCAATGGCACGAAGTACTACATCGAGGTCGCCAACATGCCCACGACGGAAGAAGCACTCAGCTATCTCACTTCATGCAGGGGAGTGCATGTCGCTCCCTCCAAGGCCGTCAATGCCGGCGGAGTGGCCACGTCAGCGCTTGAGATGTCGCAGAACAGCGAGAGGCTGCAGTGGACTGCCGAAGAAGTCGACGCAAAGCTCAGGGCGATCATGAACCACATCTATTCGGCAAGTGTGAGGGTATCCGAGAAATACGGCCTCGGCTATGACCTCGTCTCAGGTGCAAACATCGCCGGATTTGAGAGAGTCGCGGAAGCCATGATGGAGCAGGGGATATTCTGATATGTTCTGCTCCAGACAGCAGACATAAAACGAGCGCTGAGCAGAAGCTCAGCGCTCTTATTTGTCCTGTCCTCACGCGGAAAGTCCTGCGGCCTGGTCCTGTGCGGGATCGCAGACTCCTGTTTTCTCCAGGACCTCCCTCACTGTTGAGACCGGGATTATTTCCAGCTTGTCCTTTACCTCCGGGGACACCTCTTCGAGATCGTCCAGGTTGTCCCTAGGGATGTATACGGTCTTTATTCCTGCCCTCAGGGCCGCCATCAGCTTCTCCGGCAGTCCCCCGATCGGGGTTACGACCCCTCTCAGGGATACCTCTCCGGTCATCGCGAGTGTCGGGCTGACAGCCCTTCCCGTGACGAGTGACGCTATGGCAGTCGTCAGAGTTATGCCTGCAGACGGGCCGTCCTTGGGGACAGCTCCCTCGGGAACGTGTATGTGAAGGTCGTTTTTCTCAAACATCTCTGCCTTGTCAGGGAACATTGCCTTTACAAGGCTTATAGCTATCTGGACGGATTCCTTCATCACGTCTCCCAGCTGCCCTGTGATTGTGACCTTGCCCGAGCCCTTTGTGAACAGCGTCTCAATGAAGAGTATTTCTCCTCCGGCTGCGGTCCAGGCGAGGCCGGTCACAATGCCGGGACGCTTCTTCTCGAGCACATGCTCGTGCCTTATTGGACGCATGTCCAGATAGTCCTTCACGTTGTCGGGAGTCACGGTGATCTTGGCATTGTCTCCCTTTACGATCTTGACTGCTGCCGCCCTGCAGAGGGTGTCCATGCGCTTCTTGAGGCCCCTGACTCCGCCTTCCATCGTGTAGTCGGATATGATCGTGCGTATGGCGTCGTCCGTAACCTCGAGATTCTCGTCCTTTATGCCCATGGAGGCCATGGCCTTCGGGATCAGGTGCTCCTTTGCTATGTGGAACTTCTCAGTCGCGGTGTATCCCGGGAACTGGATTACCTCCATCCTGTTGAGAAGAGGCTCCGGTATTGTATCGGTGGTATTGGCCGTGCAGATGAAGAACACGTTGGAGAGGTCATACGGCACGTTCATGTAGTGGTCAGTAAAGGTGCTGTTCTGCTCGGGATCGAGCACTTCAAGCAGCGCGCTGGCCGGATCGCCGTTATATGACGAGGACAGCTTGTCGACCTCGTCCAGGACCATGACCGGGTTCGAGACTCCGCTCTTCTGTATCCCGTCCATTATCCTTCCGGGCATTGCCCCTATGTATGTGCGCCTGTGCCCGCGTATGTCGGCCTCGTCGCGCACGCCGCCAAGGCTTATCCTCGTGTATTTTCTGCCAAGGGCTTTTGCAATGCTCTGACCGATGCTCGTCTTGCCGGTGCCCGGGGCTCCTACGAACAGCAGTATCGACCCCGACTGCTTCTTCTGCAGGTTCATGACGGCGATTTGCTGTATTATCCTGGCCTTTATCTTCTTTAAGCCGTAGTGGTCGGCGTCGAGGATCTTCTCGGCCTCGTCGAGGTCTATTGTCTGGGCCTCCGGAGCCTTCCATGAAAGCCCGGTTACAAAGTCGAGGTAGTCGTACAGCATGCCGTATTCGTTGCCGTTGCCGTCTTCCTGCTTCAGCCTGTTGAGGACTTTCTCGGCCTCTTTTCTCGCGGTCTCGTTCATGCCGGATTCCTCGATCTTTTTCTGGAATCTCTGCACGTCCGAGACATTGTTGGGATGCATCTCATCAAGTTCCTTCTGCAGATACTGCATCTGCTTCTTGATTGCCGCCTCCCTGTAGGCCTTCTGCGTATCCTTTTCGAACTCGTTCTTGCCTTCCCTCGAGAGGTCTGCCATCTCGAGATTCTCGTAGATCATGGCCTCCGCCATGTCGCAGCGCTTTACCGCGGAATCCTCTTCTATCAGCTTGTAGCTGGCTTCGCCGGATCCGCCGAACCATATTGTCACGATTGCAAGCGCTTCCCCGACAGTCTCCCATCTCGAGATAAAGCCCTTTACCATGCCCCCGAACTGCATCTTGCCAACGTATTCGGAAACTCTCGACTTTATCTTTGAGAGCTTTTCCTCCTCGACCTTTTTGTCGAGGACATCGGAGTCTTGCCTCCATGTGAAGGAAACGTCAAGCCTTCCCTCCTCGCCTACGGACACGGATTTCACGTTGATCCTGTCCTGGGTTTTGATGTAGACATATCCTGTCTGGTCTATATCCTGGACTACTCCCGAGAGCCCGATAGGCTGGAAGCTGTCGTCCTTGAGGGAATCTGAATCAGATCTCTCCTTGAGCCAGAGAATGAGAACCTGGTCGCCCTTCTGGGGCTCCGACCCGGATATATCCTTTATCCTGTCCTTCTGGAATACGACCTTGGAATGCGGAAGTGCTGCATAGTCATATACTGGTATTATTATCATATTGGATGTCCTCCTTGGTTAGCACTTAACTGCTTCGAGTGCTAATTATACATCAAATTAATGCCTGCGGCAACAACCGCAGGCAGAAAATTATGCGCGGGTGTGAATTCAGTCTTTCTTGTCTTCGTCCTTGAAGGCTTCCTTTACATCGTTGTAGATTGCTGTTCCGGCCTTCGCAACCTTTTTCCCGATGGTCCTGCCGCTGATGTCGACGACGGTCCCGTCGGTCTTGGTGAGCTCGACTGTGCAGTCGAGTCCTATGGTTGCTATCGTGGAGGCTATCAGGGCCCACGGTGCGGCAACAGCACTGAATACGACTCCGGCGATCCCTACGTTGAGGGGCAGGTTGAGGATGACTTCATCGTTCTTCTTGATCGTTATTCTCGCTATGTTGCCTTTTTTGACAGCTTCCTTGATCTGGTCAACGATGTCCTGTGCTCCTGATTCGATATCTACATCGACCTTGGTGTCCTCGTTGTTCTCCTGAGGTGCTTCATCTGGAGCCTTGTTCTCGTTTTCCTCACCGGTGCTGGTGTTCTTTTCTTCTTCCATTTTTCTAAACTTTCCTCCTCAAAATACTGGTTTTTAGTTGATTTTGATGATTAAAAGATATCCCTGCAAAATGAAAAATCTGTGAATACAAAGTTAGCTAATTGTAATCATTGGTCGTGTTTGGCGCACCAGATCTCGTAGGACGGGTCTATTATTCCGACGAGGAGGAGTGTGCCGCCGACAACCCTGCTGAGAGCCTTGAGGGAATTGAACGGGTTGATCATGACGAGGGTGCCCAGGATCAGGGTGGCCGCTGCATAGATAATGTGGAATTTCCAGCTCTTCTTGGCCCTGATGGCATCTACCCCCATCTGGAGCCTGAGAAGGCCGTTGACAATGACGCTTATCCCGTAGATAAGGGAGACATATGGAAAGCTCGAGATGATCTCATCGGTCTTGACCAGCAGAAGGACACCTGCGAGCAGCAGCACCAGGCCGTGAAAGAGCCTCAGCTTTTCCTGGCCCTGCGAAGCCGGCTCCTTGAAGTATCTCTGGACCTGGATTAGGCCCAGGATGAGCAGGGCGATCCCAAGGGTTATCACTATTCCTGATGTAAGACCAACAGGATTGAAGAGCATCATCAGCCCTATGATGATCTCGAGGAGATACATTATGAATCTGGAAGGGGTTTTTAAAAAACTTCTCATGTTTGCGCAATACCTCGCATCATGGGATATTTCACGATTATACGATGAGTATATCTGAAAAGATTTCCATGCAAAACAGCCATTTGGATGAAAATGTCAAAAAGGTCATTCCCTGAGCAGGGACTCTATCTCTTCCCTTGATGGGATGGAGGATATTGCCCCTTTCTTCTCCGTGGACAGCCCGCCTGCCGCGTTTGCGAACCTCAGCATGCCTTCAAGCTCGGACCTCGTGAGGCTTCCTGGATCCTTTCCGGTCTCAGTCATCCTGGTGATGAATGCTCCCCAGAATATGTCCCCGGCCCCGGTGGTGTCCACTGCCTTCACCGGAAATGCCGGAACATAGGAGCTTGCCTTTCTGGTGAAGGCGTAAGCCCCCTCCCGTCCGCACGTGACGGACACCAGCTTAATGCTGTATTCGGATATGAGAAAATCGGCGGCGTCTCTGATATCTTCTGTCCCTGCGGCAAGCTCGAGTTCGTCCTCTGACAGCTTGACCACGGTGCACAAAGGGAGGACCTGCCTTATCCTGACCCTTGCAAGGTTTCTGCTGGGCCACAGATTTTCCCTGTAGTTCGGATCGAATGAGACGATGCAGCCGCTTTTTGATGCCGCTTCTGCTGCCCGTGAGGTCGCACTCGCAGACGGATCATCGGTCATAGACACCGAACCGAAGTGGAAGAACCGGCTGGACGCTATAAGGTCCTGGGGAACGTCTCCCCACCTGAGCATTACGTCAGAGGTGTGTTCGCGGTAGAAGCTGAAGCTCCTGTCCCCGGAATTGTCTATGGAAACCATGGCAAGTGTAGTTGGCTCCGCAGATGTCACCGTGATCCCGGAATCGTCTATTCCGCAGGCCCTGATCCTCGAGAGGAGGAACTTCCCTGCAAAATCGCTGGAGAGCTTGCCTATGAATGCGGTTTTGAGCCCCAGTGAGGATGCACAGGCGAGAACATTGAGAGGTGCACCACCGGGATTGGCATTCATGCTTATGGCGGTGCCGTCGGCAGTCAGCGACGAGGTCACGTCGAGAAGGCATTCCCCGATCGCGCATAAATCAAACCTTTTATCCATCATGCTCCTCCGGACGACATTAATGGAACCATGGCATCATGTCCCGCCAGAATTATAGCATGCACAGCATGAAGCCAAAAATCTGCGGAATATTTACTGAAGCACCGTAGAGTAGTAAACTCTTATCTAATTTGTCGAAACGCTGGATATTAAAGTGACGCTCAGATTTTCCACATTCGCAATAGTGTGTCCGCTGGTCTTCCTCGCCGGCCTTGTTGATTCTATCGGGGGCGGGGGAGGGCTAATTTCAATCCCAGCCTACCTGCTGGCAGGGGTTCCGGCACACCTGGCCGTCGGAACAAACAAGCTCTCTTCGAGCCTCGGAACTGCGGTTGCAGCATCGAGATACACCCGGAAAAAGCTTGTGGTGTGGAAGGCCGCGCTGCCGAGCGCCGCAGCTGCCCTGGTCGGCTCTTATGCCGGGGCAAATCTTTCCATGCTGGTAAGCGAGAAGGTCATCAGCATCCTCGTCTTTATAATAGTGCCGGCCGCCTCGCTAGTGGTGTTCGACAAAAAGCTGTTCAAGGAGAGGGAGCTCAACCCGCCTGCGGGATCCCGGGTCATCGCGGTCTGCAGCATCTCCGCCCTGTTAATAGGGGCATATGACGGGTTCTACGGTCCCGGAACGGGGACCTTCCTTATAATAGCCTTCAACGCGATTGCAAGGCTGAGGATGGATACCTCCAATGCAAACGCAAAGATAGTCAACCTCACGTCAAATATTGTCTCCCTCTGTGTGTTTCTCACCTCGGGACAGGTGATAGTCGCACTCGGCCTCGCGGCTGCAGCCTGCAACATGATTGGCAACTACATTGGCGCCGGACTTGCGGTAAAAAACGGCTCGAGAATCGTCAAGCCGGTCATTGCCGCAGTCCTCGGGCTGCTCCTCGTAAGGCTGGTGCTCGAGAGCACTGGTGTAATATGATGTTATGATGTTATCCAGAGGCAGGGAATGAAAAAGGAGCTAAGCAGGACTACAAATATGACGGAAGGCGAACCGTTCGGAATACTGATACGGTTCGCCGTGCCGATATTCATAGGCAACATCTTCCAGCAGATCTACAACATGGTGGACACGATGGTCGCCGGGTACAACCTCGGCGACGGGGCAATAGCTGCCATCGGTGCTACGACATCCATATTCATGGTTGTTATAGATGTCGCAATAGGGATGAACAACGGCTTCGCCCTGGTTTCCACGAGGAAGTTCGGTGCCGGGCAGATGGACGAGTTCAAGAGGGCCACTGCCGGGATGATGGTGCTGGATTTGGTGTTCTCCATCGCCCTGACCATACTCTCCCTCATCTTCCTCGGACCCCTCATGAGGCTCATGAACACCCCTGATTCAATATACAGCGATGCATACAGCTATATATCGGTGCTCTGCGGGGGAATAATATGCACGCAGGCATTCAACATGTTCTCTGCCATACTTCGCTCGGTTGGAAACAGCATAGTGCCGCTGTATTTCCTCATAATTGCGTGCGTGGCAAATATCGGGCTCGACCTGTTCATGGTGATCGTGCTGCAGCTCGGGGTAATGGGGACGGCCCTCGCGACAGTGGTGGCCCAGGGGCTTTCTGCGGTGCTGAGCGGGATTTATCTCATGAAGAAATACAGGGATATAATGCCCGGCAGAGAGGATTTCCGCTATGACAGGGACCTGTGGAGGGACCTGATATCTAACGGCCTCGCAATGGCCTTCATGTTTACAGTCGTTGACATCGGGACAATGTTCTACCAGGCCGGCAACAACAAGCTTGGCGAGGTGATCATAGCCTCCCAGACCGCAGGCAGGAGGATCGTGTTCCTGCTCATGTCCCCGATGAGCTCAATATCCATGGCTGCCTCGACATTCGTGGGACAGAACTGGGGTGCCGGGAAGTACGACAGGATAAAAGAGGGGATCAGGAAGGCCATACTCATCGAACTTGGCTGGGGAGTCTTTTCCACGGTCGTGGGATATTCCCTTGGAAAGGCGCTTGTCGTATTCCTCACCGGGACCTCCAATGAGGAGATCATAAGCAATGCAGTGCTGTGCGTCAGGATACACGTCCCGTTCTTCGGGATCCTTGGCATTCTGTTCGTGCTGAGGAATTCACTGCAGGCCATGAACAGGAAGTTTGCAGCGGTCTTCTCAAGCGTCCTGGAGCTCGGGATGAAGGTCCTCGCTTATTACTGGATAATACCGACGTACGGTTTTGTCGGGACATGCGTGACAGAGCCGTTCACATGGGTGATAATGACTGTGTTCCTCGGAACAGCGTATATGATAAACAGGAAGAAAATGTATGCTCCCGCGGAAGCGGATGCTGTATGAGGCGGTGATTTGAATGATGACGATAACTTACAAGGTGAAGAACGGGGTATATGTGAACATGACGAACAGGTGCCCCTGCGCCTGCACTTTCTGCATCAGGCAGAACGGCCCCGGGGCATACGGGTCCGATTCGCTGTGGCTCGAGAGAGAGCCGAGCATAAAGGAGACCGTGGATTCCATATTCTCCTGGGATCTCGACAAATACGACGAGCTCGTCTTCTGCGGCTACGGAGAGCCGACAGAGAGGCTCCCTGACCTGCTGATCACGGCAGCGGAAGTAAAAAAGAAGAGCTCAATACCGATAAGGGTCAACACCAACGGGCTTTCGGACCTCATCTGGGGACGGCCGACGGCGTGCGACATGGCAGGACTGGTGGACACGGTATCCATCAGCCTCAACAGCGTGACTCCTGAAAAATACCTGGAGATAACAAAGTCAAAGTTCGGAATGCGGTCTTTCGAGGCAGTGAAGAAATTCGCAAAGGATGCAAAGATATTTGTCCCAAACGTCGTGATGACGGTAGTGGACGTGATACCGAAGGAAGACATAGAGGAGGCCGGCAGGATATGCAGTGACCTCGGTGTGACCCTGAGGGTAAGAAAGTACGAGGGGCCGGAAGGCGATGGCGGGAAGGTTTGACCTCATAGCCTTCGATGTCGACGGGACCCTGCTCGATTCTGAGAAGAACCTCAGGCCGGAGGTAGCGGAGGCGGTGAAGAGGGCTTCCGATTCCAGGGTTGAGGTTGTGCTTTCCACAGGCAGGTCTGTAGCGGAGCTCAGGCCCGTAGTGTCAGGACTTCCGGGGGTGCGATATGCCGTATGCACCAGCGGATCCTTTATATATGACTTTAAAGAGGAGACCGCACTTGCGAGCTTCCCGATGCAGAGGGACATAGTGCGCAGGATTGTCGATGCCTCCAGGCTCGAGGACACCATGCTCCAGATGATGTCGAGGGGAAGGTCGGTCGTGACAGGAGACCTCATAGAGCATATGGCAGACTACGGGATGGCCAGGTACCAGAAGCTCTACAGGAAGGTCTGCCTCAGGGTCCCTGACGTGAGGGAGTATATCCTTGAGAGCGGGGAACCTGCTGAAAAGATAAACATGTATCACAGAGACGCCCCCGCAAGGGACCGGAACTTTGAGAGGGTAAGGGACCTGAGAGCCGAAATGGTGTATTCCGAGCTCACGTCGAT
>JBMNPE010000016.1:0-24693 GCA_050943435.1 Oscillospiraceae bacterium | reverse complement strand
CGCATACTGACCGGAAAACAGAAGGAAGCACAAGGCAGGAGGTCCTGCGGGGCCTCCTGCCTTATTGGGTTAAATTCAATCTGGAATCACATGGTCATTGATGCTATGATTTCTGAAAGGTAAAATAATGTCCATGAGGACAACAGTGCTGGAGGGCGGATTATGGTAAAGATCTTTGGGAAGCAGGTCCACTATGCGTGGGTGATACTCATCTGCTGCGTGCTCCTCGCGATTGGGGCCACAGGAGCCATAAACTGCTACAGGCAGAACTTCGTAAACCCGGTGGTGAGCGAGTTCGGCTGCACTGTCACTGAATTCACGATTACCGGCACCGTCGAATGCGTAGTCATGGCTGTGCTGTACACGACTGCGAGCAGAATGCTCACGAAGTACAGGATAGGGAAAGTGATGTCCGCGGCCGTGCTCCTCGAGCTCATAGGCCTCGGACTCATGTCCGTGTATCCGAATGTGTACTGGTTCTATTTATCCGGCGCGCTTCTCGGAATAGGATCCTCATTCACCGTGTACATGGCCGTGCCTCTTGTCATAAACATGTGGTTCAGGAAAAAGGCCGGGACTGCGCTCGGCATATACAGCGCGGCGATGTTCGCTGGGTCCGTTCTCTACAGCCAGCTCTCCGGATGGCTCATTACCTCGTCCGGGTGGAGGATGGCATATCTGATAATCGCCATCATAGGGGCCGTCGTGACGCTGCCCGCACTGTTCTTCCTGATGAAGAGCCCCGAGGAAAAGGGAATAGCACCTTACGGCACAGAGGACGGAGATGTGCCGGAAGGGGCAGTCAAGGAGTCTGAAGCCGTCTGGGGCTATACGAAGCGCAAGGCCATGAGGATGCCGCTCTTCTACGTGATCTGGATCGTGTGCATGCTCTACAGCGTAGGGACGTGCGCGCCTTCGTTCATAGCGGCGTTTGCCACGATGCAGCTCGGCACGTCGGTAAATACCGGGGCCCTCGCCGTTTCCATCTACAACATAGGGAGCATCGTCTGCAGCTTCATGCTCGGGATCCTCAACGACAGGTTCGGGGTGACTGCAGGAATGCTGTGGGGTGCGGTGTTCAATTCGGCGGGGATGCTGTGCCTCATCTTCAGCACCCAGGGACATTCGCTCCTGATGATAGGCTGCTTCCTCATAGGCATGGGCTGCATGGGAATGTACTCAGTACAGGCACCGCTCATTGCAAAGGACACGCTTGGAACGAAGAATTTCTCATCAATCTGGTCCGTGATGATGACTGGAAACAGCCTGATAGCCGGAATCGCATCCCCGCTCCTCTCTGAGTTCTATGACATCGGCGGTTCATACAAGGGGATATTCGTGCTCTCCATGAGCTTCTTCATTGCCGCACTGATAATAGGTACATTCGCTGTGAAGAGAGCCAGGAAGCTGCGCGCTGCGGGCGAGCCCGAGGACATAGCGGTAGCTTCCGATTGAAAGGCAGCATAGACGGCACAAATAAGGAATAGGGTTTTCATCGGGACGGCACAGCCACGGCTGGGCCGTCTTCTTGCATGCAGCCTGCCGCTGCCGTCTGAAAGCGCACCTGACAGCCCTTCCATAGGATGCCGGAAGTCCTGACTCCGGAGCCTTCCGCTGATTTTACAAAGAGCCGTAAAAACCATATACTTTAAGATAACTAATCGGAAAAATATGCATTGAAAACGTATATTTGGCAAGGGGATATATGAGATGGATGGAAAAAGGCCTGTAATCCTTGACTGCGATGCGGGAATCGACGACGCCCTGGCGCTCCTGATTCTCTCCGGCAGCAGGAAATTCGATCTCAGGGCAGTGTGCGCCTCACACGGCAACGCCTCCCTGGACGATTCCTACCGGCTTATCAGCAGCATATGCCAGAAAAAGGGCATAGAATGCGTTCCCGGGGCAGAGCGTGCGATGATACACAGCATGCCGCGGGTAAAGGAAATAAGGAAAGGGGCAAGGAGCTCCTCTCCCCAAAAGTTTGATTATTCAGCTGCCTCAGGCGGGAAAACCGCCTGGGAGCTCATGTATTCCACTGCAAAGGAATGCGGCGGGGAGCTGGAGATAGTCGTGACCGGTCCTATGACCGATCTTGCCACAGCTGTTTTGGAGCACCCCCAGATAGTCGACATGATAAAGTGCGTCTGGGCCGCATGCGGCACCACCGGAAAGGGGAACATCACCCCCAAGGCCGAGTTCAACATCTGGCAGGATCCCCACGCCGCAGAGGTCGTCCTTGAGGCGGGATTCAGGCATCTCGTGTTCTGCGGGATGGACGCCTGCGGGTCCTGCGAGGAGGACGATGAGGGAATTTCCTCATTAGTCTCCGAAAACGAGGAAATGCTCGGGGATATTTCCGGCGAGCTTCTGGAAAATGTCCTGAAGAGAAACGGGAAAACGCCTCTCGATGCGGCTGTATGCGCAGCCGTTGCCTGCGACCGCGAGATGGCATCCGTCGATTCCATATATATAATCTGCGAGAGCCAGAGCGTCTCCGATTACGGGAGGCTTGTGGCCGACTGGAACAGCAGGTTTGCTCACAGGCCCAATGTGGAGCTGGTCTGCAGCGTGGATCCGGCGAGGTTCATAAGCGTGATGGAGAGGACCATGAAGGGTGAACCTGAGGAGCCGGAGCCTGATGACGGTGAAGAGCCCCTCAGGCCCGATGTGCCTGAAGAAGAACCTGAAGGATCTGACAGCATCGGAGAGGGCAGCGGCCCCGAAGATGCCGCAGAGACGGCAGGGAATGAAGCTCCGGCAGAACAGGATGCCGGCCTCGGTCCGGATGAGGACTCAGAGACAGTGGAACCGGACGACAGGGACGGGATCCCTGAGGTGCTGAGGCACGCAGAGGACACCGCCGCGAGCGATGAAACGGTCTTTTTCGACCTTGACGATTACGACAGGAAAAACGGCACGGCGGGGGATGAACCCTCCGGGAAAGGAGATGACGAGTAATGGCAACCCCGATAATTCTCGATGTTGACACCGGTATAGACGACGCTGTCGCCATGATGCTCGCTGTCTCAAGCAGAAGGATGGACATAAAGGCCGTGACAACGACATTCGGGAACAGCAACGTCAACATGACCACTCTCAACACCCTGAAGGTGCTGGAACTGCTCGGCGCTGTCAACATCCCGGTCGCACACGGGGCAGCAAAGGGAATCCTCTCCCCGATGAAGGCGGCGCAGAGGGGAAGGCCGGCGCTCGGGACCGACGGGATGCTCGGAATGTCGGACGCCCTTCC
Source organism: Oscillospiraceae bacterium (assembly GCA_050943435.1). Classification (GTDB taxonomy): domain Bacteria; phylum Bacillota; class Clostridia; order Oscillospirales; family Ruminococcaceae; genus RGIG5675. The sequence continues at coordinate 21,440 of JBMNPE010000016.1, read as the reverse complement.
GTATCCGGGGAGGTCTCCCGACGAGCAGGGGGCCTGCGCTCTGATGGAAAAGGTGGTCAAGGAAGCCGACAGCAAGGCGATAATTGTCTGCATGGGGCCTCTCACAAATGCCGCAATATTCCTGCTCGCACACCCTGAGTGCAGGGACATGCTATCCGGGATAGTCGTTACGGGAGGGTCCTCCGACAGGGGAGACGTGCTTCCTACAGTGGAATTCAACATGGCATCCGACCCGGAGGCAGCCCACATAGTGTTTTCAAGCGGAGTCAGGATAATGATGTGCGGGCTGGACGTCACTGAAAAGGCATATCTCACGTTTGACGAGAGGGAAAAGATAAAGCTCAGGGGAGGAAGACTTGCTGATTTCCTGTACCCTCCTCTCAGGAAGCTCGGCGAATACGAAGAGGAGACACTCCTCAAGGACGGGTGCCCGATAAGGGACCCTGTTTCCGTGGCATGGCTCCTCAATCCTTCCATCTTCAAGTCAGAACCCTGCAGGGTGTCGATAGACCTCACCGGAAGATACACGAGGGGCACCACGATATGCGAGCCGTACCGCAAGGGAGGCCCGTACCCGAACGCCCTCATAGCTACAGGGATTGACAGGGATGCGTACGTTTCGATGATAACCGAGGCATTTGCCTCATACGCCGGGAGCGTCACTGATTTCTGATGAACCTGGAACTGTATCTTTCAATCTGTTCTCTTATTTTATCCGCGGCCAGCATTGCAGTGATGACCGCGGTTCTTGTAAAACTGGAAAAGAGCGACCGTTCCGGAAGGATTGATTCCCTGGAAAAGGAGATTAAGGACCAGGGAATGAGGACCCAGGAGGCTGTCAACGGCAGCGTCAGGAGCATGGCGTATGTCCTCAAGCAGTCGCAGGACTCGTTCGGGAACAGTGTGAACGAATCCCTCAAGTCCATGGACGACAGGCTGAGCTCGTTCATCATGCTGAGCCGACGCGAGCAGGAAGACCTCAGGAATACTACCGAAAGGCACCTCGCCGAAATGAGGGAAAACAGCGACCGCCAGCTCGAGGTGATAAGGACCACTGTGGACGACAAGCTGCAGAAGACTCTCGACGCTAGGCTCAGCCAGGGGTTCAGCGTGGTGAGCCAGCGCCTGGAGCAGGTCTACAAGGGCCTCGGGGAGATGCAGACCATGGCACAGGACGTAGGTGACCTCAAAAAGGTGCTCACCAACGTCAAGACCAGGGGAATAGTCGGGGAAATACAGCTGGGATCCATACTTGAGCAGACCCTGAGCAGGGACCAGTACGAGGAAAACGTAGTCACAAAGCATGGTTCCACGGAGAGGGTGGAATATGCAGTAAAGATACCTGTAAACGGCGGGAAGACCATGCTCCTGCCGATCGACGCAAAGTTTCCTCTCGACGCCTACACAAATCTACAGAACGCTATAGAAGGCGGCAGCAGGGAAGAGATGACTGCCGCATACAAGACCCTCACCGCGAGGATTAAGTCCTTTGCAAAGGATATAAGCGATAAATACATAGACCCGCCGTATACAACCGATTTCGGGATAATGTTCCTGCCGGTGGAGGGCCTATATGCTGAGGTCGTTGAAAAGGACCTTCTCGAGGAGCTCCAGTCAAAATACCGGGTCATGATAGCGGGACCTACAACCATGACGGCCCTTTTAAATTCCCTTCAGATGGGATTCCGGGCCCTCACGATACAGCAGAGGACAAACGAAGTCTGGCAGGTGCTTCTCTCGGTGAAGACCGAATTCGACAAATTCGGGGACACCCTCTCGAGAACCCAGAGGAAGCTTGACGAGGCCAACAGGGAGCTCGACAGCCTGGTGGGGAAGAGGACCAGGGCAATCCAGAGAAAGCTCAAGGGAATATCTGAGACAGGCTCCGGAGACCCTCATGACATGCTCTCGGGGGATTCCGCCGGCGGTTCCTGGAATCCGGAATCCGATGAGGAAGAGTAAAATATCCTGAATTCAAGGCATTAGAATAGGCAGTGCGCAGAAGCGCACTGCCTTGCTGCTTTTTTATGCCTATCTGTTTCAGGCGTTTCCGTTGAGGTAGTCGAGAGCCACCTGGACATTCATGGCGACGCCCACTTCGAGGGCACTTTCGTCGATGCAGAAGAGGTCTGAGTGGTTGACTGCCGTTCCGCCGCCGCCGAGTGCTGCAAATGCTGCAGGCACATGCACGGTGTAGAAGGAGAAGTCCTCAGATCCCATGAGAGGCTTCATCTCGGAGTACATTTCGGGGCTGTCGACGACTTTCTTTGCGGCCTCGCGCACGTATGCCGCGATTGCCGGGTCGTTGTTGGTGACTTCGGTGAGGACGTCATACTGGAAGTCGACTGTGCAGCGGTATGCCGCAGCCGTGGCTTCTGCAATCCTCTTCATGGCTTCCGGGACTTCCTTGTGCATCTTGGTGCTGACGCAGCGGACTGTCCCTTCGAGGGTGGCTTCGCCGGAAACGATGTTCCACCTTGTTCCGGAATCCGCCTTGCCTATTGTGAGAACCAGCGGATCCTGAGGATCGTATTCACGGCTCACGAGGGACTCGAGGTTCATTACGATCGCGGCACCGCATACTGTCGCGTCGATTCCTGCCTGGGGCATGGAGCCGTGGGCGGCCTTCCCGTGTACAGTGATCTTGAACTGGTCGCAGCATGCCATCATCCCGTTGTCGCAGGTGGAAAGCGTGCCGGCCTTGCCGCCGCCGAATATGTGCTGCCCGTAGATAGCGTCTACGCCCTTGAGGGCACCTTCCTCGATCATCATCTTGGCGCCGAGTGCAATCTCCTCGCCGGGCTGGAAGATGAGCCTCACTGTCCCGGGGATCTCATCCTTGTTTTCTGAGAGGATCTTGGCCGCTCCGAGAAGCATTGAGGTGTGGCAGTCGTGGCCGCAGGCGTGCATTACTCCGTCGACCTTGGATTTGAACGGGACGTCGACGTGCTCATTCTGGTTGAGTGCGTCCATATCGGCGCGCAGGGCGATTGTCTTGCCCGGCTTGCCGCCCTTTATATCTGCATACAGTCCGGTCGGCTTGGTGAGGGTGTAGGGAATTCCCATCTTGTCGAGCTCGGATGCAACCAGCTTTGTAGTATTGAATTCCTTATAGCTCAGTTCAGGATTCTCGTGAATCTGCTCGCGGATTTTGATCACATAATCGCGGATTTCATGTGCTTTTTCTCTTGTGTTCATATGCATTTTGTCCTTTCGCAAAACTGTTGTTTATTTCTATAAATGATATACTCTGCAGCTCTGGCATTCAATCATCCGGCTGTAAAAAATCCGCGGCCAGAATGTGTCTGACCGCGGAGAACGGATTGAATTATGCCGTCAGCCCGATCAGACAAAGTTCGCCAGGATGCCTGCCACGAAGACGGAAACGATCGTGACGCAGACAAATCCAGCAATGACCAGCTTGGGCTGAATCTGTGATTCGACAGCAGCTTTCTCGTCGGGGTCCTCGATGAACCTGAGGGCGTCGCCGACAAGCTGTACGTTGAGCGGGAAGCCTAGGTAGGCCTCGCAGACAATGGCCATGCAGGTCCAGAAAGTTTCGTTTTTGAATATCTTGCTTGCGATGTATGCAACAAGAGCAAGGAACAAAGTGGAAATAACTGCAAGTCCGAGAACGATCCCGAGAACAGGAGCGATGAGTTCAGGAGTCGCCATCGAGAATGAGCAGAACAGGTATCCGAGAAGGAACGTGATCAGGATGCCGTCTGCATTTGCAACATGCAGTGCATTTCTCGGAAGGAACCCTATCTCGGTTGCGAGGAATCCGAGGAGCAGGCACCACACGTACTGGGAAATTGCGTACTGGGTGTTGTTGGGGCCTACAATTGCCTCGCAGAGAACCTGGAGAAGATAACCGCAGACAGCGACAAGTGCGAGCTTGAAGAGAATCCACGTTGCAGAGCCGAACTTGATCTTCTTGGTCTCGCCGGTCGCGGCGGTCTTCTTGGACTCAGGCGCCTTGAGCGTGCCTTCCTTGTAGAACTGCCTCTGGCGGGCAACTTCCTTTTTGAGGCACAGGGCAGTGATCGGCATTCCGAAGAGGCCCTGCATAACGAATGTGACTATTGCAACGAGTGCAGCCTGGTCATTGCCTGCAGCTGTGGCTGCATCCTGCATGATTCCGACTGCAATTGCACCGCCGCAGAGGACAGGGCATGCGACAATGGCGTTGTCCCTGCCGAATATCCAGGAGCCTACGGTCGTGCATGCAACTATAATCCCGACTAGTCCCATCAGGGCTATGACCACGGTCTGCCACTGGGCAGCCATCTGTTTTCTGTCAATCAGCGTCCCAAGATGCGTAATGAGTAAGAGAACGCTCAAAACATACACTTGAGGAACGATCCCTGCGTCACTAGCGAGCGTGCTTGGGAGTATTGTCCAGAAGCCCAGAATGAATACGATCATCATGACCACTCCGGACGGTACCCAGCTCTTGCACAGGTAAGAGACGTACTCGCCCAGAGCCATAATTCCGAAGACAATTGCCAGTGCAATTATCTGGTGGCCGCTGATGAATTCTTGAATTGCTTCCATAGATTAACCTCCCCTATCTATGAATAATTATAAATATTCTAATTAGGTGAGAATCCATTTACAATAACAGAACTCACAACATTGGGCACTAAATTCGAAAGGATATTTGTTAAAATTGTATGAACAAAGTGAAAATAATTCCTCCGTGAAGTTCATAAATGCGCCTTTTCCGCCCCGACTGCAGCAGGGCATGGACCGGCAGACAGCCTCGGGACTTCCCAACCGGATCCGCAGGGCTTGGGTGCCGGCATGGAATCCGGCTGAAATGAAGGAATATGCACTTTGAAGAATCATATTCACAGGCAGTACTGTATTTTCCGGAATGTACAGGGCCCTGCGGGAGTAAAAGGCAGCAGCTCCCCAGTGAAAGGAGAGCTGCATAAAGTTAATAAATATTCATTTTGAGGTCGAGGAGAGGTCAGTCTTCGTCCTGTTCGTCCTCTCCGCCGTCTTTTTCCGGCTCCCTTACTGCGGTGAGGAGCTCGACGCGCCTGTCGTCGACCTCGTCCACCGTGAATACCCAGTGCCCGAGCTGGAATGAATCGCCTTCCCTGGGGAATTTCTTGAGAACCTCGATCGCGAGCCCTCCCATGGTGTCGGAGTCGTAGTCGTCTTCGTCAATCCCGATGTCCAGCTCGTCATCTGCGTCCTCGACGAGCATGTCGCCGCTGATGCGGTATTTTCCTTCGGAAACCTCCACGATCTCGGGTTCCACGGTGTCGGTCTCGTCCCAGATTTCCCCGACGAGCTGCTCTATGACGTCCTCGAGGGTCACTATTCCGAGAAATTCGCCGTATTCCCCGTATACAGATGCTATGTTGGTGTGCTTTCTCCTGCAGTCAGCCAGGACCTGGGGCAGGGGCATCGTCTTGTAGACGTATGACACAGGGGTGATCAGCTTGCGGATGCTGGGCTTCCTGGTCTCACCTACGGCAGCCCTGAAAAGCCTGTTGAGGGTGAGGGCCCCGATTATGTTGTCTATCTTTCCGTCATACACTGGCAGCCTCGAATAAGGTGAATCGAGGGCGATCTCCAGTATCTTCTTCGGGGACCAGTTGATGTCTATGGCTATCACGTCGACCCTCGGAGTGAGGATGTCCTCTGCCGTGATCTCGGGGAAGTCCAGAGTGTTGGTGAGCAGCTCTTCCTGGTCCTCATCTATGACGTCCTCGTCCTCGGCTATCTCTAGGGCGGCCTTGAGCTCTCCCTCCGAAACGGAGTCGGTGTTCTCCGGCTTGAATATGAGGTCCACGATCTTCATGAGGAGATTGAGGACAAAATTGACCGGAGCCAGAACTACAGACAGCACAAGAAGGGGGAGGGAGGAGTATTTTGAGAATTTCTCCGATGTGCGCTTGGCCACCGCCTTGGGGACTATTTCCCCGAACAGCAGGATGATTATCGTCATCGTGATCGTGGAGATCAGGGGGCCGGAATTCCCGGCGAGATCCACGAATATGACCGTGCTCGTAGAAGATGCCTCTATGTTGACGAGGCTGTTGCCTATGAGTATGGACGGGAGCACGAAGGAGAAGTGGGTCTTGGCGTAATACGCGCATTTGTCAAGGAAAGAATTGTTCTTCTTCTTTGCGAGCCTGTTTTCAGGCACCGACAGATAGGCCATCTCCGAGGCGGAGAAGAACCCGGACAGGAAGACAAAAAGCACAATGAGCAGGATGTTCTCAGTCATTTTTCCCGCCTGCCTTTTTTGTGGTCCAGTAGTCGTCCTCGTCGTATATTTCCCCGACGAGCTCCTCCACTATGTCCTCGACGGTGATTATCCCGAGGGGATGCTCCATTGTGCCAATGACGGCAAGGTTCTTCTTGCTGTTGCTGAGGTCCCTCAGCAGGTCGTCGATCTTGACGTCAGGGGCGGCAAAAAACGGCTCCTCCATCGTTTCCTCGAGAGAGGCGCTGCCCGTGGAGAGGTATGTCTTGAGATATTTTCTGATGTTTACTATGCCTACTATGCATCCGTTTGAATCGATGACAGGAAGCCTTGAATGCCTGCAGTGCTTGATCTCCGAGAGAATGGAGGCCTCGTCAGAGCCGAGGCTCAGCATGACCGCAGATGCGATCGGGGTCATGACGTTTGCGGCAGGGGAGTCGTCGAACTTCATGGCAGAGCGCAGGAGCCGCCCCTGGGCCCTCGACTGCTTCCTGCTGACCTCCTTGACCATGTCCTCGAGCTCGCTCTCGTCCACCACAGGGGGAGATTCACCGAGAATCCTGGTCACCCAGTCGGTGATCTTTGATATCACCCATGTGACGGGTTTGAAAAACCTGATCAGCTTTTCGAGGGAAGCTGAATACTTGAGGGTGGTGGCCATCGGCCTGTTGCCTGCGGCGCGCTTGGGGGCCATTTCGGCAAAAATGAACTGCACCGCCGTCAGGATGAGGGTGGCAGTGAAAACATACCCGCTTCCGTATTCCCTTATCACGAACAGAGTGAAAAGGGATGAGAGCAGGATCTGCAGAAGATTGGTGCCCAGAAGCAGGGTTATGAGTGCCCTGTCAAAATCGTCAAGTATTCTAACAGCCCGCCTGGCGCTCCTGTTCCCGTTCTCGCTGAGGCTCCTGAGTTTCAGCTGGTTGACGCTGGAATACGCCGTTTCGGCAGATGTGAAATATGCAGTTCCAAATGTCAGTGCAATACAGATTATCAGCAACAATGTACTGGCAGGGTCCAAAAGAACTTATCACCTCAGATCGTTCAAATAAAAAAGAAGAATTAAAATTGTGGATTTCAGCCGATGTATACGCGCTTTACGCGCTTTGAGATTCCGCAGAGCACTTCATAGGGGATCGTGCCTATCGTGCCCGCTATGTTGTATATGTCGATGGGGGAGCCCCCGCCGAAGATCGTGACGGTGTCGCCGGGTTTGAGGCTGCCGGAAGCGTCCGTTGCGTCGACCATCATCTGGTCCATGCACACGTTCCCGACTATCGGGAGCAGCCCGGCCTCAGAATACACGTAAAAGTTGTTGGAGAGCCTCCTGCTGATTCCGTCGGCGTATCCGATGGCTATCGTGGCGATCCTGGACCTCCTCTGCGCGGTGAAGGTGCGGCTGTATCCCACCGTGTCGCCCTCCTCTATGGTCCTTATGTCTGTGACGGTTGCCTTGAGGGACATCACGGGCTTCAGTCCGTAGGACGGGTCGCCGATTCCTGCCGGATCGATCCCGTAGAGCGCAATTCCGGCCCTCACCATCCCGCACTGGTACTGCGGGTACTTGAATATTGCCGCAGAATTTGCGCAGTGCACGGTGTCAAACGTGATTCCCATTCCGGCGAGCTTGTCGATTAGCGAGCTGAACATTATGTACTGTTTGTTTGTCTCCGCGTCGTCGCTCTCGGACGTCCCGTCCGCCGAGGAAAAGTGGGTGAATATCCCCGTGACGGTCAGGTTCTTCATGCCGCAGATCGAGACGATGTCCTCTATTGCGGAGGCCTCGTCGGCGGCCCTTATCCCGAGCCTGCTCATCCCCGTGTCGATTTTTATATGAACCTTGGGGGAGAGCCCGAATCTCTCGGCCTCCTCGGAGATGGCCTTTGCGTGGTCGAGGCTCGAGACTGTGAGGGTCACATTGCGCATGACGGCCTCGGAGACCTTGTCCGGGAAGGCATAGCCGAGCAGCAGTATGGGCCTGCTTATGCCCGCGTCGCGCAGTTCGAGGGCCTCCTCGAATGTGGCGACTGCAAACCAGTCGGCTCCCTTCTTCTCGAGGACCTTCGCCACCGGCACGGCCCCGTGGCCGTACGCGTCGGCCTTTATTACGGCCAGGACCTTGGTCTCGGGCTTGAGCCTGCTCTTGATGGCGTCAAAATTGCTCCTGAGGGCGTCAAGATCTATCTCGGCCCAGCATCTTTCTATTACGTTGCCCACTTTAAGTGCACCTCGCTGGAAATTGAAAAGAATGGGGGAGCATGGCTCCCGGTCTAAAAAATCTTATGTCAGCTGTCCTTCTTGAGGTCGAGCTTTATGGAGAGCTCCTTAAGCTGGCTCTCGTCGACGGTGTCAGGACATCCGCTCATCGGCTCGCCTGCGTTCTGGACCTTCGGGAAGGCGATGACATCCCTTATGGTGTCGAGCCCCAGCATAAGCATGACGAGCCTGTCGAGCCCGTATGCAAGGCCCCCGTGGGGCGGTGCGCTGTAGTTGTAGGCTTCCATAAGGAACCCGAACTGCGCCTTTGCCTTTTCCTCGGTGAATCCGAGGGCCTTGAACATCCTCTGCTGCAGGGCGGGATCGCTGATCCTTATGGACCCTCCACCGGCCTCCGTGCCGTTGATGACAATGTCGTAGGCCTTGGCATAGCAGCTGCCGGGGTCGGTGGTGACCTTGTCTATGTCCTCATCCCTCGGGGCTGTGAACGGATGGTGCTCTGCAACCCACCTGTGCTCCTCTTCGCTGTACTCGAAGAGTGGGAAGTCGGTAACCCAGAGAAGGGCGAATTTTCCGGGTTCGATGAGGCCGTATGTCTTCGCTATCTCGCACCTCACTGCGCCTAGTGCAGTGAGCGTGTCCTTCCATTTTCCGGCTATGATGAGAATGCAGTCGCCCTGCACGGCTCCCATGGCGCCGCGGATGGCTTCCTTTTCTTCTTCTGACAGGAATTTCTCATAGCTCGAGGAGACGCTTCCGTCTGAATTGAGCCTAGTGTAGGCGATCCCCTTTGCCTTGTACGTCTTTGCAAGCTCCGTGAGCCTGTCTATCTCCTTGCGCGTGAGCTTGTCGGCAAGCCCCTTTGCGTTTATGGCCCTGACCGTTCCGCCGCTCTCCACGGCATCGCGGAACACCCCGAAGGACGATCCCTTCGCGATGTCTGTGAGATCGGATATCTCCATCCCGAACCTCAGGTCCGGCTTGTCCGAGCCGTATTTCGCCATAGCGTCGTCCCATTTTAGCCTCGGGAACGGCGTCTCGAGCTCTATTCCCAGGATCTCGTGGAACAGTGTCTTGAGGAACTGCTCGTTTATGTCGATTATGTCGTCTACGTCCACGAACGACATCTCGAGGTCTATCTGCGTGAATTCGGGCTGCCTGTCCGCCCTCAGGTCCTCGTCGCGGAAGCACTTCACTATCTGCATGTACCTGTCCATGCCCGCGACCATCAGGAGCTGCTTGTAGAGCTGCGGGGACTGGGGCAGGGCATAGAAGTGGCCCGGCTGGACCCTCGAGGGCACTATGTAGTCCCTCGCGCCTTCCGGGGTGGACTTTATGAGCATCGGGGTCTCGACCTCTATGAACCTGTGCGAGTCGAAGAAGTCCCTCGTGGCCTTTACAATGCGGTGGCGCATTATAAGGTTCCTCGTGAGGCTCGGCTTCCTGAGGGAGAGGTATCTGTATTTGAGGGCGAGCTCGTCCCTCACCGGAACGTCGTCCCTTATTTCGAACGGAAGGGGCTTGGCCGGTGTGTTCAGTATGTGCATCTCGTTAACGGCGAGCTCTATGTCGCCCGTGGGGAGCTCCTTGTTCTTGCTGGAGCGCTCCCTGAGCACTCCCTTTGCTATGACGACAGCCTCGCTCTTGAGCGATTTCGCCTTTGAGAACACCGCAGGATCCGTGTCGGGGTCGAAGGCAAGCTGGAGTATGCCGGAATTGTCCCTGAGATCAGCGAATATGAGGGTGCCCATGTCGCGGACCTTGGCTATGAACCCGGCGGCTGTAATTTCAGACCCGACCGGCACATTCACTGAGTCGCCGCAGTAGCATGTTCTTCTGAGATCGCCCATTGTTTCCATATTAAAAGACCTCTGATTCTGTCTGGATTTCGTTATTTTCTGTGGGAAATGCTGTCAGTTCCTGACAGCGCCGGAAACGGCCTCTGCGTCCAGCGTGCACTCGGTGTCCTCTTTTGAGGCCATGTTGTGAACCCTAATTTTCCCGGACTGCATCTCGTTACCGCCTATTACGGCAGTGTATCTTGCCCTCGTCCTGTCGGCGTATTTCATCTGGGCCTTGAGGCTCCTGCCGTCCACGTCGTACATGGCTGATATTCCGAGATCCCTCAGCTCTTCCGAGAGCTTTCTAGACACGGCGTATGCTCCTTCGTCGGCGCAGCACAGGAATATGTCCGGGCCCGCAGGCTCGGGTATCTCAATGCCCTCCGACTCCATCGTGGATATCATCCTTTCAATCCCGAGCCCGAATCCGACTGCCGGGGTGTCGGGGCCGCCGAGAAGCTTTACAAGTCCGTCATAGCGGCCTCCCCCGCATACAGTTCCGAGGCCCTTGCGGCCGGCATATACGAATTCGAACACAGTCCTCGTATAGTAGTCGAGGCCCCTCACTATCTTGGGATTTACCTTGTAGGGGACTCCTGCTTCGTCCAGCATTGAGCGCAGCTTCGAAAAGTGCTCCCTGCAGTCGTCGCAGAGGTAGTCGAGCATCAGGGGAGCGCCTGCCGCGATCTCCTGGCACTTTTCCTCCTTGCAGTCGAGGATCCTCATCGGGTTCTTGTAGAGCCTCTCCTTGCATGTGTCGCAGAGCTCGTCGTAATGCGGCTCGAAATACTCGATGAGCGCCTTGCGGTAGACGCCCCTGCATTCGGGGCATCCTATGGAGTTTATATTGAGCTCGACGCCCGATATCCCGAGGCTTTCGAGAATCCTGCGGGCTGTCGATATGACTTCAAAATCGGCGTCGGGACCCTTGGACCCGAACATCTCGATTCCCAGCTGGTGGAATTCCCTCAGCCTCCCGGACTGGGGCTTCTCGTACCGAAAGCACGGAATTATGTAGTATGCCCTGATCGGCAGGGGACCGGAAAAGGACCCGGCCTGCACAAGGGCCCTCACGACCCCGGCGGTTCCCTCTGGGCGGAGGGTTATGGAGCGCTTCCCGCGGTCCTCGAATGTGTACATTTCCTTGTCGACGACGTCAGTTGAATCTCCCACGCCCCTCGCGAACAGCTCGGTGTGCTCGAAGGTGGGCGTGCGGATCTCCCTGTAGCCGTAAAGGCTGCAGACTGCCCGCATCCTGTTTTCAAGAAACTGCCATTTGTATGAGTCCGAGGGGAGTACGTCCTGCGTTCCTCTCGGGGATTGCGTCAGTGCAGGCATATCTGTCAGTTCCTCTTTTCGCCTTCCAGTTCAAGCGGGCCGGATTTCGATGAATGGAGGATGTTCCTCCAGTCAATGTCACCGCGCTCGAGGCCGTGGATGAGGACCTCGGCAGTTGCTATGTTTGTTGCGACCGGGATGTTGTGCACGTCGCAGAGCCTCAGAAGGTTGCTCTGGTTGAGCTCGTATTCCTTGGGATTGATCGGATCCCTGAAGAGAAGGAGCAGGTCTATCTCGTCGCAGGCTATCCTGGCGCTTATCTGCTGGTCGCCGCCCTGTGAGCCGCTGAGATATGTCTGTATCTTGAGGCCCGTGGCCTCCATTATCAGGCGGCCCGTAGTAGCGGTGGCGCAGAGGTTGTGGTGGGAAAGTATCCCGCAGTAGGCTATGCAGAACTGTATCATCAGTTCCTTTTTGGAATCGTGTGCTATCAGTGCGATATTCAATGTAGTACTCCCTTCAGAATAGGCGGTCTTTTGCGTGTGTTCACTCTATGAGCGGAGGGACCTCGCTTCCGAGCATCCTGTCCGCTATATTGCTGAAAACCCTGTACGGAATCCCCGATTTGTCCAGCTGTCCGTGCCCTGCACAGGCAAGGGCTATTTCGTCGCTCTCGGGAACAACTCCCAGGAGCCTGGCGCCTATTGCGTCGATGCAGTAGTCGAGGTTGGGGATTATCTTTTTCTGCACCCTCGACGGGACGAGCCTGTTGATTACGAGCCTTATGTTGTTGACGGAGAGGTCCGTGATCGAATCTGCCACGACCCTCGAAGCCCTTATGCTTATCGGGTCCGGCGTGGTCACTATGACCGCGCTCATCGAAGAGGATGCTGCTGTAATTATAGCGCTTGAAACGGCAGCGGTATCGAGAATTATGAAGTCGTATTCCTTGTCGAGGACCGTGCACAGCTTTAGAAACCTGTCTGCCGAGAGCACCTCCTGCTTGAAAGGCGCCGACAGAATCGAGAGGTGGGGGGAGAGGGGGCTCTTCATAATCGCCTGCCCGGTCTCGCATCTCCCGTCCAAGACGTCAGAGAGGTCGTAAACGAGGTTTGAATACAGCCCGGACATGATGTCGATGCTCCTGAGCCCGCTGTCGAGCTCAATGAGGAGGACCTCCTTGCCCTTGTCGGCAAGAGCGGCCGCCGTAAAGACGGATACCGTGGATTTTCCGACCCCGTCCCTGCCTGAGGCAAACATCGTTATCGTGCCCATATATGACCCCTTTTTGGAATTCTGCTCATAAGCAGTTTGATCATTTAAGTATACCGTGCCTGTAAAGCGTTTCGTAGACTGCCGACACGGGAAGCCCCTCGATGCTGTAGTAGTCCCCGCGTATGGACTTTACGTATTTCGCAGCCCAGCCCCCGATTGCGTACCCTCCGGCCTTGTCGTAGGGCTCAGTGGTCCTGCAGTAAGCCTCCACAGCTTCATGCGGCACCGGATAGAACTCCACTTCCGAGGATACGACGAATGACTCCTCAAAATCAGGGGTCTTTATGCAGACTCCGGTGTGCACGAGGTGGGTCCTCCCCGAAAGGGAGCTTATCATCTCGACTGCCGCGTCATAGCCGGACGGCTTCTCGACGAGCTTTGAGTCGAGGTCCACTACAGTGTCGCAGCCTATCACAACCGAGCCTGGGTTTTCCCGGTAGGCGTGCCTGCACTTGCCCTCGGCGAGCACGAGGCACCTCTTCCTGGGGATTTTCTTCGAAACCGCGCTCTCGTCAAAGCCGGGGGAGATGCATTCGACCCCCTCGGCGACATAGCCTATTAAAGAACGCCTTCTCGGCGATGTTGATGCAAGTATTATTCTCATCAGTTATTTCCGGTGGACCCGAATCCGCCGCTGCCCCTGTCCGTGTCTTCCAGCTCGTCCACCTCGGTGAATCCGCACTGTATAGCGTCAGTCACCATGAGCTGTGCTATCCTCTCGCCGTTTGTAATCGTATACGGCTCGTCGGAAAAATTCTTGAGGAGGACGCAGACCTCGCCGCGGTAGTCGCTGTCGATCACCCCGACTCCGTTGCTGAGCGCAATTCCGTGCCTGGAGGCGAGCCCGCTCCTCGCAAATACGAGGGCCACCTTGAGCCTGTCAGGAAGCTGTATTGCTATTCCCGTAGGGACTGCAGCCGACTTTCCGGGTTCGAGGGTTAGGGGGGAATCCAGCACGGCCCTGAGATCCGCCGCCGCAGAGCCCTCAGTGGCGTAGCGCGGGGCCTCCGCGCCTTCCCTCAGTATTTTAAAGAAAACGTTGCACATCCTTCGCCCAGTCGAGATTCGGCATGTCGTCCTGGCGGCCGCCCTTGTCGGACCCGAAGTCGTCAAAGAGCGATTTCTGCTGGTCGTCGGAGGAGCGGTCTGCCTGTCCATTTTCGGAATTTTCCTGTCTGCCCTGGGCTTTGCTTCCCGAGAGCCTGTCTATCTGCTTCTCGAGGTCGCTCACCCTGTCCTTTGCGAGCATGCTGTCGGATTTTACGTTGTTGAGCTCGTTGAAGAGCTTCTCGTTCTCAACCCTCGCCTGCTGGAGCTGGTCCTTGAGCCTGCCTGTGTCGGAGGCCTGCTTTCTGAGGCTGTCGTTTTCGTCCCTCAGACGGGTGAGCTCGGAGCTCTGGTCCTTTATATAGCTGTTGAGGGCGGTTATCCTGTCGTTGAGGTCCTTGCACTGGGAGACTGCGGAATCGTTGGCCTTCTTGAGCTCGTCTATCTCCTTGAGTGCCTCTGTTATCGCCTCGGACTGGCCCTTGCTCTTTGAATCCTTGAGCTTTTCCACCTGGGACTTGAGGTCCTTGGCTTCCGAGGCTGAGGAAGCGGCCTTTCTGCGCTCCTCCTCGAGCAGAACCTTGGCACTTGCCGCGTCGGCCAGGTATTCCTTGAGCTGTGAGCGCATGTTAGCGGAGCTCTTGTTTGATTTCTGGTATTTGTCGAGATAGTCTATCGCGCAGAGGACCAGCGCGTCTGTGACCGAGGTGTTCGGGGCCTGGTCGAAGAGGGCATCCATATCTCCGTTGAGCGTGTCGGCAAGCTTCTGTACGTATTCAGCGCTCTCTATCGTGTTGACCTTGAGCGTGATCCCGTGTATTGAAAGTTCAACAATGTTGTTAGCCATATCCGCACCTCGCATAAAACGAATTGAATCAAAATAAAAAACAGCAGAGCAAAATTGTCTGTTTTAGAAATTATAATACCGGACGGGAGTTTATACAAATGCTCTGAAACGTCTTAAAAGCAGTTTCTGAACGTAAATTTGACCCCAGCTTTGTAGTAAATCCTTCGGGAAACTGCTATGATTTATAAAGGCGCGTGCAGCCGTTCCGGTGCACAGCCTGATGAAAGGAAATGCGCGTATTTGCGCACAGGGTATCGTTAATGATAATTGGTGAAAGCAGACTGGAATCGGAATTTATTGCTAATCTGAGCAAAATGTACGATGAGGTGCCCTCTGAGGCACCTCTTGAGCATATCTACGGGGCAATGGCGGCAGCCTGCAGGGACAGGCTTGAGGCCAAGCGCACGAAGTTCAAGTCCAAGGTCTACGGAGACGGGGACAAGGAAGTCTACTACATGTGCATAGAGTACCTCATAGGGAGGTCACTAAAGAACAACCTGTTCAATCTTGGAATCGAGGACGACGCAGAGAAGATATTCAGAAAATACGGGACGACAGGGGAAAAGGTCTACGAGTGCGAGAAGGACGCAGGGCTCGGAAACGGGGGCCTCGGAAGGCTGGCAGCGAGCTACCTCGACAGCTTTGCCACCCTGGAGTACCCGGGAAACGGGTACGGTCTTCTCTATGAGTACGGCATATTCAAGCAGAAGATAGTCGACGGCTGGCAGAACGAGCTCCCGGACGAGTGGCTCGACAGCGGCCGCGTGTGGCTCAGGGAGCGCCGAGACGAGGCAGTGGAAGTCAGGCTCGGGGGAAAGATAGACGAGCTCTGGGACAGGCAGTTCCACCACACCAAGATAACGGACTACGATTCGGTGATGGCAATACCGTACGACATGTACATCTCCGGATATCACAGCGACGCGGTCACTAAGCTGAGGCTCTGGTACGCAGAGGCCTCCTCAATAGACATGCAGAGCTTCAACAACGGCGATTTTGCGGCTGCGCTCAAGAGATCCCAGACTGCGGAGCTCATTTCGAAGGTGCTTTATCCCAACGACAACAACGTGGAGGGCAAGCTTCTGAGGCTCAAGCAGCAGTATTTCCTCTGCTCGGCCTCGATGAACGACATCGTAAAAAAGCACCTCGCGCAGTACGGGACCTTTGACAATTTCTCCGAGAAGATAGCGATACACATAAACGACACCCATCCTACGCTCGCAATACCGGAGCTCATAAGGATCCTGCTGGACGACTGCGGATACGGGTGGGACGACTCCCTCAAGCTTGCGCACGAGGTTTTCTCCTATACAAACCACACTGTGCTTTCCGAGGCGCTCGAGCAGTGGGATGTCGAGCTCCTCACTGAAGTCTGCCCGAGATGCCTGCAGATAATCAACGAGATAGACAAGACCCTCGAGAGGGAGATAGCGGCAAAATACCCCGGCGACGAGTCCAAGCAGAAGAGCATGAGGATCGTCTACGGCGGGAAGGTCCGCATGGCCAACATGTGCGCATACGTCTGCCACAGCATAAACGGCGTTTCCAAGCTGCACAGCGGGCTCGTGAAGACCGAGCTGTTCCCGGATTTCGCCGCGATGTATCCAGAAAAGTTCAAGAATGTCACGAACGGAGTCTCCTACAGGAGATGGGTGATGCAGGACAATCCGGGCCTCACTTCCCTCATTACTGACACGATAGGAAAGGGGTTCACAAGGGACCCGATGGAGCTCAGGAAGCTCATGGACTACAAGGACGATTCCGCTTTCCTGGACAAGCTCCTCGAAGTAAAGCACAACTGCAAGGTGAATTTCCTCGAGAAGAACTTCGGGGACGCAGAGCATCCCTACGACCCGAACTCCATTTTCGACGTGCAGGTCAAGCGGATGCACGAATACAAGAGGCAGCATCTCAACGCCCTGCACATCCTGACGCAGTATCTCGAGATAAAGAACAACCCCGGCGGAAACTACGTGCCGAGAACCTATGTGTTCGGGGCCAAGGCTGCCTCCGGATACTACATGGCAAAGCAGATAATAAGGCTTCTCTTCGCGATTTCCAGGCTACTTGACAGCGACCCCGACACGCGCGGGATCATAAGGCTGCTGTACCTCGAGGACTACAAGATCACCACGGCCGAGCAGATAATACCTGCGGCCGAGATATCCGAGCAGATTTCCCTAGCAGGATACGAGGCCTCCGGAACCGGGTGCATGAAGCTCATGTACAACGGCGCCGTGACCATAGGCACGCTCGACGGGGCAAACATCGAAATCAGGGATGCTGCAGGGGAGGAAAACTTCCTCCTCTTCGGAATGAACGCCTCCGAGGCCAAGGAGCTCAGGAAGCACTACAGGCCGATGGACTGGTACAACAGCAACCCGAAGCTCAAGGAAGTCATAGATTTCATCGACAAGGGCTTTGCGGGGCAGGAGTTCCATGAGATTGTCAACAACCTCAAGAATTCTGACCCGTACATGGTTCTGGCAGACTATCAGTCGTATGTCGATGCACAGCGGAAAGCCTCTGAGCTTTACAGGGACAGGCATGCGTTTGCCAGGATGGAACTCGCGAACATAGCAAATGCAGGCATATTCTCATCCGACAGGGCGGTAGAGGAGTATGCCGAAAACATCTGGAATCTGAGAAAACAGAAATGACAGTTTATTACAGCCACCTGGATCCCGGCTGCAAGAGCCCCTTCGGAGCGGTGCCCGAGGGGACCGGGGTCAGATTCAGGCTGTCATGCAGCGACCCTTCTGCGGGATTTTCGCTCCTCATAAAGCACGAAGACAGCATCGTGGATACCGCAAGGTTCTCCTCCGACGGAAACGGCCAGTTCGAGGCCGAGTACATCTACGGCACGAGGGGACTATACTACTACGCCATACAGTGCGGTGAAATGTACATCTGCGAGGGCGGGAGCCTCTCAAAGGACGGTGAGTGGTTCCAGCAGACGGTTTACGCCGCGGACTACGTCCAGCCGCAGGGATATGCCGGGGGAATGATATACCAGATATTCCCGGACAGGTTCGCAATAGACGGAGGAATCAACCCTACGCCATTCGGCGACAGGATAATACACAGCAGTCATTCAGACGTGCCATGCTACAAGCCGGAAGCTGACGGGCAGGTCAAGAACAGGGACTACTACGGCGGGAACCTGCGGGGAATAATCTCTAAGCTCGGATATCTCGAATCGCTGGGGACAACGATTATATACCTGAACCCGATATTCGAGGCACATTCGAACCACAGGTACGATACGGCGGACTACATGAAGATAGACCCGATGCTCGGGACCGAGGAGGAGTTCAGGGAACTGTGCTCCAGGGCCTCTGACCGCGGCATCAGGATAGTGCTCGACGGAGTATTCAACCACACCGGCAGCGACAGCGTCTATTTCAATTCCGAGGGAAGGTATCCTGACAAGGGAGCGGCAAACGACCCGAAAAGCCCCTACAGGAGCTGGTACAAGTTTTCCCCGGACGGCTCGTACAAGGGCTGGTGGGGGTTCAAGACGCTTCCGGAGGTGAACGAGGACGATCCCACCTACAAGGAGTTCATCTGCGGGGAAAACGGGGTCATAGCCCACTGGATGAAGCTCGGGGCCTCCGGGTTCAGGCTCGACGTCGCCGACGAGCTGCCGGACAGGTTCATAAGGCTCATCCGGCAGAGGATAAAGTCCTTCGGGGACGACAAGATCCTGATAGGGGAAGTCTGGGAGGACGCCAGCAACAAGGTGAGCTACGGGGAAAAGAGGCAGTACCTCTTCGGAGAGGAGCTAGATTCCTGCATGAACTACCCGTTCAGGAACGCAATTCTCAAGTTCATGAAGGACGCGGACGGGTGCGCCTTCGTGGAAACCATTGAGGACATCTGCGACCACTATCCGAAGCCGATGCTGGACCTCATGATGAACCCGCTCTCCACCCACGACACGGAGAGGATAATAACCGCCCTCACAGTGGATTCAATGGGGGACAAGGACTGGCAGGCCTCATTCAGGCTCACGAGGGACGGATACCTGAGGGGAGTCGAGCTCGAAAAGCTCGCTGCGGTGCTGCAGTTCACTCTTCCGGGAATACCGTCCGTATACTACGGGGACGAGATCGGGATGCAGGGCTGCAAGGACCCGTTCAACAGGTGCTTCTACGACTGGGAGAACGGGGACGATAACCTGAGGAGCTTCTATAAAAAGCTCTCGAAGATAAGAAGGGACACCTCTCAGTTTGCCGACGGGGCATTCATACCTGTGAGCTGCTCACCGGGGAGTGCGTCATATCTGAGGGCTGACGAGGAAGGCGCTGTGCTGATAGCTGTCAACCGCTCCGACACGGAGGCCGTCGTAGGCGCCTACGGAAGGACTTTCCGCATCGAGCCGTGGAGGTACGTGATAGAAAAAATCTGACGGCACGCGGCGAACCTATATATAATGTAAATAACAAGCAAATTTCGGAAAGGCGGTGCTGAAATGAAGTATCCCGAGATTGACGAGGAGTGGAGAAAAAAGAGGCTCGAGCTCCCCAGGGGCAGGGTCGCGTGCGTCATAGACACCGACACCTACAACGAGGTTGACGACCAGTTTGCAGTGTCATGGGCACTGAGGTCTCCCGAGAGGCTCGACGTGAGGGCCGTATATGCGGCTCCTTATTCACACGACCTGGACGATAAGAAGATACCACTCTTAAAATCCTTTGTGCAGATAGTCAAGACTTTCCCGAGCTACGAACTGAGCCCGGAAAAGGGCATGGAAAACAGCTACCAGGAGATACTGAGGCTCTTCAGCCACCTCGGGATGGACCCGGAGGGAAAGGTTTTCCGCGGCTCCACAACATACATCCGCGACACGGGGAAGCCGGTGGAGAGCGATGCCGCCAGGGATCTCGTCAAGAAGGCCATGGCTATGCCAGACGACGAGCCTCTCTACGTAATAGCAATTGGTGCAATAACCAACGTCGCCTCGGCGATACTGATGGAGCCCTCCATCATAAAGAAGATAGTCGTCGTGTGGCTCGGCGGACAGCCGCTCTACTTCGGGCACGGCTGCGAATTCAACCTTGTGCAGGACATACCTGCAGTCAGGGTGCTGTTCGATTCCGGAGTGCCGATGGTGCTGGTGCCGTGCATGGGAGTCGCGTCCCTTCTCACGACAACGGAGCCTGAGCTCAATCAGTACATGCACGGAAAGAGCAGCATAGGCACATACCTCTCTGACATAGTGACGAGCCAGCTGCACGGGGATGCAATGACAGGGCTTATGTCTGCAAGGCTGTTCTCCGGCTGCTACCTCGCAGGGGAGGACGACCAGCCGAAGGAAGTGCTCGACAGCTTCGGGCCGCCCGCGGGGATTTCCAACAGCAGGATAATCTGGGACATCTCTGCAGTCGGGTATGTCATGAATCCGAACTTTGCGCTCACAAAGCTCGTGCCTTCCCCGGAAATAGGGGACGACGCGTACTGGAAGCCGTCCGATCCATCGAGGCATTCGATCAGGGTGTGCACATACGTATACCGCGACCTCATCTTCGGGGACATGTTCTCGAAGCTGGGCCACGACTGATATACTGACAATATTAATAAGTATTACAGAGAATCCCGGCGGAACGGCCCATCAGGGCCCGGTTCAGCCGGGATTCAGTCATCTCAGCGAAAATTCGCAGCCGCAGTAATTCTGCCTGTAGAGATTGTGTTCCTTTGAATATTTTATAGACAGCAGGTAGCCGTCCCTCTTCTTGAAATCTGACGGAAGCCATTTTGAACCGTATTTCTCAGCCATCTTTTCTCCCGTGGAGTTGACAGCTTCGGCATCCTTGTGCGGGCTCACGGTCAGCGTGGAGCAGAACCACCTGAATCCGTGCTCGGCAGCGGTTTTTGCGGTGAATCCGAGCCTCAGCGAAAAGCACTCGAGGCATCTCCTCCCGCCCTCGGGCTCTCCTGCCAGGGCGGAGCAGGCGTTGAGGAACCCGCTGTGGTCGTAGTCGCAGTCCATCCACGACACCGGGTGCGAGAATGTGCTCTCGCCGATGAGCCTCATGAGCTCGCTCTTCCTGTGAAGGTATTCGGCTTCCGGGTATATATTGGGATTGTAGAAGAGCACGGTGACCGGGAACCACTCTGTGAGGTACTTCAGGCAGTAGCTGGCGCACGGGCCGCAGCAGCAGTGCAGAAGGACACTTCCCGGATCGCCCGGATCCAGGTCCTTTATAATTCTGTCGAGCTCAAGCTGGTAGTTGCGCCTTGGGCCTTTATTTGGCATAGTTTCACTCATACGGATATATGATAGCACAAAACTGGAAAAACACCCTTAAACCTCTTAATAAAGGTCTTTCCGGCCTCACCGGCGGGGTTTCCGTATCAGAGGCTATGTGATATAATTAGCAAATCCCGGGACTTGTCCCGGTAGGTCCTTTAGGTTATGAGGAAACAAAATGAGCACAAAAGACACCGAAGACAGAAGAGGAAGAAAGCCTTCCGAGAAGGATAATGACATACTTTCTTCCTTCGTTGAGGATGACGACAGTCCTAAATATACATCATACGACGATACCGGAACGACTGACCTCGAAAGCATATTCGGGGGAAGCCTGCCCAAGGATGCGCCGAAAGAGCCGGAGAAGAATTCCGAGCCTGACGATGTTGATATGGACGACACCGTGGAAATCGAGGATGCTGCGGATTCTGCAGACACTGAAGAGCCGGGTTCTTC
>JBMNPE010000015.1:0-25215 GCA_050943435.1 Oscillospiraceae bacterium | reverse complement strand
TGCATGTCCGGCTATGTTCTTAACAGTCTCTTAACATTTCCGACAGCAAGAAGTATACAACACGTTTGCAACTGCAACAATGCAGAATATGTATAAAATTTTCACCTATTGCTTGTGCATATTTAACATTATGCATAAAATATTGGGCTTTATCACAGGAAAATGCCAAGATTTTTTCGTTTCTAAAATTTGATTTTCTTAAAATTTGTAGTATGATGTATACATTCAAAAGATTTCCGGGTCCTCTCCGGACCGCATAATATGCATAACATAATAAAACCACAGGCTATCTGGAGGCTTTACATATGGGAAAAAAGAACAACGACTTGAAAGAAGTTGCATATAACGAACTTAAGGAGCGCCTGATTAAGTGTAAATATACCCCGGGGTCCATCCTCAATGAGACTCAGATCGGCGAGGAATTCGGTCTTTCACGCACTCCTGTCAGAGAAGCAATAAGCCGTCTTGAAATGGAAGGGTATCTCAAGGTTCTTCCTAAAAAAGGGATTCTTGTGACAGAGATTTCTCTTGACGACGTCATTCAGATCTTTCAAGCCAGAATAGAGATAGAGCCGGTTGCACTTAAGATGTCAATTCCGTATCTCGATCCCAAAGAGCTGCTCAAATTTAAAAAGTATTTTGAAGTGACTCCGGGAGATTCTGAATTCATTAATTCATTTGATATGGACACACAGATGCACCTTTACATCATCAACAACTGCAGGAACGATTACATAATCGATATGATGCACCGCGTATACGACCACAACACAAGAGTAATCATCAGCAGCAAGGAAAATGAAAAGCACTTTGACGAGGCCAGGGTCCAGCATCTTGGGATCCTCAACAGCATTCTTCAGAACGATGACCCTGAGTATTCCGCATCTCTCATGAGGAAACACATACTGACGTGCAAGAAGTTTGCCCTCGACAATTTTTATTCAGTCTGCTGGTCAAAAACAGAAAGCGGTTCTGTAGAAGCTTCTCATTAAACATAAAGTCGAACGGCATCATTCTAATCCCCGGAGGACTGATTCATGAGAGCCGAAAAACAGGTTGTAGCTAATCTCAAGAAGCCTTATGCAGTTGCCGCTTTCGATTATGGCGGCAGCCGTCATGTCGTTTGCTCTGCAGAAAAAGCTGGTCCATGTTACTCTTTCTCGCTTGAAGGAAGAATCGAGGACACTATCTGGGAACAGCCCGGAGGGGTAATGACCATCCTGCAATATCCACTTTCAGAAAGCATGCTGATGGCAACACAGAATTTTTTCTCTCCAGACCAGTCTGCTTCTGCCAAAATAGTCTACTACCGAAGGAATGGTCCCGCCTGGTCATGCAATGTGCTATGTGAGATGCCTTTTGTACATCGATTCGGCGTCCTCAGAAGAAATAATTCCTATTACCTGATCGCTTGCACTATCAAGAGTGCCAGCGCCTTTGAAGAAGACTGGACTTGCCCTGGGAGAGTATGGGTTTCTGGCCTTCCAAATGACCTGACTAAATACAATTCTGAAAATCAGCTCCAGATGACTCCATTCATGAGCGGTCTTTATAAAAATCACGGATTCTCAATTGTAGATTGGGAAGAAGGCACCTATGCAATGATAGGGACAGACAACGGGGTGTACAGGATCTTTCCCCCGTCTTCAGAAGGCGGCAGCTGGTCGTACGACCAGATTCTCTCTGATCCCGTGAGCGACATGCTCTATCAGGACTATGACGGTGACGGTGAGAGAGAGCTTCTCACCCTGTCGCCTTTCCACGGTGACACCCTGTCTGTTTATAAACGGCAGGGCGGAAAATTCTCTAAAATCTGGGAAAGAAAAGAAAAAATGCCCTTCATCCACGCTCTGTGTGGCGCAGACATTGAGGGAAAAGAGTATGCCTTTATAGGGCACAGAAAAGGGAACATGGACCTCGTCGCGCTTCATTATGACAATGACAGTGGATATAAAATTGACCTTATCGACAGCGGACACGGACCTGCGAACTGCATGTATTTCAGGGACTCTGCAGAAAAACACAAACTGATTGTTTCCAACAGAGAAACTGACGAAGTTGCCTTCTACACCCTTATCCCAGACGACTGACCATTATCTTCAGCAGTTGTAAAAATCCAGGCATCATCCTGCCTGGATATTTTTTACCTCAAATCCGCTTGCTACCGCACGCCGCAAGGGTTTCCTTAAATGTTTACAGTATGTTTGCCATTGAATTTTATACGGTGGTATAATTTTCGTTATCGAGTGGAGCAGAAATGAATTTTATTCCGATTATCAAAACAGCTGTCGAGGAAGACACGCTTCCAGTCCTGAAAACAGCATTTTATCCAGGCACTTACGGAAGCTTCAAGCTGTATATGCAGTACAGGCCTTCCATAATGGACGGGCAGCTGCATGCAGCCCTCTTCAACTACGAGAGAGATCCGGATATCAGCATGGATAAAATGACTGACGGAAGCTGCTGTGCCGTGTCTCTATCACGGGACCAGAATTCCGAGGTCATCACCGCAATCGTTTCTGCCGACGGAAGAGGTGTGCTCTGCCTGACCGGCGGCCCCGAGAAAGGCGTCATCAGCAAAGAGCAGATCACTCCATCCATTTCAAACGGTCTTGATGAAGTCGGCTGGTTCTGGGCTGCCTCATGGACATTCCCGCCTGATTATATAAGCAGCATGTTTCCAGACGGGCTTGCAGAGGGATCTTCGGTTTTCATGAATGCCTACACATTCCAAAACAAGGGGCAGTTTGCCAGATTCGGCGCTGTCCTGCCGGTATCGGAAAAATCCATATTCAGCCCTGTGAATCTTCACGAATTCAAAATCATGAGATTCTGATTCATCTACGCAGGCAGAAGGAGTCTTTGACATGGAAAAAAGTTCTTGGAAGAAGATAATCAGCATACTGGTCACTATCGGAGCGGTTCTTGCAGTGATTGCAGGAGTCATGGCAATCCTCGGCCTCCTTCCTCACAAGTATTCAAAGGAGGTCACGTTCGATCTGGACGACTGACCATAGAAATCATACAAAATAAATAAGATGCCGCGTCTGCCGTTTCATCACGGCTGTTTCCGCGGCATCTATTTCTTTTGCTTTGATATAGTTTTAGATGACGTAGCCTCCGTTTACACCGATCACCTGTCCGGTGACATACCTGTTTTCAAGAAGGTCAGCTGCCGCAAGGGCTGCCTCCTCTGGTGTCCCGAACCTTCCGAGAGGGACGTCTTCGCAGAAGCTCTGCTTTTCCTCTTCTGTCATGAATGAATTCATGGGTGATTCTATCGCACCCGGGGCGACGCAGTTCACAGTTATTCCCGACGGCCCGAGTTCTTTTGCCGCCGCCCTGACGAGACCCTCTACCCCTGCCTTTGCAGCGGAATATGCCGCCTCCGCTGAACCGCCTGCAGTTCCCCAGATAGATGAGAAGGCAACAATCGCCCCTCCCCTTTCGAGCATATGCGGCACAGCCGCCCTCATCGTATAGAAAACAGTGCTGAGGTTCGAGGAGATCACTTCCTCCCAGTCCCTGTCGGAAGTGTCCGCTATCAGCTTTCTGAGATCCGTCCCGGCGCACATGACCACTGCATCGATGCCGCCGTATGCCTTCTTGACATTGCCCATGAGCTTTTCAGCCTCGGACGACTTTCTGAGATCGGCGGTGAATACGGAGCATTCAAAGCCACATGAGCGTATCTCCCTGCACAGCGCATCGGCTTTCTCAGGTGACGAATTTGCCGCGGCCGCCACGCACCACCCGCGGGAAGCCAGAATTCTGGCACATGCCTCGCCTATGCAGCCCGATGCACCTGTCACGACAGCCGTCTTTCTCATGATTTCTCCTTCCGAAAAGGGCAGGACATCCATATGCCCTGCCCTTTAAAACGATCAGTGTTCAGTTATTTATTGGCTTCGGCGTCCCTCTGCTGCTTTGCCTTGATGGCAGCAATTGCGTCCTTCCTGGAGAGGTCAATTCCGCGTTCGCTAATCTTCATGACCTTCGCCGGGATTACGTCTCCGACGCTGACGACATCCTCTACCTTTTCGGTCCTCTTGTCCTCGAGGTCCCTGATCGGGATGAACCCTTCCTTGCCAGGGGCGATCTCGACCTTGCATCCGATCGGGAGGATCCTCGTGACCTTGCCGTAGTACATGGAGCCGA
This sequence comes from Oscillospiraceae bacterium, assembly GCA_050943435.1. Classification (GTDB taxonomy): domain Bacteria; phylum Bacillota; class Clostridia; order Oscillospirales; family Ruminococcaceae; genus RGIG5675. The sequence continues at coordinate 21,057 of JBMNPE010000015.1, read as the reverse complement.
TCTCAGGATCTTCGACTATCGTCTTGATGATGTTCACGGCTCTGTTGATGTCCTTCCTGTCAAGACCGAAGACGTATACGTGTCCGTCTTCCTCGACATCAACCTTGACGTTGCACTCGGAGCATATCTTCTGGATGACTTTTCCGCCCTTGCCGATGACCTCGCTTATCTTGTCAGTGCTTATGAGCAGGGTCTCCATCTTCGGTGCGTACTTGGAAAGTTCGCTCCTCGGCTCCGGTATTGTCTTGAGAAGCACTTCGTCGATGATGTAGCAGCGTGCCTTATAGCACTTGTCGAGCGCTTCCTTGATGATGTCATATGTGAGTCCGTGGATCTTAATATCCATCTGGATGGCAGTGATGCCCTTCTTGGTTCCGGCAACCTTGAAGTCCATGTCTCCGAAGAAGTCCTCTACGCCCTGGATGTCGACCATCGTCATCCAGCGCTCGCCCTCAGTTACAAGTCCGCAGCTTATTCCTGCCACAGGAGCCTTTATCGGGACGCCGGCGTCCATAAGGGCGAGAGTCGATCCGCAGACGGAAGCCTGTGAAGTGGATCCGTTGGAACTCAGTACCTCTGAAACAAGCCTCATCGTGTACGGGAACTCGTCGACGCTGGGGATTACCGGGAGGAGAGCCCTCTCCGCAAGGGCACCGTGCCCGATCTCCCTTCTTCCGGGGCTTCTGGAAGGCTTTGTCTCGCCGACGGAATAGGAGGGCATGTTGTACTGGTGCATGTATCTCTTTGTCTCTTCATTGTCAATGCCGTCGAGCATCTGGGCATCGCCGCTCATTCCGAGCGTGCATGTCGTGAGAACCTGGGTCTGTCCTCTCGTGAACAGCCCTGATCCGTGTACTCTGGGCAGGAGGCCGACCTCTGCGGCAAGCGGACGGATTTCGTCTATCTTTCTTCCGTCGACGCGCTTTCCTTCATCGAGCAGCCAGCGCCTCACGACATATTTCTGGAGCTTGAACATGGCATCGTCTATGATTGCCGTGTTGTCTTCGTAATCCGTGTCGAATTTCTCGTGCACTGCGGCATATATCGGGAGAAGGGCAGCGTCCCTGACGGTCTTGTCGTCGGTGTCCATTGCCTTCTTGACGTCTTCTATGGCGAATTCCTTGACAGCCTCGAACAGCTCCTCGGGAACGTCCTTGCTCTCAAACGGAACCTTTTCCTTGCCGATCTCAGCCACGATCGAATCGATAAAGGCCACAATTCCCTTTATCTCGTCATGACACTTGATTATGGCCTTGAGCATGGTCTCGTTGTCGACTTCGTTTGCCCCGGCCTCGATCATGACTACCTTTTCCTTTGTCCCTGCAACAGTCAGTGCAAGATCGCTCTTGGCGCGCTGCTCCTCAGTCGGCATGATGACGATCTCGCCGTCTACAAGTCCGGCAGCAACGCCGCCGATCGGCCCGTCCCACGGGATCTGGGAAATTGCGACTGCGATGGAGGACCCGATCATTCCGGTGATCTCTGGAGAGCAGTCCTGGTCTACAGACATGACTGTCATAGTTATGGACACATCGTTCCTCATGTCCTTCGGGAACAGCGGGCGCATCGGCCTGTCGACGACCCTAGATGCGAGGATTGCCTTTTCTGAAGGCCTGCCTTCTCTTCTGAGATAGCTTCCGGGAATGCGGCCCACAGCATAAAGCTTTTCCTCATAGTCAACTGAAAGCGGGAAGAAATCCACTCCCTCCCTCGGCGTATCGGACATCGTTGCCGTGCACAGCACAACTGTGTCGCCGTAATGGACCATGCAGGATCCATCTGCAAGACCGGCGACCTTGCCGGTCTCGACCATGAGCTTGCGTCCGGCAAGCTCATATTCGAATACTCTGTAATTATCGAACATTTCTAACCTCCGGTTTATTTAATCCACAGGACCGGGTTAGCAATAAAACCCGCATTTCTTCTCACATCTTGAAGACCTGTCGGTTTTACCGCTAACTCCTGATCTCTGTGGTTTCTGACTCAAGAAAGGGCAGAACGGATTCTTTTCCAGGAATCCGGCCTGCCCTCTCAATAGGCTTACTTTCTCAGGCCCAGCTTGGATATTAGAGCACGATAGCGTTCAATATCCTTTTTCTGAAGATACGCCAGCAGATTGCGGCGGCGTCCTACCATCTTCAGAAGTCCGCGGCGCGAATGGCGGTCCTGCGGATTCTCCTTGAGGTGGGCTGTCAGGTGGTTGATCCTCTCTGTCAGGATGGCGACCTGTACTTCCGGCGAACCGGTGTCTCCCTCGCGGAGCTGGTACTTCTCGATGATTTCCTTTTTGTCCAGCATTTTCTGTTTCCTTTCGTCTTTCTATATTTGCCTCATGCCCAGCCGAGGTCTCGAAAGGTCCCCAGATGGGGCTGTCTCCTACGCCCGAGCACAGGTAACTAGGATATTATATCATAAAGTTCCGCGGATTAAAGCCTCAATTGATGCCGCCGGCCATGACCTCGCGAACGTCATGGTCAATCGCCTTCTTGAGTTCCTCAACGCTCATGAACTTCTTTTCATCCCTCAGCCTCCTGAGGAGAGAAACCCTGACAGTCTTTCCGACTTCGTCCTCGTCAATTCCTATCACGTGGGTTTCAGCCCTGTACTCGCCCACGTCCTCCACCGTCGGACGCACCCCTATATCGGTGACCGAATGGTATTCAATGCCGTCTATCTCGGCAATTGATTCATACACTCCCTTTGCAGGCCTCACAATAGAAGGGTAGACCTGGTTCATTGTGGGAAAACCTATCTGCCTCCCGAGCCCCTTTCCCCTTACGACCTCGGCCGTAAACCTGTAGGGGGCTCCGAGCATGATCCCTGCAGCGGACATTTCCCCGTTGGCGACGAGCTCCTTAATCCTCGTGGTGGAAACAGGCCTTCCACCGTACATGACCTCGTCCACTACTGTGCTCCCGATCCCGAAGCCGGCGCACACTTCCCTCATCTCGGTGACTCCGCCCATCCTGTCTTTCCCGAACCTGAAATCGCTGGAGCTCACCACGTGGCCTGCCATCTGCTGCCTAATGAGAACCCTGTGCACAAATTCTATCGGCGTCAGGTCCCTCACTGCACCGAAGTCAAGAGGCACAGGGGTTATCCCCAGGGATTCCATTATCCTGAAGCTCTCTTCCCTCTGGTACAGGTCCTTCGGGCCTTTCCCCCTGGGTCTCACGGAAGAAAAGTCGAAAGTGAGGGCTACAGGCTTCATCCCCGTGTGTCTTGAAATTCTCAGGACTTCCTGGAACAGGGACCTGTGCCCTATGTGGACCCCGTCGAAATACCCCACCGCGACGACGGTCCTGTCTTCATACTGCATCTTTCAATCCTCCGCGAGATGGACGAGCTTCACCAGAAGGCCGCCCTCTGTCTTTCCTATTCCCAGCAGTCCGTTCCTGTCCGCGACAAGGACCTCTTCGCCTTCCGGCCTGCCGGAATACACTTTTGCGCCGTTGAGGAATCTCCTGCTGTCCGCATCATCAAGTACGATTTTTGGGACTCCGGTGAACAGATCCTCAAGCGGCCGGATAAAGGTCCAGGGATCATCGGAAGACTCGAGTCTTTCCAGGCTTACCGCCGATTTCTCACCGAATCCCATGCACCTGGTCCTCCTGAGGGAGGAAAGGGTGCCCACTGTGCCAGCCTTTTCACAGATGTCTTCGGCAAGAGTCCTGACATACGTTCCTGACGAGCACTCGGTTCTGAATCCGAACTGCTTTCCCGTACTGGAATAGCTTGTGATCTCGATAGAGAATATTTCTATCTCCCTCGGCTCGCGCTCAACCGTACGCCCCGTTCTGGCAATGTCATACAGGTGTTTTCCGCCTATCTTTACCGCGGAATACATGGGAGGAATCTGCGATGTCCTGCCGATAAAGCTCTGTGCTGCCGATCTCAATTCGTCCTCTTCGGGCATGGCTTCTGATGTGCCGACCTCGGTTCCTGTTATGTCCCCCGTGTCAGTTTTGATTCCCACGGAAACCAAGGCTTCATATTCCTTGGTCGTGTCGGGTGCAAACCTTATAGCTTTCGCGGCCCTGCCGCAGAAAACCGGAAGCACGCCGGTCGCCATCGGATCCAGTGTGCCTCCGTGTCCTATACGCTTGATTCCCAGGATTCCCCTCATTCTTGCAACACAGTCGAACGAGGTATATCCGGAAGGCTTGTCCAGTATTATGATCCCGCTTTCAGACATCAGAGATGCGGATATATCTCCGCCAGAATGAGCTTCTTTATGTCTGAGATGGTTCCCGAGCACTCGAATCCCGCAGCCCCGGGATGTCCCCCTCCTCCGAGGTTCCTGCATATTGCGGAGCAGTCCGGGTCGCCGTTAGACCTGAGCGACCCCTTCCAGGAGCCGTTTTCGAGCTCCCTCAGCGTCACACCGACCCTGACTCCCTCTATCTGCCTCGGAATCGGTGTTATGCCCTCGATGTCGTCGCTGTCTGCCCCGGCCGCCCTCATCATGTCGAGGGTAAGCGTCATGACTGCTATCCTGCCGTCGGCATACATCTGGACTCCGTTGAGGGCAAGCTCCTCGAGCTTGATGTGAGCGACTGACTTCTCCTCAAAATATACATAGTTGAGGGACTTGGCATCGATATTGTATCCGTATGTCCTCGCGGCGAGCTTCAGCGACTCCGAGGTCGTGTTTGCATACCTGAAGCAGCCGGTGTCCGTGGAGAGGCCGGTGTAGATGCATTTTGCGATATAGTCGTCCCACTCGACGCCGAGCCTGTCTATAACCCTCGCTATAATTCCGCAGCACGACTCGGAAGAGGCATCGAGGAAGAGATACTTTGCAAAATCCTGATGAGTCCTGTGGTGGTCTATGGCGAGGAGAACGTCATCCCTGTACCTGAGGGATCTCTCCGTGAGGAGGGAAGCCCCGGCGATGTCCACCGAGACCACTGCAGAGGGCTCGAAATCGTCCTTTTCCGCCTCATCGTAGAATTCCTTTATTGCGGAATACTTCCTCGGAGCATTGTCGGCGACTTCCACCCTGCTTTTGATGCCAAGTTTTGAGAGCGCGCGCCACAGCGAGAACCCCGCCCCGAGGGTGTCCCCGTCGGGATTCTTGTGCGTCAGTATAAGCAGAGGTCCGCTCCCGGTGAGGGTCCTGCAGACGAAGTCGATGTCAGTTCTCTGACTCATTCTTGATCTTCTCCAAAATCCGGTTGATGTGGTCAGCATATTCCGCAGACCCGTCCGGAATGAAATTGAGCTCCGGTGCCTTCCTTATGTGCATCGTCTTTGAAATTGACGTCCTGAGGATTCCCGCTGCCCCGTTTAAAGCCTCGCAGCATTCCTTTGCCCTGTCGAACCCGAACACAGAGCTTATGAGGATCGTCGCATAGGAGGAATCCGGCGTCACATCGACCCTCACAACAGATGGCATGCAGTCAATGCGCGGATCCTTGAGGGTCGGAATCTCCCTCGAAAGATGCACCTTGATGTCTTTTTCCAGTCTTTCAATTCTGTGAGATGCCAAAATTACATCCTCCCGGGGAAATCCGTCATTATTCCCTGTACTCTTCTACAAGGTATGTCTCGAATATGTCTCCCTGCTTTATGTCGGCAAACTTTTCGAGGGTGACGCCGCACTCATACCCCTGGGAGACTTCCTTTACATCGTCCTTGAATCTTCTCAGTGAAGCCACCTTGTCGTCGTGGATGATTATCCCGTCTCTCACTACCCTGACAAGGCTGCCTCTGCTTATGCTCCCGGAGGTAACATAGCAGCCAGCGACAGTGCCGACGGATGATATCTTGTAGACCTCCCTGACTTCAACGCTGCCTTCCTCGACCTCTCTGGTCTTCGGGGCGAGCATTCCCTTGAGGGCCGCCTCCACATCGTCGATGGCATCATAGATGACCCTGTACATGCGCATTTCTACGCCGTCGGCCTTTGCCTGCTCCGTGGCGTTGGAATCAGGCCTCACGTTGAATCCTATTATTACTGCTCCTGAAGCCTTTGCGAGCATGACGTCGTTGGCTGTTATCCCGCCGACTGCCGCATGTATGACGGATACCTTGACCTCGTCATTGGAAAGCTTCTCAAGGCTGTCCTTGAGTGCCTCGGCCGTGCCCTGCACGTCCGCCTTGACGACAATCGGGAGCTCCTTCCTGTCGCCTTCCTCGATCTGGCTGAACAGATTGTCGAGGGTGACCTTGGTGTAGCTGTTCCACTGCTTGGCCTGCTCCGCTGATTTCCTCTGGTTTGCAAGCTCCCTCGCGAGCTTTTCGTCCTCGACGGCGTTGAAGACGTCGCCGCCGTTGGGAACGTCGATCAGCCCGGCTATCTCGACAGGTTCGGAAGGTCCTGCGGACTTTATCCTCTTTCCCCTGTCGTCGATCATGGTCCTGACCCTTCCGACTGCGGTCCCGGCAATTATCACGTCTCCCAGGTGGAGCGTGCCGTTCTGTATGAGGACGGAGGCTATCGGGCCGCGTCCCTTGTCGAGCCTGGCCTCAATGACAGCGCCTTTTGCAAGCCTGTTCGGGTTGGCCTTGAGCTCCTTCATGTCGGCAACGAGGAGCAGCATCTCGAGCAGATTGTCAACTCCTTCCCCGGTGAGAGCTGAGACGTTGCAGCACACTGTATCCCCGCCCCATTCCTCAGAGACAAGGCCGTATTCGGTGAGCTGCTTCTTTACCCTCTCCGGATTTGCATTCGGCTTGTCTATCTTGTTGATTGCAACGATTATCGTGACGTTGGCGGCCTTTGCGTGGTTGATCGCCTCCACCGTCTGCGGCATGATGCCGTCGTCAGCGGCGATTACCAGTATTGCGATATCCGTGAGCATGGCCCCGCGGGCCCTCATCGCAGTGAACGCCTCATGGCCCGGTGTATCCAGGAAGGTTATCATCCTGTCATTGACCTTGACCCTGTACGCGCCTATGTGCTGGGTGATCCCGCCGGCCTCGGTGGATGTCACCTTGGTCTTCCTTATGTAGTCGAGAAGGGAAGTCTTGCCGTGGTCGACATGGCCCATAACTACAACGACCGGGGCTCTCGGGACGAGATCCTTCTCGTCGTCCTCCGTGTCGTCAATGAGCCTCTCCTCGATGGACACATGCACTTCGTGCTCTACCTTGGCATTCATTTCCTCGGCGACAAGGGCAGCGGTGTCGAAATCTATCGTGTCGCTCACCGAAGCCATTACCCCGAGCTCCATAAGCTTCTTGACTACGCTGGCAGAGGTCGCCTTGAGCCTCGTGGCAAGCTCTCCCACGCTGATTTCATCAGGTATCGAGATCTTGAGCTGGGCCTTTCTGGCCTTCTCGAGCTGTATTCTCTGGAGCTTCTCGGCTTCAGTCTCCCTCTTCTGCTTCCCGAAAGTCTTGTACTTCTTCTGCTTGGACTTCTGGTTGAGCTTCTGCTTGCTCCCCTGGGACTGGGCCTTTCTGCTACTCATCTGCCCGGAGGACCTTGCCTGCGACTCCGCGAGATTCTCGTACTTCTCGCTGTACTTGTCCAGATCTACAGATGCTGACCCTGTATCTACGACTTTGGTTATCCTGTCCTTCTTGGGCTGCGGCTGGGAGGTCTTCTTCTTCTCGGGGGCTTTCTCCTTTGGCTCTTTTTCGACGGCGGCAGTCTTCGGCTGCTCGGCCGGTTTCTCCGCCGTGGGCTCAGCGTTTTCCTCAGGCTTTTCCTCCGGCTTCCCTTCCGGCTTGAGATATGCGTCGAAATTCTTGGCGGAATACTTCTTCGTGAGTTCGTCAAAGATGTAGTTGAGCTCAGATTCCGTCAGAACCGTCGTGTGTTTCTTTTCCCCCGGGAACTTATCGGCAAGCAGGGCTATGACCTCCTTGTTCTGCAGGTCAAAGTCCTTTGCAAGTTCTCCCAGACGGTATTTAATCAGCATCAGCAATTTCCTCCCTGTTTAAGGCGATCATAACGGCTCTTGCCAGATTCTCGTCGTTTATCGATGCGACGGCGAATCTCCTGCCCACCGTCTCCTCTATCTCATCCATCGTGCATCCGAGCTCGATGATTTTTGTCCTGCCGCATTTTCCGGCTATTCTGCTCCTGGTTCCTTCGGAGATGTCGCTTGCCATCACGACGGCAGGGGCACCGTGTCTTATTCCGTCCAGCGCCGCATCGGCGCCTATCCCCAGTTTCCCTGCCCTCCGGCACATCCCTATGGCGTTTAGAACCCTCTTGTCCTTCATTTAACCTCTTCTGCGGACAGGATCTCCTTCTCGAGCTCTTCATAGACTTCTTCGGATATCTTCATCTCGAAAGTTCTCTCGAGGCTCCTGTTCTTTCTCGCCTTATCAAGGCATTCGGCATTTCTGCAGATGTAGGCCCCTCTTCCGGGCTTCCTGCCCGTTTCGTCGACGGAAACCTCTCCGTCGGGGGATTTTACAATCCTCAAAAGTTCTTTCTTCGGTTTTGACTCCCTGCACCCAGTGCAGAGCCTCATCGGGACCTTTCTCTTCTTCATCTGTCCTCTTTCTCGTAGTACCCGTTTTCAGGCTTTATGTCAATCTTGAAGCCGGTGAGCCTTGCTGCAAGCCTGGCGTTCTGTCCCCTGTTTCCTATTGCGAGAGACAGCTGGTCGTCCGGCACTGTGACGGTGCAGGCCTTGGCTTCCGGGTCGGTTACTTCGACGGATATCACATCTGCCGGGGAGAGCGCCTTGGCAATGAATTCCTCCGGCTTTTCGCTCCAGAGCACGACGTCTATCTTCTCCCCGCCGAGCTCATCCACGATTCTCTCGACCCTGGATCCCCTCGGGCCTATGCAGGCTCCCCTCGGGTCCACATCCTTGTCCTTTGACCAGACGGCGATCTTTGTCCTCTGGCCGGCCTCCCTTGCGACAGCCTTGATTTCGACGGTTCCGTCGAAAATCTCTGGAACCTCCACCTCAAACAGCCTCTTTACGAGTCCCGGGTGGGTCATTGAAAGCATGATCTTGGGTCCGCGCTCTGTATCAGTGACGTCCACGACATACACATTGATCTTCTGGCCGTCGGCGAGAGACATCCCCGGCACCTGCTCGCTTCTTGGGAGCAGCGCCTCATTGCGGCCAATTTCGAGGACCACAGTTCCCTTGATGGGGTCCGTCCTCATGACAGTTGCCTGCACCAGTTCGCCGACCTTCGCCCTTATATCGTCATATGCCTGCTCTCTCTCCGCCTCCCTGATGTTCTGGCGGATGACGTGCTTGGCAGTCTGGGCAGGTATCCTTCCGAACTTGCGTGTGTCGAGCGGGATTACTACCTGGCCGCCGACCATGGCGTCAGGGTCCACCTTCTTTGCATCCTCGAGGGTTATCTCCAGGGTTGGGTCCTCGACCTCGTCCACGACGTTCTTTATCTGAGTGACCCTGAAGACCTTCGTCTCAGGATCTATCTCGACATCGATGTTTCCGGAATTTCCGTAGTCCCTCTTGGCGGCGATGATTATCGCGTTCTTTATCTTTTCGATGAGATAGTCTTCCGGGAGATCTCTCTCCTTTTCGAGCATCGCAAGTGCGTCGAAAAATTCATCAATGTTGTTGGACTCAGGTTCGGTCTTCTTTTTCATCTTATGTCCCCCATAAAGTCTTCGTATACCTGTATTACTGCCGTATCCCCCCTGGGGATCTCTTCAGCTCCATCGTCAGTCGAAATAGTCACGGTTTTTCCGTCGAAGGACTCGAGGACTCCCCTGAGCTCCTTCCTTCCGGATTTGTCCGGTCTGATGAGCCTGACCGTCACGGTTCCGCCGATATACCTTCTGAGATGGTCATCTGTCCTAAGCACCCTCTCGATTCCCGGAGAAGAGACCTCGAAAACATACTGGCTTCCGTAGAGGTCCATCTCGTCCAGAATCGGGTCGGACGCCCTGCTCATCGCCTCGCATTCGTCTATGGATACTCCGCCTTCCCTGTCGACGTAGACCCTGAGGATCATGTCCGGACCCTCTTTGACGGATTCCACGTCCCAGATCTCAAGGCCCAGATTTTCAGCGACAGGAGCTAGTGCTTTCCTGACCCTGTCTGTGGTCTTTACCTTGGCTGCCATATTCCCTCCGAGGCGCCTTTCGCGCAACAGTCTTCATTGAAAACGAAAGAGTGGGCAAAACCCACTCCTTCCTAACACGCCGTGATTATAATATAGTATCAACTAATTTGCAAGAAAATGTTTGATTTTAAGGCATTTTTCTTGATTTTATACGCCATTTTGACGATTTCAGGGTTACCAGATGCACGAAGCCTTTAAAAACAGCTCGGACATCGATGCAGCCGCAATCTTCACGAAGCGCGGCAGGGGCTGTGCAGCAGTTCACTCTGAGGCCTGCCATTCAATTGACACCGGTCCGAACGGGCATTAGAATTTTTACATACGAAAATGTGTCGCCAGTAAGCACTGCATGGACTGTCAGTGCTGTGGGGGAGGTGCTGGATATGAACGACGGGTTGAACCGGAACGATTCGAGCCACGTCTTTTCTGCCGAGGATGCCGACAGGATCCTCAATGCGGCAGAAGATGCCCCTTCAAAAAACGAGCAGACAGATAAAGCAGCATCAGAAGGTGCATCCGGAGCTGCTTCCAGTGAAAATACTAGTGCCGGCGGAGCCTCCGATAAAGAATCTTTCCTCAAAAACCGCGAGGCAAGAAGGGCCAAGATCCGCGAGATGAAGAAGAGGCGCCTTCTCGCCTATATACTGCTCACGGCAATAATCATCCTGATCATCATCGGAATAGTGCTTGTCGTGAGGGCCGTAAGGCGCTCAGGAAAGCCTGCCGATTTTTCACAGATAGGCCCGATGCCGACCGAAAGCATCACTGTCGAAACAATCAAGAACCCGTATGACTATACCCAGGAAGTTCCGGAATCCGAAAAACAGAGTTCGGACTGGTTCTCCGACGCCCTGATCATTGGTGAATCAAGGATACAGGGCTTTGAGCTGTACGGATATGCCGAAGGAGCCCAGCTGTTCTATTCGAGCTCAATGACAACGGAGAACGCAATGAGCGGGACAGGCTATGACAGGTCCGGGAACGAGGTCACCCTTTCACAGCTTCTCTCCGAGAACACATACGGAAAGATATACATAGCACTCGGCCTCAATGAGATGGGGTGGTATTATCCCGACGATTTCGAGGATTCACTTGCCTCGCTCATCGAAATGATAAAGTCCGCCCAGCCGGATGCGCAGATATACCTGCAGACTCTGATACCGGTCACTTCCTCGCTGGCCTCCAGCCATGCCTACATTACGATAGACAAGATCCTCGCGGCAGACGAAATGATAAAGAACGACGCAGTCCGCGAGTCAGTCTTCCTGCTGGGGCTTCCTTCCGAGCTTGTCACCGACAATGCCCTCAATGAAGAATACGCGGAAGCCAACGGCCTCTCGCTCACAAGCAGCGGTTTCGCCGTCTGGGAAGACTATCTGCTGACTCACACGGTAAACAGGAGTGATTACACTTGGTAAAGAAAATTTTATGCGCAGTCCTCGCTGCCGCTGCGCTTCTGCTTTTCGTCTCATGCGGCTCTTCCAAGGAGGTCGATACAGCCGCTCTCATATCGGAGCTCAAATCCTCGGACCTGTTCTCAGAGGAACCCGAACAGGTGGATTCGGATACAGTCAACAACATCCTGCTCATTGACACCAGCGGGTGCTCAAGCTTTGAATTCTACATGACCACCGGGTTTACAGGGGAGGAATTCGGGGTGTTCACCTGCAATTCCGGGGATGACGCCGACAGCCTCCGCTCTTCACTGGAGGCAAGAAAATCCTCCCAGTACGATGCCTACAAGGACTACAATCAGGAAGCCATTCCAAGGATAGAGCACACTGTCATAGAAGTCAGCGGAAAATATGTGGCATATGTTTCTGCTGACGACTATTCGAAGGCACAGGAGATAGTAGACAAATATTTCAAATGATCATCCGGGGCAGAAGCACTCTGTGTTTCCTGCCCTGTCTTTTTAAGTCGGGGGAGAACAATGCCGTGTGTTGAAATTCTGCTTGCAACGTGCAACAGCAGCCGGTTCTTATCCCAGCAGCTCGATTCCCTCCTCGCCCAGGACCACAGCGATATAAGGATAGTGGTCAGGGATGACGGTTCGGAAGACGGCACCAGGGATATTGTAGGGCAGTATGCCTCGCGCGACGGCAGGATTTCCCTTCTCGAAGACCACACGCCGTCCGGCAGCGCAAAATCGAATTTCTTTAAGCTGCTTGCCGCAAGCAGGGCAGACTACGTCATGACGTGCGACGCTGACGACTGGTGGTATCCGGACAAGGTCTCGAGAACCCTTCTCGAGATGCAGAAGCTTGAAGACGGCAGCCCGTCAGTTCCATGCCTGGTGCACTGCGACCTGGCTGTGGCTGACGAAGATCTGAATGTCATCTCACCCTCGCTAGTAAAATACGAAAAAATGTCCCCTGAGAGGACTGCCCTCAACCAGCTCGTCTGCCAGAACGTCGTCACCGGCTGCGCAATGATGGTCAACCGTGCCCTGGTGAGCATGATAGGCCCTGAACCGTGCGCGGTGATGCACGACTGGTGGTGTGCTCTGATAGCATCGGCCTTCGGGAGGATAAGCTTCATTAAAATTCCTCTGATAAAATACCGCCAGCATTCTTCCAATCAGGTAGGCGCATACAACGCATCCGAGCCTTCCGTGCTGGCCTCCCGCCTCAGTGCCAGGGAGCGCAACAGGGCTGTATACGATTCCATGTTCAGACAGGCCGGGGCTTTTGCCGATGAATACTCCGATATTCTCTCAGAAGAACAGCTGAAAGTCCTGAGAGGGTACTCGGATATGGTCAAATTGAACCATTTTCAGCGCTGTGGTAGAATTATTTCTGGCAATTATTGGAAAAACACGTTTATCAGGAATGTTGGACAGTTCCTTATCATCTGAGCAAAAGAGGACAGGACATTGGATGCTTTTCCATTCATAAAGGCTCGCCGCATACGAGGAATAAAGATACCTCACAGGAAGCACCTCACCGATTCGGAGTCGGTGAGGCTTCGCGATTTTAAGACCGTTACCATACCTGTGTCCATGCACATAGGGGCTCCGGCCAAGTGCACAGTCTCAGAGGGGCAGCAGGTATTTGTCGGTTCCGTCATAGGCGAACCCGGATCATTCGTGAGTGCATACACTCACTCATCAGTGAGCGGGACAGTAAAGAAAATAACCTCGTTCCTGTCTGCCGGCGGTTCCATGGTGCCTGCCGTGGAAATTGAGAGCGACGGAAACTACACACCGGACCCGTCAGTTGCACCTCCCGAAATATCCGATCCTTCGTCCCTGGTCTCAGCTGTCCGGCTTTCCGGATGCGTAGGCCTCGGCGGCGCGGGATTTCCTACCCACGTAAAGCTGTCTCTCAGCAAGGACAAGCCTCACCCGGACTATCTGCTGATAAATGGCGCTGAATGTGAAGGGTACATTACTTCCGATGCACGCGCTATGGTGGAGGACACTGAATACATAAAGACTGCAGTTGAAAAGATCCTCGATGTCCTCGACATTCCGGCGTGCATTATAGGGATCGAAAAGAACAAGCCTGCAGGAATTTCCGCACTGAAGCAGGCCTTCTCGGATGACACCCGCGTTACTGTAAGGTCTCTCGGAACCAGTTTCCCCCAGGGAGCTGAAAAAGTCCTCATAGCCAATCTCACAGGAAGGGCAGTTCCCGCCGGAGGCCTTCCGGCCGACGCCGGCGCTGTCGTCCTCAATGTGTCTACTGCCGCTTTCCTCGGAAAATACTTTACAACCGGGATGCCCCTCGTTGAGAGGAGGATCACCGTAGACGGAAAGGCTATTTCAAAGCCTGGAAACTACATTGTCCCGATCGGCGCCATGATAGGCGATATTGCGGAGATGTGCGGGGGATATTCTTCCCAGCCGGGCAGGATACTCCTCGGAGGCACGATGCAGGGCATTGCGCTCTGGACGGACTCATACCCTGTGCACAAAAACAACAACGCAGTCCTCTTTCTGACTGGCGGCGAGACCGACGAATTCACAGACGGGCCCTGCATACACTGCGGCAGGTGCGTGTCGAGCTGCCCAATGGGGCTTTCTACCGTAGAAATCGTCTTCGCCTACAACAAAGGCGATCTTGACAGGGCTTCCAGGCTCGGAGTCATGAACTGCATCGAATGCGGGTGCTGTTCATTTGTCTGTCCTGCAGGAAGGCCTCTCACCCAGTACATGAGGCTCGGAAAAGCTGCTGTAAAGAAGAGGGGGAAGAAATGATGGAAAAGCTGACAGTCGCATCGTCCCCCCACATAAGATCTTCCGTTACGACAAGGCGGATAATGCTCGACGTCATTATCGCCCTAATGCCTTCAGTCATCGCCTCCTCCATCATCTACGGACTCAGGGCTCTCCTGATCACTGCCATTTCCGTCGGTTCGTGCGTGCTTGCGGAATTTCTGTGGTGCAGGCTCCTCAAAAAGCCCGTTTCCGTGTCGGATCTATCTGCCGTTGTCACCGGGATACTGCTTGCATTCAATGTCCCAACAGGGATCAGGATCTGGCAGATGGTAGTCGGTGCCTTCATCACGATCATCGTCGTCAAGGAGCTCTTCGGAGGGATAGGATGCAACTTTGTGAACCCGGCCCTCGCCGGAAGGGTGATCATGCTTCTCTCCTTCCCCGAATCCATGACCACCTATTCAGTTCCGCTCGGATATGACACCATATCCGGAGCCACCCCGCTTTCAGAAATCTCCTCCTACACAATGGCTGACTTCTGGGAGTTCTTCATAGGGCAGAAATCAGGAGTTCTCGGTGAAGGGTGCGGGCTTGCAATCCTCATCGGCGGAATCTATCTCATTGCCCGCAGGGTCATCACAATTACGATCCCGGCCGTATATATCGGCGGGACATATATCTTCCTGCTTCTGTTCGGATATCCGAATGCATTTTTATCCCTGTTTGCCGGAGGACTCCTGCTCGGCGCAGTATTCATGGCGACAGACTATGTCACAAGCCCCTACAACGAATGGGGCAAGGCTGTCTACGCGCTCGGATGTGCCCTGATCACAAGCGTGATAAGGAAATTCGGGAATTCAGCTGAAGGGGTCAGCTATTCGATACTGTTCATGAACCTGCTGGTGCCGTACATCAACGACCTCACAAGAAAGAAACCTTTGGGGGTTGTGAAGAAAAAATGACAGCTAAAGAAAAATACAACGAATATATCAAGCCGTTCCTTGCGCTGTTTCTGATCTGCCTGGTATCTGCGGCGCTCCTCGGCTTCGTGAATTCAAAGACCGCCCCTGTGATTGAAAGTGCAGAGCTTGCCAGGGAAGAGCAGGTAAGAAAGGAGATGCTCCCCGAGGAGACCTCCTTCACTGAGGTGAGCATCGACGAGGTCCTGGGCAGCGGAGTAGATGTGGACAGCATATACAAGGGAGACTCCGGCACAGGATATGTTATAACCGCCACCCGAGCTGGGTACGGCGGGGACGTGACCGTGACTGTCGGAATAAATTCAAAGGGAATCGTCGTCAACATCTCGGCCAGCCTTCCAGACGAGACCCAGGGGGTTGGATCAAAGGCCGGGGAGTCCTCGTATACCGACATGTTCATAGGCCTCAGCGGAAGTGCTGATGAAGTCGATACAATCTCCGGTGCCACATATTCAAGCTCTGCAGTGAAAGAATGCGTCACTGCCGCACTCGAGGCTTTCAGCATCGTAAGCCAGGACGGAGGAGAGCTATGAAGGAAAAGCTGAAAATAATAAAGAACGGCATGTTCGACGAGAACCCTGTCACGGTTCTCGTCCTCGGAACATGTTCGGCCCTCGCTATATCGGTCACGGTGCTCGGTGCCCTGGGAATGGGTGCCGCCCTGACATTCGTGCTGATCTGCTCAAATATCGTCATTTCCGCCCTGCGCAAGATGATTCCGGACAAGGTCAGGATACCGTGCTACATCACTGTCATTGCTGCATTCGTCACACTGGTGGAAATGGTGATGGAGGCATACTTCAAGAATCTGTATGATACCCTCGGCATCTTCCTGTCGCTTATAGTTGTCAACTGCATTGTCCTCGGGAGGGCCGAGATGTACGCTTCAAAGCACGGCGTCCTCGACAGCGCATGCGACGGGCTCGGGATGGGTCTTGGATATACGATGGTCCTTGTGTCGTTCTCCATAGTGAGAGAGCTCATAGGGAGCGGCACCCTTCTCGGCTACCGCATTATTCCCGAGGGATACCAGATAGGAATCGTCTCAAAAGCCCCGGGCGGGTTCTTTGTGTACGGCTGTGCCGTTGCGGTCTTTGCCGCGGTGGCAAATGCAAAGAAGAAGAAGGCCGCCCTCAAAAAAGCTTCCGAAGCATCTGGCGGTCAAGCAGCAGCTGACGGGGAGGCGGACAGGACATGAGCACGTTTACAAAATTCTTCGTGATTCTGTTCACAATGGTGCTGACGGAAAACTACGTCTTCGTCCAGTACATCGCTATATGCCCGTTCCTAGGCGTTTCCAAGAACATCAAATCGGCCTGGGGCATGGGGGTTGCCGTCGTTTTCGTAATGACCCTGGCATCCGCGGCCACGTGGGCTATATACACCTATCTCCTCGATCCGCTCGGGCTCGATTTCATGAAGACCATTGTCTTCATACTCGTGATAGCTGCACTGGTCCAGTTTGTTGAGATGGTGCTCAAGAAGTACATAAAACCGCTGTATAAGGCACTCGGAATATACCTTCCGCTAATAACGACAAACTGCGCGGTTCTCGGAGTGACTCTACTAAATATCAAGAACGACTACACATTCTCTGAATCAATTGCCGACGGTCTCGGAGGCGGGCTCGGCTTCCTGCTGGCACTCATACTCTTCTGCGGCGTGCGCAGGACAATAGAGAGGTCAAAGCCCCCAAAGTGCTTTGAGGGCCTTCCGATCACACTTGTGGCCGCATCCCTCACTTCGCTTACATTCACCGGTTTCTCCGGTGTGGTCACCAACATATTCTCATAAGGGAGGGCTGGGATGGAAACTGTAATTTATGCCGTTTCGGTTCTCACCGGCGTAGGGGCGGCGGCAGCCGTGCTCCTGATAATCGCCGACAGGTTCATGCACGTCAAGAGCGACACAAGGACCGAGGAACTCAGGTCCGTTCTTCCAGGCGCCAACTGCGGCGGGTGCGGTTATGCGGGCTGCGACGACTATGCCTCCGCTGTGGCTTCGGGAAAAGCTGAAATCGGACTCTGCGTGCCGGGCGGCGACGCCGCATCCGTCGCCATGTCCCGGATAATGGGTATTTCCGGCCCGGCAACCGATGTAGAAGAAAAGGTCGCAGTGGTCAGGTGCCGCGGCACCCTTGGAAATACTCTCAACAAATACGATTACAAGGGCGTTGAAAGCTGTGCTGCAGCCTCCATGATGTTTTCCGGAAATTCCGCATGCATCTACGGATGCCTCGGCCTCGGAGACTGCTCCAGGGCATGCATGTTCGATGCCATAAAGGTTGTGGACGGGGCAGCTGTCGTCGATCAGGACAAATGCACGGGCTGCGGGATGTGCGCGAAGGTGTGCCCCAAGCAGATCATTGACGTTCTCCCTCTCGGCCGAAGAGCTGTTGTGCAGTGCAGGAACCACGACAAAGGTGCGGCACTCAGGAAGTACTGCAAGGTAGGATGCCTCGGATGCGGCCTGTGTGAAAAGGCATGCAAGTTCGGGGCCGTAAAAGTGACAGACGGACTTGCATTCGTTGACACCGAGAAGTGCAAAGCATGCGGCGCATGCATCAGGGCATGTCCGACCGGAGCAATAGGGATGATCGTAAACGAGCAGAACATCCTCAGCTGAAAATTCAGAATAAAAAGATCTGGAGCCTGCCTGTGTGGCAGGCTCCAGATTTCTGTCTGCGCAATATTCTTTACATGCGCCTTGTCCTGATCAGGGCCTGAATGAGCCTCCCTGCGGACCTCCTGACGTCTTCAATGGATATTGAACCGGATGAGAGTCCTTCCTTTATGCTGTCTATATCCTCCTGGCTTCCCGGCATTATGAGGTCGTTTCCTGCCTTCATGCAGCCCTGGGCAGTGCACTCCGGATCCCCGATCGTGGTGGTCCAGTCTGTCATAATGATTCCCTTGAATCCCCACTCGCACCTCGCCGCCTTGGTGCAGAGATCATAGTTGTTTGCGGAATGAACTCCGTTGATCTTGTTGTAGCTTGTCATTATTGCGAGCGGCTGCGCTGTCTTCACGGCGATCTCGAAACCCTTGAGGTAGATTTCCCTCAGTGCGCGCTCGGAAACTACAGAGTCTGTGTGGTTTCTGTTGCTCTCCTGGTTGTTGCAGGCAAAGTGTTTTATTGTCGTGCCGCATGTCCCGCACTCCTGCACACCTCTGGTGATCGCAGCCGCAGCGGTTCCTGAAACAAGCGGGTTCTCGGAATAATATTCGAAATTGCGTCCGCACAGCGGGTTCCTGTGGATATTCATTCCTGGGGCAAGCCAGAATGTGACTCCGTATATCTCAAGCTCCCTTGAGACCGCCCTTCCGACTTCTTCTATGAGTTCCGGATCGAACGACTGTGCGAGCATAGTGCCTATCGGGAAGCACGTACAGGGCTGATAGCGGATTTCACCGTCATCTTCCTTTCCTGTGTAGAACAGTCCGCCTTCAAACATCTTTTCAAACGGTTCCCTCACGGCCTTTCCATCCTTTACATGGAAGGTAGGGGCTATCCTCAGGCCGGCAGGCCCGTCTGCAAGTACACTGGAGGGTACCCCCATTTCCAGAGCACATGCGCTCGTCTGGGCAGCAGCCCCTGGGAGCAGAGGCTCTCCTCCTTCGTTTATGCCTGAAATATCTCCGACGGCAAGAAGCACAGCCTGGTCTTTCGTCAGCTTTTCGGCAGTCTCCATAGCCTTGTCGGACAGATCTGCCGCAGCGGGTTCATAGCTTATTTTTTCAGAATAGAGGTCTTCGGCATTGATCTCGATGCAGTTGTTGGGATATTCATCCTTCAGTGTTTCAATGTCGCGTTTTCTCTTCTTTAAGGACATTTCCCTGGCGCCGTGAAGTTCGCTGAGCTGCCCCGATTTATCTAGAGGGCAGATGTGTTCCGTACTGCATGCAGTGACCTGTCCCTTCAGGGTTATCATTCCAGCAGGCACGGCAGAATCCAGGCTATCTCCCACATAGACGATATAGTCACCGCTGTCCAGCACCCATCCGGACTTTTCCTCGTCAAACCTTGCCAGGTCGTCCTGTGTGAATCTAACTTCAACCTCTGCACTTTTCCCTGGCTCTATCTCCGCAGTCTTTGTAAAACCGACAAGTTTCCTGAATTCCCTGTCTGCCTCATCCTGGGGGCATGACACGTACACCTGTACAGTGTCCCGTCCGCTGAACATTATTCCATTGTTGGTTACAGAAGCATTGATTGCAAACTTAAGGGGCCTCTCTGTTCCTGTGCTTCTCTCTGCCCTTATCGTTCCCGGCTTTATGCTGAAGAACGCATACGACAGTCCATATCCGAAGCAGTACCTCACCGGGACATCATAGGTGTCGAAATATCTGTAGCCTACATATATCCCCTCTTCATATTTTTCCGTGTCCACATTGCCGTCGTTTGATGAAAATGCGGCAGAGCTCGGATAATCCTCATACTTTAGTGCCCATGTGTCGGTCAGCTTCCCTGAAGGAACTGCCTTTCCGGAAATAATGTCTGCGGCTGCATTGCCGCCTTCTCCTCCCGCCTGGCCCATGAGGAGAACTGCCGAAATATTGTCATACTCGTCAAGGAATGACATGTCCACAATCCCTCCGGCATTGAGGACAATAACTACTTTTTCGTAAAGTCTGGTGATTGCATCCAGATCGCGCTTTTCCGAATCCGATAGATAGTAGTCTCCCTTTCCGAGCCTTCTGTCAGCTCCTTCTGTAGAGCTCCTCATAATGGCATACATGGCGACATTCGAGTCCTCCTTTTCAGGGGTTTTCCCCTCGGGAGGAACAAAAGGATTGTTGGGATAAATGTCGAAAAACACAATCGACCTGTATTCCCCGTTTTTTGCCCTTTCATCTATCTGCCTGAGCAGGTCGTCCCGCCAGGCTATGCGTGCCTTTTCATACCTCTGCTCATAGTCCTGAAGCCAGTCTTCCGTCACGATCCTGAATCCTGCATTCCTGAGTCCTTCCCAGAGGGTCACGGATTTTCTGGAATTGACGTCACCGGATCCAAGGCCTCCCTTGGCAGTCTCGGCCGCCCCGGCACCATAAAGTGCTATTGAAGAGCCTTTCTTAAGCGGCAGCGTCCCATCATTTTTGAGAAGAACCATTCCATCTGCTGCAGCTTTTCTTGAAATATCCCTGTTTTTCAGCTCGAAGTCCTGAATATCTTTCGTTTTGAAGCCGGTCATATTCGATTCTTCCCTCCTAAACCCTAAGTATTTCTGGTTAAAGACTCTGTGAAATTTACAAGCTTATATATAAAGCATACCCGCAAAAATTCGAAAATTCATTAATAAATATGGCAGCCCCGCTGCCGATTATTTTGCACGGTCAATTGCGGGACTGCCGTAGGACAGTGAAAACTATCTAGGAATCAAAATACTCTGAATTTCCCATCTGGGATTTCTGCAAACGGCCCAGGTATTGTGCTGAGTCCACGGTCATTGCCGAAATAATCCCTGTCGAAAACAATCTCTGTCCCGTCGGGATTTTCAAATCTCTCCTCAGGTTCGAATGCATATCCGAGCACATCACTGGTAATGATGCTGTCAGTATCCTTCAGTATGTCCTTCAATCCTGGGCACTCGAGCTCATACGATCCATTGTTCTCTGTCAGCTTTACCTCAGCCCTTGAATCAATTATGCAGTTGATGTTCTTTTCTCCCCTGTAGGCTTTAGCCCCTCCCAGATAGGCATTGCCTCCGGCATACACCGGGAGATGTGAGAAGTGGTATGTGGCCAACTTCATCATGTCGGCTTTCTTTCCGATATCAAAGTTGGCGATCCACTCGTCATAAGTCGGATATTCGTCGAACATAGACGTTCCCATGCCTTCGGAGCCTGAAAGCATGCCGAATTCCTGGCCTTCTTCCATGGCACCTTCCTGTTTGATGAA
>JBMNPE010000014.1:0-25555 GCA_050943435.1 Oscillospiraceae bacterium | reverse complement strand
ACGAGGTTCTCGCTCACATCTCAGGCAAGCTGAGAATGAATTTCATAAGAATTCTGGCCGGAGACAAGGTCACAATGGAGATATCTCCGTACGATCTCTCCCAGGGCAGGATCATCTGGAGATCAAAATAAACAAGCTGTTTTCAAAGATTGCTGGAGGTATAGGAAAATGAAGGTTAGACCTTCCGTAAAACCAATGTGTGAAAAATGCAGAGTCATCAGGCGCCATGGACGCGTGATGGTCATCTGCCCGAATCCGAAACACAAACAGCGCCAGGGTTAAGGCGCAGAACCGGAGGATAGACTGAGTTATGGCTCGTATTTCAGGAATCGAACTTCCAAGAGACAAGAGGATCGAGATAGGCCTCACATACATCTACGGGATCGGCAGGACCACGGCCGACAAGATCCTCAAGGAGACCGGAGTCAACCCGGACACGCGTGTCAAGGATCTGAGCGAGAATGACGTCACGCTTCTCAGGGATTACATTGAGAAGAACTGCGTTGTCGAAGGCGACCTGCGCAGGAATGTCGGTCTCGACATTAAGAGACTCACCGAGATCGGATGCTACAGGGGCGTAAGACACCGCAAGGGCCTCCCTGTGCGCGGACAGAGGACAAAGACCAACGCGCGCACCCGCAAGGGACCGAGAAGAACGATCGCCAACAAGAAGATCTGAGGGAGGTAAAAGACTTTGGCTGTCAATAAGAACTCAAACTCCGGCAAGCGCCGTGAGAGAAAGCACATAGAAAAGGGCATCGCCCATATCCAGGCGACGTTCAACAATACGATTGTGACAATTTCCGATGTCAACGGCGCGACCGTGTCATGGGCCTCCGCCGGCGAACTCGGATTCAAGGGCTCGAGGAAGTCCACTCCGTTTGCGGCTCAGGAAGCTGCCGAAACCGCTGCAAAGATCGCGGTCGACAACGGAATGAAGTCCATCGAGGTATATGTGAAGGGACCGGGTTCCGGACGCGAATCCGCCATCCGCGCTCTTTCAGCCGCAGGACTCGAAGTCACGCTTATAAGGGACGTGACCCCTATCCCGCACAACGGCTGCCGTCCTCCAAAGAGAAGACGTGTATAATCGGAAACGGAGGAATTTAGAGAATGGCAAAGAACAATCAGCCTGTCGCAAAGCGCTGCAAGGCTCTTGGATTATCACCGGCTGTACTCGGCTACAGCAAGAAGAATACCACGCGCAATTCCCAGAATCAGCGCAGGAGAAAGCAGAGCGAATATGCCCAGCAGCTGACCGAGAAGCAGAAGGTCAAGTTCGTATACGGCATACTCGAGAAGCAGTTCCGCACTTATTATGACAAGGCCGCAAAGATGCCCGGCAAGACCGGTGAGAATCTTCTCACATCCATCGAGCGCCGCCTTGACAACGTGGTGTTCAGGCTCGGATTCGCGATGACCAGGAGAGAGGCGAGGCAGCTCGTCAATCACGGCCACTTCACGGTCAACGGCAAAACCATCAACATTCCTTCCTATCAGGTGAGCGAGGGAGACGTGATCGAGGTCAAGGACAGAAGCAAGAACTCGGTTATCTTCAAGAGGCTCGTAGGAGAGGACGCTCCTGCAGTCACGACCCCGCAGTGGCTCGACCGCGAGAAGGATTCTCTAAAGGGCAAGGTGCTCAGGCTTCCCGTCAGGGAAGACATCGATTTCCCCGTGGAGGAGCACCTCATCGTCGAGCTGTATTCGAAATAACAGTTCCGATTCAGCTCAAAGGCCTAATTGTAGGGTCAAATACAAAATACTGCACAGGGGAGTTCTCAATATATGGTTTTGGATATGCAGGAGCCTAAGATCACGACACTGGAGCTTTCTGATGACGGATCTTACGGCAGATTTTCGGTAGAACCGCTCGAACGCGGATTTGGAACAACTCTAGGCAATGGTTTGAGAAGGGTGCTTCTGTCATCTCTTCCAGGGGTCGCTGCGACTTCTGTCAAGATCGACGGGGTGCTTCACGAGTTTTCCACAGTTGAAGGCGTCAAGGAAGACGTCACAGAGATAATCCTCAACGTGAAGGGGATACGCGCCAAGCTTCATACGGACGGGCCGAAGACGGTATACATCGATGCGGAAGGCGAGTGCGAAGTCACTGCCGGAAGCATCAAGCCCGATTCCGAGATAGAGATACTCAATCCTGACTGGCACATTGCCTCCCTCAGCGAGGGCGGAAAACTGGTCATGGAGATAGTATTCGACCACGGACGCGGATATGTGCCTTCCGAGAGGAACAAGGCCAACGCGGGGGCGAATGTCATCGGAGTCATCCCGGTCGACAGCATCTATACGCCTGTTCTCAAGGTGAATTACAGCGTAGAGAACACGCGTGTGGGCCAGATGACCGACTATGACAAACTGACAATGGAGATCAGGACAGACAAGACAATTTCAGCCAAAGAGGCTCTTTCACTTGCCGCCAGCGTCCTGACCGATCAGCTCAAGATATTCTGCGATCTGTGCGGAGAGGCACCGGCCACAAAGGTCGTGGCGTCCACCGGGGAGCAGGACAAGAAGATCTATGATATGCCGATAGAGGAACTCGATTTCTCGGTCCGCAGCTTCAACTGCCTCAAGAGAGCAGGGATCAACACGGTTTCCGATCTCGTGAGCAAGACCCAGGACGAGATGATGAAAGTCAGGAATCTCGGCATCAAATCCCTTGAAGAGGTCGAGGCAAAGCTCGAATCCCTCGGACTGCATCTCGCGTCCGACGACGATGACGAGGATGCCGGAGACGGGGACAAAAACTGACGGACGAAAGATAGAAGGAGCTACTACATTATGGCAGGTTCAAGAAAACTCGGCAGAGACAGCGATGTCCGCGAAGCTATGCTGCGCGGTCTTGTGACTGACCTCTTCAAGTACGGGAAGGTCGAGACGACCGTCACCCGCGCAAAGGAGGTAAGGCCTCTTGCCGAAAAGATGATAACCATCGGAAAGTCATCCGATCTGGCAAAGAAGAGGCAGATTTTCTCATTTATCACGGACGAGACCGTCGCGAAGAAGCTCATCGACGAGATCGCGCCGGGATATATGGAGCGCCAGGGCGGATACACAAGGATCACGCGCACCGGCCCGAGGAAGGGCGATGCGGCCGAGATGGCGGTAATCGAACTGGTATAAAGCTGGATTAATTCCTATACCGATCTCCGGGGTGCGGTGACCCCTGAGAAGAAACAGCTTATCATATACCTGTTTAGAACAGCATAAGACCCCGGGACCAGGAAGGTCCCGGGGCCTGCTTTTTGCCGTTTAATCGGAGAGTTCCGAGAGCTTTTCGCTGAGAGAGACGAAATCCCTGAGGACTGCACCCTTGTTTTCGGGATTCCTGAGCAGTGCGGCAGGATGGTATGTGCCCATGTACAGCCTCCCGCCTATGGTGTAAAACCTGCCGTGGTCCTGTGTCACCCTGAAGGACGGGCTTATGAGCTTCTGGGCTGCGATCCTCCCGAGGCACACGACGATCTTCGGGGAGATTATCTCGAGCTGGCTCCTGAGGAAACCTATGCAGCTCTCCTCTTCCTGCGGGTTCGGGTCCCTGTTCTGCGGCGGCCTGCACTTGAGTATGTTGGCTATATAGACGCTGCTTCTGTCGAGGCCGACTGCCCCGAGATAGCAGTCGAGCAGTTTTCCGGCCATTCCCACAAACGGTATGCCGGTCTCGTCCTCGTTGCGGCCCGGGGCTTCGCCCACGAACATGACGTCTGCGGTCGGCGAGCCCGTGCCGAACACGACGTTGGTGCGGGTCTCGGCAAGGCCGCAGGCCCTGCATGCGAGGCACTTTGATTTGAGCTCTTCCAGATTCAAGTGAGTCCCTCCGGAATGGATTACCATTACTATAGCATCCTTGAATACAGGTGTCTAAATTGCTACAATTATAGGGCTGAATTGACATTAATTTGGAGGCGCAGGATATAATGGAGAAACAGGTTTTAGTTGAGATCTCAGCGCGCCATGTGCACGTCACGCAGGAGACGCTTGAGAAGCTGTTCGGAAAAGGGCACCAGCTCACTGTCAAGAAGATGCTCTCCCAGCCCGGACAGTTCGCCAGCATGGAGAAGGTCGACATAGTAGGACCGAAGCGCACTCTTTCCGGGGTGTCAATCCTCGGACCCTGCAGGAAGGCCGACCAGGTCGAGCTTTCGCTCACTGACGCGAGGAATATCGGACTCACAGTCCCTATCCGCGAGTCCGGCGACCTCGAGGGATCTGCCGCATGCAAGATCGTGGGACCCTGCGGAGAGATCGAACTCAAGCAGGGAGTCATTGCAGCTGAGAGGCACGTTCATCTGACCCCCGAGACTGCCGAGAAGTGGGGACTCAAGGAAAAACAGAAGGTATCTGTCAAGATCGAGACGCCCGCGAGGAGCCTCACATTCGATGACGTCGTGATAAGGGTATCGGACAAGTTCACGAACGCCATGCACGTTGACACCGACGAAGGCAATGCCGCGGGAATAAGCGGCACCGCAACCGGAGTCATCCTGGACTGAGAAGCAGTTCAACAATAACCAGCTAGATTGTATTTCGCGGCGGCAAGACGGGCAGAGCCTGCGCGATGCGGTCTGTGAACCATGTCAGGCGGGGAACCGAGCAGCATTAAGCAGATTCAGCATGCGTTGCAGATACTTTGTCCGTCTTGCTGCCGCGAAGTCGCAGATAAGAATGTACGGAGGCAGTTATGGCGAAAGCCCTGTACCGGAGATACAGGCCCAAGCGCTTTTCTGACGTGATAGGCCAGGACGCCGTGTGCCGCACGCTCAAAAACCAGGTGCGGACCGGCAGGATAAGCCATGCCTATATTCTCACGGGCATCAGGGGAACCGGAAAGACTACGATTGCCAAGATACTCTCGAGGGCCGTCAACTGCCTGGATCCCCAGGACGGCGAGCCGTGCGGGGAATGCAGCGTCTGCAGGGGACTGGAAGACGGCAGCATACTCGACGTCACGGAAATTGACGCCGCCTCCAACAACAGCGTGGATGACATAAGGCAGCTGAGGGAGGAGTCCTCCTTTGCACCGACGGTCTGCAGATACAGGGTATACATCATCGATGAGGTGCACATGCTGTCCTCAAGCGCCTGGGCAGCGCTCCTCAAGATAATAGAAGAGCCGCCGGAACACATAATCTTCATACTGGCCACGACCGACATCCAGAAGGTGCCCGCCACCATCCTCTCGAGATGCCAGAGATTCGACTTAAAGAGGCTTACAAACGAGGACGTGAGGGACCATCTGCTGGAGATTGCCGGCAGAGAGGACATTGACCTCACAGAGGATGCCGCGGAGCAGATTGCAAGGCTCTCGGACGGTGCCATGAGGGACGCCCTCTCAATTCTGGATACGTGCTCTTCCACAGGTGAAAAGGTCACCCTCGAGCTTGTAAACAGGCTCACAGGGTCAATAGACAAGCAGTATCTCTCGGACATTGCACGCGCAGTGAGGGACGGAGACGGGAGCTCGATGGCTGAGATCCTGGGAAGGCTCTACTCCGGGTCCATGGAGCCCGGGAGGCTCGTCATGGAGCTGCTCAGATATTACAGGGACCTGCTGATAATGTCCCTCGGATGCAGGAATGTCCTGACGGAATACTCCGACGAGGAGAAGGACAGGCTCGCTGAAACCGCGAAGGGATACCCGAGAAACAGGATATATGAGGACATGGACAGCCTTAGACAGGCATCTGCGGCCCTGCAGTCGTCCCCCGACAGGAGACTCACGTGCGAGGTGGCACTCCTCGGAATGACTGACAGGGGAGGAAGCCCCTCAGGGCGGCCGGAACCCCCGGCAAGGCGGGAAAAACCTGTTTCAAGGCCTTCCCACGGCACTGCCGCAGAACCTGCGGCCAGGAAGCCCGAACCGGAGAAGAAGGCTGAGGAAGCAGGAAACAGGCAGGATGATGAAAAATCAGAGCCTTCCAGCCCGGAAGCCGCGGCGCCTCATTCAGACGGCTACACGAAGGTGGACGGCTGGGAAAAGGTAATAGGGAATCTCAAAGACAACATGCTCGCCGGGTTCCTCGCGGGATCCGAGGCATATCTCGACTCTAAGAGGCTTCTCATCAGCGGAAGCGATGTATTCTTCTCCTATATGAGGGAGCACCCGGAGGCCAACAGCGAACTGAAGGCATGCATAAAGGATACCCTCGGAATTTCGCGGCCCATAGGCCCTCTGAGGAAAAAGGCGGTATTCGGGGAGCTAGAGCCTGACAGCCCCGGGGCTGAGAAACCTAAGGGGCCCGTCGACAAAATACTGGAAAAAGCCAGGGAAGCAGGAGTCAAAGTAATATACAAGTGAGGTTTTTAGTATGAAAGCCAGACTGCCGGAACAGTACCAGCACAAGAGCATGGGCGAGATGATGAAGCAGGCCCAGAAGATGCAGGAAGACATGCAGGCCAAGGCCGAGGAGCTCAGGGGCAAGGAGTATACCGCCAAATCAGGCGGCGGAATGGTCGAGGCAAAGGTCAACGGCGACCATGAAGTGCTGGAGATAAAGATCAACCCAGAAGTCGTCGATCCGGATGACGTCGACATGCTCTGCGACCTCATAACGGCCGCAGTGAATGCCGCCGTCAAGGAGGCAAAGGACGACTACGAAAACGAGATGGGCGAGATAACCGGAGCGCTCTCTGGACTAGGCGGGCTCGGAGGA
Organism: Oscillospiraceae bacterium; assembly: GCA_050943435.1. Lineage (GTDB taxonomy): Bacteria > Bacillota > Clostridia > Oscillospirales > Ruminococcaceae > RGIG5675. The sequence goes on along the minus strand of JBMNPE010000014.1, from coordinate 18,881 downwards.
CTCGGAGGGATCGGCTGATGAACCGCACCCCCACCCTGGACAAGCTTATCGACTGCTTCGCTGCGCTTCCCGGAATAGGGAGAAAGAGCGCCGCGAGGCTGGCCTACCATGTGCTCGACATGAGCGACGAAGAAGCCAATGAGTTTGCAGATGCAATTCGGGAGGCAAAGACCAAACTCCACGAATGCCCCGTGTGCCACAATTATACGGACGGGGAAGTCTGCGGCATCTGCAGCGACCCGCAGAGGGACCGCAGCGTGATTTGCGTTGTGGAGAGCCCCAGGGACGTCACGGCCTTTGAACACATGAGGGAGTACAACGGCGTGTACCACGTGCTCCACGGGCTCATCTCCCCGATGGACGGGATAGGGCCTGAACAGCTCCACATAAGCGACCTCGTCAAGAGGGTCGGGGACGGGAGCGTTTCGGAAGTGATAATGGCAACAAACCCGACTGCCGAGGGCGAATCAACAGCCCTCTACATTTCAAAGCTCATAAAACCGCTCGGAATAAAGGTTACAAGGCTGGCATACGGAATGCCGGTCGGAGGAAACCTGGAATATGCCGACGATGTGACCCTCTTCAGGGCTATGGAGGGAAGGAACGAGATCTGAGCCATGGCCGACAAAAAGAAGGACACCAAGACAATCGCAGAAAACAGGAAGGCGAGGCACGAATATTTCGTCCTCGACACGTACGAGGCGGGAATAGAGCTCTACGGCACTGAAGTAAAATCGATCCGCAAGGGCAGCGTCAATCTCAAGGATTCCTGGTGCGATGTCAAAAACGGGGAAATCTGGGTCATTGGGATGCATATAAGCCCCTATGAAAAGGGGAACATCTTCAACAGGGATCCCCTGAGGGACAGAAGGCTCCTGATGCACAAGAACGAGATCCTGAGGCTCGAGGCTGACATAAAGCAGAAGGGACTCACCCTCGTGCCGCTTTCCATGTATTTCAAGGGCTCGCACGTCAAGGTCTGCGTCGGGGTTTGCAGGGGCAAGAAGCTCTATGACAAGAGGGACTCGGCCGCCGAGAAGGACGCGAGGCGCGAAATGCAGCGCGGATACAAGAATTCCAGGATGGAAGAGGACTGACGGCAGGTCCCGGACTCAGTTAAACGGATCCCGGTTTTCGCAGGAAAACCGGGATTTTCTCATAAAAAACTCCGGAAGACGGATTTCCGTCTCCCGGAGCAGTTTGTATGACCCTTAAATCAGAGCTGCGGGCCTGCAGGAACGAGGGCCTTGCCGGCTTCGTTGTAGGTGTACTTGACGAAGTTCTTGTTGAACCTCTGGGTGAGGTCCCTGGCCTTCTTGTCCCACTCTGCAGGATCTGCGTATGTGTCGCGCGGATCGAGGATGTGGGAATCAACTCCAGGAAGCTCGGTCGGGACTTCAAAGTTGAAGTACGGGATCTTCTTCGTCGGGGCCTTGAGGACGTCTCCGTTGAGGATGGCGTCGATGATTCCACGGGTGTCCTTGATGGAAATTCTCTTTCCGGTGCCGTTCCAGCCGGTGTTGACGAGGTAGGCCTTTGCGCCGGACTTCTCCATCTTCCTTACAAGCTCCTCGGCGTATTTCGTCGGATGGAGTTCGAGGAATGCCTGTCCGAAGCAGGCGGAGAATGTCGGTGTGGGCTCGGTTATTCCGCGCTCAGTTCCTGCGAGCTTTGCGGTGAATCCGGAGAGGAAGTAGTACTTGGTCTGATCAGGAGTGAGGATTGAAACAGGAGGAAGCACTCCGAAAGCATCGGCTGAGAGGAAGATGACGTTCTTGGCGTCAGGTCCTGCTGACTTCTTGTTGACGTTCTTGACTATCTTCTCGATGTGGTCGATAGGATAGGAGACCCTCGTGTTCTCCGTTACGGACTTGTCGCTGAAGTCGAGCTTGCCGTCCTTGTCAATCGTGACGTTCTCGAGCAGCGCATTGCGCTTGATTGCGTTGTAGATGTCAGGCTCTGCATCCTTGTCGAGGTTGATGACCTTGGCATAGCAGCCGCCCTCGTAGTTGAACACGCCGTTGTCATCCCATCCGTGTTCGTCATCGCCGATGAGCAGACGCTTAGGATCGGTGGAGAGGGTCGTCTTGCCGGTTCCGGAAAGTCCGAAGAAGATGGCCGTGTTCTGGCCGTTCAGGTCGGTGTTGGCTGAGCAGTGCATAGAGGCGATTCCCTTGAGAGGCATGAAGTAGTTCATCATGGAGAACATGCCTTTCTTCATCTCGCCGCCGTACCATGTGTTGATGATGACCTGCTCGCGGCTCGTGATGTTGAAGACTACCGCTGTCTCGGAATTGAGTCCGAGTTCCTTGTAGTTCTCTACCTTTGCCTTGGAGGCGTTGTAGACGACGAAGTCAGGAACGAAGTTCTCGAGCTCCTCTTCTGTGGGCTGGATGAACATGTTCTTTACGAAATGAGCCTGCCATGCGACTTCCATGATGAAGCGGACGCACATGTGCGTGTCCTTGTTGGCTCCGCAGAAGGCATCCACGACGTACAGCTTCTTGTTGGAGAGCTCCTTCTGGGCGATCTTCTTTACAGCTTCCCATGTCTCCTTGGAAGCCGGATGGTTGTCGTTCTTGTACTCGTCCGAAGTCCACCACACGGTGTCCTTGGAATTCTCGTCCATGACGATGAACTTGTCCTTCGGTGAACGGCCGGTGTAGATTCCCGTGAAGACGTCTACTGCTCCGAGCTCGCTCACGCGGCCTACTTCGTATCCCTCAAGGGAAGGATCCGTCTCCGCCTTGAAAAGATCGTCATAGGAAGGATTGTAAACGATCTCGGTGGTCCCTGTGATGCCGTACTTGGATAAATCAACTTTGCTCATACCTGTTTGACCTACCTCTTTCGTGAAATAAATATTTATTTTTCTGTGAAATGGCTCAATGCCGCGTCATTTCCACATACAAAACCATTATATATTATTCGCCGCAAATCTGGAAGAAAATATTGATTTCCCGTTAAAATCATCAATGAGCCCCGTATCCTCATATGAAATTTGTGCACTCCCATTGCTGATTTCCACATTAGGAATTCCGGCTGATTTTCCCCTATACAGTCCACCGCCTGCCCGAGGCACGGCACCTGGGCATCATGATATCCCTTAACTGCCAGAATGTACAATTCGGGGAGGAGCGCTTTCCCGGACAAATTAATTCTACTTCAAGAGAATTCTTGATTTATTAATAAATGGAAAATATCATATTAATCGTCCTTAAGGGACTCGTCGGGGGCGCAATGGTTTCGACGGGGACAAGGAAACACGGTAAGCGAGCAGCGGTGGAGAATCCGCTATAAAAGCTCCAAAAAAAATAACTAACGACAATACTTCGCTAGTAGCGGCTTAAAGCCGCTCGTCGCCGACTCTGAGACCGCATAGGTTTCCGGCGGCGTAGAATTAATGCGGTGCACGTGAATGTCCCAAAGCTTTGAGGGGCATCATGAACTTATAAGCTACCGAGGCGGCGGCCAGTTCACCGGCCTGCCGATGGGGGAATCAAGTAGGTGATCTGCGCTCGGAGAAAACTGTGCGGATGGGTTTTCGGACAGGAGTTCGATTCTCCTCGCCTCCACCAGAAGCAGGGCTGCCTTCACGGGGCAGTTATTGGGATAACAGAATTATTGGAAAAGCCGTCAGGGACTCATGAATGGAGAGTTTATTCCTGGCGGCTTTTCTGATTACTGTAATGTATTTCCGAACCTTCTTTGCTGGATCATGAATCAAACACAAACCGCGAAAGGCCGCCGACATTTTCCGCGGCAGTCAGCCCCGGAACATCGCTGCGGCCGGCGAATCCGTATCCGTACGCAGCTGCGGCGAACGAAACCCCTGCGTCTTCAGCTCCATCGAAGTCGTACTGGCTGTCACCCACCATCAGTATCGACCTGTCGCACGGGATTCCGAGCTCTTCGGCGCACATTTCGATTATCTGCGCCTTTGTCCGGGTGGAATCGGGATCCTGCCCCACAGCACAGGAAAACAGGCTGTCTATGCCGAAATGCCTCAGGGTGTCGTTCATGGGGCCCGGCTGCTTGAATGTCGCAACGCCCAGGAGAATATCCCTTTTTCTGCATCCCTCAAGGAATTCCCTCATCCCCGGATATATCCTGAAGAGTTCAATATATTTTTTATTGAACGTCTTCTTGTAAACCTCGGCGGCCCTGAGGCAGGTCTCCCTGTCGAGCCCGGCCGTGAGGCGGAAGCACTCGGGGAGAGGCGGACCTATGAACCTGCGGAAGTTCTCCTCAGGAGGCAGCTCAAGGCCCATCATCCTGAACACGTCCTTCGCGCACGCGATCACTCCTGGAGCAGTGTCTATGAGAGTCCCGTCCATGTCAAGCAGAACAGCTTTGAATTTCATCTGTGGTCCTTTCGGATGGCATAATATTCCTGCGGGCGGTTCTCTGCATGCTGAGTTGCAAACACACGCCGCGCAATGAATAATATAACAGAAATTGTGATTACAGGGAAAACAGACGGTATGGCATTCGACAAGATTGTATTTTTCGACATAGACGGGACGCTGTGGGATACTCACAACACGATACCCGGGAGCACCAGGAAAGCGCTTTCCGAGCTCAGGAAGCACGGTCACGGGAGGTTCATCTGCTCAGGCAGGACGACCGGGTTCATAAGGGATCCGGGACTGCTCTCCCTCGGCTTCGACGGCATAGTGGCCGGATGCGGGACATACCTTGAGCTTGCAGGGAAGACCCTGATGCTCAAGGAAATACCCGCTGATATCGCTGAGTACACGATAAATACCGTGAGGGAATACGGAATAAAGCCCATACTCGAGGGAAGCGAATACCTCTATATGGACGAAGAGGAATTCGGGGACGACGCGTATGCCCGCAAGGTAAGAAAGGATATGGGGAAAAACCTCCGGAGGATTTCCGACAGCTGGGGAAAATGGAGGATATCCAAGATTTCACTGGAGACAGGGGGCTGCGACCGCGACTCCTGCTTTGAGAAACTCGGCAGTTATTATGAATTCATAATCCACAACGACAGGGTGACCGAGCTCGTGCCGAAGGGGTATTCAAAGGGCACAGGCCTGAGGGAGATGTGCACGGAGCTAGGGATGCAGCCTTCCAGCTCATACGCATTCGGCGACGGTATGAACGACCTCTCTATGTTCGAGGCGGCCGGGACCGGCATCTGCATGGGAAGCGGCAGCGATGAAGCAAAAAAGCACGCAGACTATGTGACCACCGGACTCTTTGAGGACGGCGTCTACAATGCATGCGTGCATTTCGGGTTAATCTGAAGAGGCGGAATCCCTCTTCTTTTCAAGATACCTGGCATATGACAGCGTCTGCTTCAGGGCATTGTTCCTGTCTATGCCAGCGAGCCTCAGCTTGTGCGAATAGCCGAGAATTTCCGAGAATTCCGGTCCCGGCTTGAGTCCTGCGTCCACAAGGTCCTTTCCTGTGACGCACGGCTGGGCCATCATGCTGCGGAACACCTTCAGGTGCTCCTCCAGATATGCCTTGTTCCTCGTGAAGGACGCCCTCTTGTCCCTCCCGCATCCTAGGCAGTCCGCCTCTGCGAGGAGTATCAGGTCCTCCGGGTCCTTTGACAGGTCGAACAGCTTGTTGACGGCCTTCTGGCTGGAATTCTGGGATGCCAGCAGGGCAGGCCTCATGTGCAGCTCAACCATGCTGAGCACGTATTCCGTGAGCTGCCTGTCGGAAGTGAGCCTCGCGAGGAACTTCCTCGCAACCGGCACACCTTCTATGTCGTGGTTGAACGAATGTATATGGCCGTTGACCTTTTCGGTCGTGTCGGCTTTTCCAAGGTCGTGTACGACGGCCGAGAGCATGAAGCCGAGCGGGTAATTTGCGCTGTCCCTCAGCTCTGCCGCGGCGTCCACAACCTGCATTGTGTGGTTCCACACGTCTCCTTCCGGATGGAAGTCCGGATCCTGCGGTGTCCCGATGAGCCTCTCGAGCTCAGGGAACCATATGTGGAGCTGGCCTATCTTCTTGAGCTCGGAAAAGAACCTCGAAGGCATCCTTGCCTCCTCGAGGGCCTTCCTCATCTCGTCGAACACGCGCTCCTTTGCGAGGCTCCCGAGGTCCATCCCGGACATCAGCCTGTCTGTCTCAGGGGCCACGGAGAATTCGAGCCTTGCGGAAAACTGCGCCGCCCTCAGGACCCTCAGCGGATCCTCGCGGAACTTCTCATCGTCTATATGCCGCAGGATACGCTTGTGTATATCGCTGAGCCCTCCGTAGAAATCGAACAGCTCCCCCGTCATGACGTCCTGCATCATCGCGTTTATGGTGAAATCCCTTCGCCTGGCGGCCTTGTCGAGGCCCAGGTGCGGGTCCACGAATACCTTGAAGTCCCTGTGTCCTATGCCGGTGGCGTCCTCGAGCCTAGGCATCGCTATGTCGAGGCCTGAACCGCGCAGTCCGTACACCCCGAAGGCCGTGCCCATAGTGACAACCTCGCCTATTTCGGAGAGGATCGACTCCAGGACATCGGGCTCTATATCGTGCACTTCGATGTCGACGTCGTCGGAGGGCCTGCCCATAAGCATGTCCCTGACGCATCCGCCCACGAAGAAAGTCCTGCCTCCATGCCGGGCGACTTTCTCTGCTACCATCTGTGCTGTTTTTCTTTCGTCTGACATTGTTCTCCTAAAATATGTCCGCGTGTTATAATCAACGTCTGTAGGTCCCTGGGCCTGCCGGGAGGAAATTGTAATGTGGTTCTGGTATTCCCTGATAGCACTGCTCTGCTGGAGCGGCTCTGACCTGTTTTCCAAGATAGGGTGCAGGGACAGGGATGACCGGTATGCCGATCTCAAGATGGTTACAGCAGTAGGGGCAGTCATGGGAATCCATGCCCTCATACAGATATTCACCGGAAAAGCCGTGGTGACATGGAGCGTATTCCTGTCGTACCTGCCCGTTTCCCTGCTCTACATACTCTCTATGGCGATAGGATACGCGGGGCTCAAGTACATTGAGCTGTCGATCTCTTCCCCGATATGCAATTCCTCCGGCGCGATTGTCGCCATACTCGTTATTATAACAAGAGGCATCGGTTCGGTCACAGGACTGCAGCTGACTGCAGTCATCCTTGTGAGCATAGGGGTTATAGGTCTCGGGATAGTCGACCTTACCGAGGACGACGAGCTCAGGGCAATGAGGCAGCAGAAGTCCAATTACAAATACGCAAAATCGCTCCTCGCAATTGCTATACCTGTCATCTACTGCCTGCTCGATGCGCTGGGCACATTCGCGGACTCGATAGTCCTGGAAAAGCTGGACGAGGACGCCGCAAATACTTCATATGAGCTGATGTTCCTGTTCTGCGGAATCGCATGCTTCATATATACAGCCCTTATAAAGAGGGCGAAATACAGTTTCAAGAGGGAAATACCGAAATATGTCGGCGCGCTGGCGGAGACCGGCGGACAGGCCGCCTACATCTACGCCATAGCGGACACAGAGCACGTGGCCCTGGCAGCTCCGATGATATCAGCATACTGCATGCTGTCTGTCATCTGGAGCAGCATCTTCCTCAAGGAGAAGCTCTCCTGGAAGCACTACATCATGATAGCCGTCGTGATCGCCGGGATTGTGATCCTCGGCGCCTCGGACGTCTAGTGAAGGGGGATCTGTCATAGCCGGACACATAAAAAAGAGAAATATTGTCCTCAATATCCTGTTCGCCATATACATGGTGGTGCTTCTGAGGTTTACGGTTTTCCGCACGGGATTCGAAATAAATGCACTCGCCGAGAGGGGAGACGTCAATTTCAAGCTTTTCGGGGATCTCATGTCGATTGCAAAAAACAGCATGAAGACATTTCTCTATCTCGCAGTCGGCAACATCGTCGCTTTCATGCCCTTCGGATTTTATTCGGCATGGAGGATAAGGAAGCACAGCGTGCTGCTGGCGGCCGTCTGCGGGCTGGTGCTCTCAGTGTGCATAGAGAGCCTGCAGTACCTTCTCGGCACGGGGGTTGCGGAAATAGACGACGTCATACTCAACACGCTCGGAGCACTGCTCGGAGCCCTTCTCGAGAGGGCCGCCGTTTCAGTGCGGAGGCGGATAAGGGTGAAATCTGAAGACAGGAACGAAACGGAGACTTGAGCCATGTTTGGATTTAAGAAAAAGAAGAAAGAAGAGCGGCCTGTGAACGGCACTCCCGGAACAGCAGTAAAGATGCTCTCAAATGCGTTTATGAAGGACATCTCCACAGTGAGCTTCTTCGTGAACTCGTTCCCAGAGGGCACATACTGCCCGGATTTCCCCTCTGCATACGCCGATGGATCAGAGATTGACGCAGCGGCTGCGTCAGAGGCCCTGAGATCACTCCTGAGGGTGCAGAGGCTTGAGACAGTAACCATATCGGGAGGCGACCCGGCAGAGTCCCTTGACGCAGTGATGCAGATACTCGATGCCGCGTCAGTCTTCAATGTGGATAAGAGGATAGTCTACTTCAATGCGCGTCCGGACATCAAGGAATCGATAGACAGGCTTGCCGGAAAGCCGACCGCTGTCGTCATAAGGGCAGGCGGAGACGGATGCCTCACCAGCGGGGAAGCTAAGGAGCTTGAAGACAGGGGAATCTCGGTCTATGTGGATTACAGGGAAGGGGAGAAGCCTGTGGAAAACGTGCACGGTATCCCTGATGAACTCCACGAGAGGATATGTTCTGCCGGCGGCCCCGTGCCTGCCTCTCCTGACATGTCGGAGCCGTGCGGGACCGCTCCCGGTACAAAGAGGCCCGACAGGCCGTCACGCATATATGTGGGCCCGAAGGGTGACGTCAGGGTGTGCGGGTTCCCGATAGGGAATATAAATGAGCAGGATCTCCTCACTATAGTGGAGTCATATGACCCCTATGCCAGCCCGATAATATCCATGATCCTTGAAAGCGGATGCCCTGCAGGACTCGCGTCGCTCGGGCTGCCACAGGGACCATGCCTCAGCAGGGCATGCGACGTCTGCAGGGCCGCGGCCTTGAAGTACTGCGGCTGAGCATTATTTCGCCAGGATTCTGTCTATGCCCTTTGCCGTGCGCAGCTCGTTGTCGGCAAAGTGATTTCCGCGGTTCCACTCGCAGAAGGTCTCGACGCCCTTGCCTCTGAGCATAGAAGCCACGGCCTCCATGTCCTTCCCGGCGGTGGAAAATGCCTTTGAGAGAGGCTCTTTATTCCCAAGCGACAGATATGCCCTTTTAAACACGGGATCTATGCTGGCTTCCGACACAAAGCCGGTGAACCCCGGATACCACATGGATCCGCTCGCCGACACGGCGTAGTCAAACTCCCCGGAGGAAATCGCAGCCCATATTGCAAACAGCCCGGCAAGCGAATATCCTGCAATGCATTTTGGAAGACCCTCAGTCCCGAGCTCTGATTCGGCTGCAGGGACAACGTTTTTCAGGACGGCGCCGAGAAAGCTGTCCGCGCGGCCCCCGAACGACGGTGACCTCCCGACGGACGGGGCGGGCCAGGGCGAAAGGTCGGAAAACCAGTCGGACGTCCTGACGCCTACGAGGACACAGCAGGTTTTTATCAGCTCAAAGACACCGGAGGCAAATTCCGGGGATTCAGTCGGGAGATAAACGGCCGCATGCGGGGTTCCTTCCGGGACAAACGCCCACGCTTCGGGGCCTCCTGTATTGAGTTTATGCATAATGAAACTCCCTTTCGCGGAGCCAGAATCAGTCAGAGTGGGGAAATTCTACATAACAGGGTTGATTTCCGTGCCCTTGTGGTATCATTGGTTACAATTTCATCACAATTCAATACTAAAATAATAAAGACTTTTTGACAAATTACTTGATATACTCTTAATAAATCCTAAACATTCCTAAAGAAGGAGCAATTTTTTCGTGAAGCATATATTCGTGATTAATCCTGCGGCCGGGAACAAGAACAGTGCCACGGCGCTGTCTGAAAAGCTCAATACAATCTCCGGAATAGACAAGACGGTGCATGTCAGCACTGCCCCCAAGGAGATAGTCAGCTACGTGAGAGATTACTGTGAAAACCATCCCGGCGAGGAGATGAGGTTCTATGCCTGCGGAGGCGACGGAACCCTCAACGAAGTGCTCAACGGAATGATAGGATATGGGAACGCATCCCTCACGAGTTATCCCTGCGGCACGGGGAACGACTACGTGAAGTATTACGGCGGGGCGGACCGGTTCCTGGACATTGCCGCTCTTGTGCATGCCAGGGACGAGAAGGTCGACGTCATGCGCGTAAACGACATAATGTGCTCGATTAACGTCGTGGATTTCGGATTTGACTATATTGTCGCCGACAACATCATGAGAATAAAGAGAAAGCCCCTGAGGGGCGGCAAGGTTGCGTATGCCCAGGGAGTCCTCATTGGCTTCATGTCGAACATAGTGAACAAGGGAAAAATCACCGTGGACGGGGAGGTCATCAACCCAGACGGAAAGCTGCTCCTGTGCACCGTGGCAAACGGCACTTATGTCGGAAGCATGTTCAAGTGTGCACCTCGCTCCATAAACAACGACGGCCTCATGGAAGTTTCCATGATAAAGCCCATTTCCAGGAGAAAGATGCTCGGTATGATTCCAAAATACATAAAGGGCGAGCACCTCAGCGACCCTGCATGCCAGGACCTGGTCGAGTACAGGAGGGCAAGGAAGATAACAGTTGAGGCCGACGAGCCGATCGGGATGAGCCTCGACGGCGAGGGCATCCAGGCTGAAAAGTTCGAGATAGAGAATCTCCAGAAGGCGGTGAAATTCGCAGTTCCGGTCTGAGATGTCCTGAGTGCATGACATCGCCTCTTCTTCTTGAAAACGGACCAGTCGGGGAATAGAATCGAATCGGAAATATGCGGGAGGAAATGGTGCTGTATGGCTGAACTGAGAATAAGACACTGCTCTGAAGAAGACCTTGAATTCATAGAAAGCTGCGAAACCGCTGTATACCGCGATGAATATGCCTTCAGCGAAAAATATCTGCAGGACCTTCTCAACGATGTGCGCGAATTTGCCACTTCCACTACCAAGCACAGGGAGGACATGTGGGTAGCCGAACTGGAGGGCGAGCCTGTCGGCGTCATAGGACTCAAGAGGACTTTTGAGCCCGACACCGGGAGGATAGCCTTTCTCGCAGTCCCGAAGGGCATGAGGAAGAAAGGCGTGGGGACCCACCTGATGGAGGTGGCCCTCGGGAGCGCCGTCGAATGGGAGTATTCAAAACTCACTGCGAGCATCCCGAGCACCCTGAGGACCGGAATCCTCTTTTTCATCAAGAACGGATTTTCCCTCGTGAAAACCGAAGAGAGGACAGAGTGGAGGGAGACGCCGGTGCTGGATGAGACGTGGGAGCTCAAGCTCTCCGACAGCTGACGGGACCGCCTCGAATCATGGATTTCACAGGGACAGACATGAATGCCGTACTGCAGATGCAGACGGAGTTCAGGAGAGATATACACAAATACCCGGAGGACGCTTGGACTGAGTTCAGGACCACGTCGAAGATCATCGACAGGCTGAATGAATTCGGCGTCCCGCTTTTATATGGAAGGGAAGTACACACAAAGGGAAAGCGGTACGGAGTGCCGCCCGGGGAAAAGCTCGAGGCATGCATGCAGCGGGCCGTTGATGAAGGCGCGGATCCCGAGCTGATAGAAAAGATGCGCGGTGGATACACCGGAGCTGTGGGAATTCTCGACACGGGCAGGCCGGGACCGGTGACTGCCGTTAGATTCGACATAGACTGCATAGACGCCGTCGAATCAGACAACCCGGACCACCTTCCTGCAAAGCTCGGATTCAGGTCGGTGCACGACGGCCTATTCCACGGCTGCGGCCATGACGCCCATGCGGCAATAGGCATCGGCACTGCAGCTATCCTGTCGAAATGCCTCGACCAGCTGAGGGGGAAGGTCCTGCTGGTGTTCCAGCCCGGCGAAGAGGGCCTCCGCGGAGCCTCCTCGATGGCTGAGAGCGGGCTTTTTGACAGCGTGGACAACATATTCGCAGGTCATGTGTGCCCCGGGACCAGCGGACTTGTAGTGACCGGGTCGTGCGCTTTCAGCGTGAGTGAGAAGTTCGACCTGCACTACAGGGGTGCTGCAGCACACGCCGGCGGATCCCCTGAACTCGGGAAGAACGCCCTGCTTGCGGCAGCCACTGCCGCACTCAACATAATGGCGATCTCGAGGACCTCCAGGGGCTATACCAGGGTGAATGTCGGGACTCTCAATGCAGGCACGGGCAGGAACGTGATTCCCTCATTTGCGGACATGGAGTGCGAGGTGCGCGGGGAAAACCAGGATTCCTGCGACTTTATGGCAAAAAGGCTTCTAGAAATAGCAAAGAGCGCCGGCGATATGCACGGCTGCGGCTTCTCATATGAGGTTGTCGGAAAGGCCTCCGGGGCCAGGTGCGACAGGGAACTCGATGAGATAACCGAAAAAGCCGCCCTGATGACGGACGGGGTTATGAGGGTTGAGAAGGCTTCTGACAGGGGCAGCGGCTCTTCCGAGGACTTCACAACACTAATGCACAAGGTGCAGGAGCACGGCGGACACGCCACTTTCTTCCTGGCTTCGGCAGGTTCGAGGTTCCCGAACCACAGCGACAGGTTCGATGTCGACGAGAAGATGCTGAACGTGGCTTCCAGGCTCGTCTGCAACATGATAGGGATGACAAACAAGAAATGAGCTGTGCCAGCACTGCACTGCTGCCGGACATGGTGTCCGGCACGTTTTTTAAGAGGAAGAAATATGGGACATAAAAAAAGGGCCGTTGGGCTCACGGCGGTTGTGACCGGAGGCAGCTCCGGCATAGGGCTCTGGACTGCGAGATTTCTGAGCGATGAAGGCGCGAATGTCTTCGACCTGAGCAGGCACGGTAACGGAGAAGACGGTATAAGCCACATCTCATGCGACGTCTCAGACGAGGCATCTGTCGATGCGGCAGTAAAGGAAATAGCCGGCAGGACCGGAAGGATAGACATAGTGGTCAACTGCGCGGGATTCGGCATTTCCGGGGCCATAGAGGAAACTGAAACCTCTGACGCCAGAAGGCTCATGGACGTCGACTTTTTCGGGACAGTCATAGTGAACAGGGCCTGCATAGGCTATCTCAGGAAGACAAAGGGAAAGATAGTCAATATAAGCTCTGTCGCGGCCGATGTGCCGATCCCGTTCCAGGCCTATTATTCCGCCTCAAAGGCAGCCATAAGCAGCTACACCCTCGCACTCGCAAACGAGCTCAGGCCGTTCGGGATAAGGGTGGCTGCAGTGAAGCCGGGCGACACCGCCACGGGGTTCACCGCGGCGAGGATCAAGAATGCGGAAGGCGACACCCTCTACGGAGGCAGGGTCTCGAGGTCCGTAGCCAAGATGGAAAAGGACGAGAGAAGCGGCATGTCCGCTGAAAAGGCCGGCAGGTATGTTGCGGATGTAGCTTTGAGCAGGAGCGGCAAACCGATGTACACTATAGGATTCCAGTACAAGGCAGCGGAGCTGGCGCTCAGGCTGATCCCGTGGAGGCCTGCAAACAGGATAATAGGGAGCATATATTCAAAATAGGGTCGGGGGACACGGGAATAATATAAGGCCTGCATATCATCATGATATGCAGGCCTCTGCTTATGCCCGGCAGATTACTGAGTGATTGTGGTCTCCATGTCGTATTCATCGAGGTCGGGCTCTATCATGTTCTGGTAGATCTGGTCCACCGATTCATACCCGTAGTATGTGAACGTGTATATTTGCCCGTCTTCTGCAGTGACCTCCATGGAACTTGATGGATCGTCATAGGTTATGTAGTAATCGTCGACTGTCACTGTGCCGTCTCCGTTCACAACGAGGTTTGTATAGGTCATCAGGTAGTAGTAGCTGATGTCTGCGTTGAGGGTCTGATATTCTACATGGTCAGTGACCTTGAATATGAGGTAGTAGTAGTTGTAGCGGTATTCGCTCTCCATGCCTTCCTTGCAGTGCAGCAGGTAGCTGCCCACATACTCAATGCTGGCCTGGCTCACTCCTTCGCCGTTGTCTGCAGTGGCAGCGTAGTCATTGTATATGCTGATGAGCTCATCTGTCGCCGTCTGCGGGATGTCCGAAAGTGAAGTAGCATAATACGGAACCCCTGTAAGGGTGAATGTCTTGGACATTTCTGCAGGCACTGCACCGAACTGGTCGAGGCATACTGAAGCTACGGATTCGCCCGAATATGTCCCGTCGATCGTGACGGTGATGGTATCGCCCTCGCTCACATAGGAGTAATTATCGATGGTGTAGTACAGGTAGTCGGTATAATATCCCGGCGAATTGTCCTCTACGGCGGCGTAGGCATAGGGATATGCCCCGTCATACGTGATCGATATCCCCTCAAAGGCGTCAAACGTGGGGGCCTCTTCAAGGCCGCTCACTTCCACCGTGATGTCATCAACCTTGTACTTGAGCTTTGGCATCATCTCTTCCAGAAGATACTCGAGCCCGGTGTCGCTTAGGTAATAGGTGACAGTGTCGCCGTTTGAGATGTTATCTTCCTTGTCAAAATAGCCTTCATACTCCACCAGGGTCACCAGAAACTCTGCAGCAGCCCTGTACTTCTCCTCGTCGGTTGCCGTCGTGAGATCTATGCCCAGATCGCTGCTGTCCAGATAGATGCTGTCTATGGAATTGTAGATCTTCTTGCCCCATCTGTCCGCCAGGGAGTCAATGTCGGCGTCTACGGTGGCTGTAGCGTAACCCGTGGGTCCGTCAATCGTGACAGTGACATATTTGTTGATGTCGAGAGTCGCGCCGAACACGAACACATAGACGCACACAGCCGCGATGACTACAACTGCGCATATCAGGCCTATTATGAGGCCCGTCTTTGACTTTTTCGGCTTGGCGTACTGCTGCGGGTTCTGCGGATACTGCTGGCCGTTCTGTGGATACTGCCCATAGCCCTGGGGCTGGGTCTGCTGCTGCGGACTGCCCTGTGGCTGACTCTGTACATTCTGCTCTTGAGGCTGGGCGGGATTCTCCGCCGGCTCAGCTGGCTGGGCACTGCTGCCGGCCTGGGCTTTCAGCGGATATCCGCATTTCGGGCAGAAGTTCTGGTTTTCCTTTATCTCCGCTCCGCATCTTGGACATACCATGATATGCTTTATCCTCCTGGATCATTTAATCATGGGATAACGCGCAGGCCGTGCGGAATCCTTCCTTCTGCCTGCCCTCTCCCTTTGTTAATTATTATATATAACAATTTGGCTCCGGTGTTTACAAAAATGCGCAATAAAGGGATAAAAATAAAGAAAAATGCATGTTAAATCGAGGCAAAGGCCTGAAAATGATGCTTTATTCCTGAAATTCTGCCTCGCCCAGGTGCCTGAGGAACCTTTCCCTTTCTTCCGTGAATTTCTTGGAGGGCCTGTGGTTCTCTATCAGGTATCTGTACCGGTTCTCGACCTTGTCGATGATCTTTTCCCAGGGGATCGGGGTGGTTTTTCTCGCCGCTTCTCCCATGGCATGCAGCTTTTCCCTGTCGGACAGCATCTCGGAGATCACCCTCGCAAGGTCCTCGGCACTGTTGCCGCACAGCCTGCCGTTGACGCCGTCCTCTATTATTTCGGCGGCGCTTCCGTCCCTTGCGAGCACGGAAGGAGTGCCTGCGCGGGCTGCCTCCCTCACCACCATCGGGGCATTGTCGTATAGAGACGGGAACGTGAATATGTCAGCCGCCCTGTAGATCCCGTCGAGCTCCTTGATGGATTCCACGTGGCCTGTGAAAATGACGTCGCTCTTTATCCCGAGATCACGGGCCTTATCCTTTATTTCATCCTCGTGCGGCCCCATCCCGGCGAGAATGAGAGTGCACCTCTCTCCCCTCGATTTAAGGATTGCGCAGGCCTCCAGAATGAGAAGAATATTCTTCTTCCAGTTGAGCTGTCCCACAAACAGCAGAACCGGCCTCTCAGGGATGCGGTACTTGCGCCGTATTTCATCAGGATCCCCGCATTCCTCGGGCTTCAGGGGATCTGTGCCGTTCTCCATGACCTCAATGTGCCCGGAATATCCGTAGTCCTCCAGCACCGCCGCGGTGGATGAGCTCACGGCCCACACCTCGTCGCAGTGGGAATAGTATTCGAGCACTGCCTTTACGCCGATGTCCGAGACCATCTTGCTGTGGGTGAACATCAGGAAGTCGTCGTAGTATTTGGAATGGAATGTGGAAACTATAGGGATATTGTACTTGTTGGCGTATCTCAATGCGCTGAGCCCGGTTATGAACGGGCTGTGCGAGTGCACTATCTCGAAGCTGATGTCCTTCATGCGCTTCTGGAAGTGCTGGTCCGTGTTGGGTATGCCCTGCTTCCAGGGGAGGCCCCCGGGAAGAGCTTTGGATAAGAAATCCACTATTTCGAAAGGATATTTGCCCCTGTATCCGGTGTCGGTCATGGGGGATATCACATAGACCTCGTTGTCCCTCTTCCCCAGTTCACAGCAGTAAGCTGATACCACTCTTCCGACACCGTCGACGACAGGAATGAAGCTGTCGGTGAATTCACCGATTTTCATACTGTTTCCTCCGCAAAGCAGGAAACCGCCGGATCGCCCTATGTCATGACGCGGTTCTCAAAATTCTTTAACCATTATAGCAGAGGACTCAAAGCATGGAAGTGAATGAGGGGGAAGTGAAGCGATTGTAAACACGAGGCCGCAGGGTATAGAATATCCAGAGAAATCTCATGGAGGATGACATATGGATTTTGCAGAACGTTCTATCGAGGCGGTGAGAGCTGAAGACCCCGAAGTCGCAGATGCGATGCAGAAGGAGCTCGACAGGCAGAGAGGCAACATAGAGCTCATTGCTTCGGAAAACATAGTTTCTGACGCTGTTCTCGGGGCAATGGGCAGCGTGCTCACGAACAAATACGCCGAAGGTTATCCGCGCAGGAGATACTACGGCGGATGCGAGAATGTCGACATAATAGAATCCCTTGCAATAGAGAGGGCCAAGGAGCTGTTCGGGGCGGAACACGCCAACGTTCAGCCCCATTCCGGCGCACAGGCCAACATGGCCGTGTATTTTGCCCTCCTCGAGCCCGGAGACAAGGTGCTCGGGCTCAGCCTGGCGGCAGGCGGGCACCTCACCCACGGGTCTCCCGTAAATGCCTCGGGAAAGCTGTACAGCTTCACCCCGTACGGGACTGACCCCGCCACGGGACTTATAGACTACGATGCACTTGAGAAGCTCGCAGAGCAGGAAAAGCCGAAGCTTATAGTAGCAGGCGCGAGCGCATATCCGAGATTCATAGACTTCGAACGCATGGCCGACATAGCACACAGGAACGGAGCCCTCCTGATGGTCGACATGGCCCACATTGCAGGGCTTGTGGCGGCCGGGGAACATCCCTCACCGGTCCCGTACGCAGACGTCGTCACGACCACGACGCACAAGACGCTGAGGGGACCCCGCGGAGGCATGATTCTCTGCAAGAAGGACCTTGCAAAGGCAATCAACCACGCGATATTCCCCGGAACGCAGGGCGGCCCGCTCGAGCACATAATCGCGGCCAAGGCCGTATGCCTCAAAGAGGCCATGACAGACGAATTCAAGGCGTACCAGCACAGGATAGTGGAGAACTCAAAGGCCTTTGCGGATGCCCTCATGAAGGAGGGGTTCGACCTCGTGACCGGCGGCACCGACAACCATCTGTGCCTCATAGACCTGAGGTCTGTCGGAGTGACCGGAAAAGAGATGCAGGCGAGGCTGGACGAAGTCCACATCACGGCCAACAAAAACGCAATCCCCAACGACCCGGAGAAGCCGACAGTCACAAGCGGCATAAGAGTGGGCACTCCTGCCGTCACCAGCAGGGGATTCGGCCCGGACGACATGAGGGAAGTCGCAAGGCTCATGTACAAGGTCGCCGTGGATTTCGAGGGCTCAAAAGAGGAAGTTTCGAGGAGGGCCTCGGAACTCTGCAGGGCTCATCCCATCTACGGGGGCTGAAGCTAATAACTGGAGAACACAGGCATAAGCCTGAAGACAGATTCAACGAAAGGAAGTTTTGACATGGCACTGCAGTATCACATTCAGATGGACGTCGGGGACGTTGCCCCCTATGTGCTTCTTCCGGAAGATCCCGCCAGGGTAAAGGTTGTGGCCTCATTCTGGGACGAGGCCCACGAGGTGGCCGTCAACAGGGAGTACACCACCTATACCGGAAAGTACAAGGGGATGCCGATCTCCTGCATGAGCACGGGCATGGGATGCCCGTCCACCGCAATAGGCATCGAGGAACTCGCCAGGATAGGAGTCAAGACCTTCCTGAGGATAGGCACCTGCGGCACTTTCCAGGACAACGTGAAGGTCGGGGACATGTGCATATTTGACTCCGCCTGCAGATATGACGGATGCTCCAAGATGTACGCTCCGGTCGAATTCCCGGCCGTTGCGGACCACGACGTGGTCAGCGCCTGCATCGACGCTGCAAAGGACATGGGAATACCGTATCACGTCGGCACCACGAGGACTCAGGATACGTTCTACGCCAACAGCCCTGAACCGGGCGGATCCTTCAACAACTTCTGGCAGTCGAGATGGGCCGAATTCTACAAGGACCTCAAGAGGCTCAATGTCCTGGGCGGCGAGATGGAGACGAGCATCATCCTCGTCCTCACGAGGATCTGGGGTCTCAGGGGCGGCGCCATGGCTGTCTGCCTCGACAACATCCTGCACAGCATGTCCACGGAGGACAGCGGCCAGGAATACGACCCGCAGAGCCAGCTCAGCCACTCGAGGAACGACATTGAGACACTTTCCAAGATGGGCAGCGAAGCCCTCTACAAGCTCTATCTCATGGACCAGAAGGCCGAAGCCTGAAAACTGCGTCGTCAATCAGCATGTCCC
>JBMNPE010000013.1:0-27819 GCA_050943435.1 Oscillospiraceae bacterium | reverse complement strand
CTTCACGGTCGAGGTCCAGAGGTCGCTGAGGGTGCTGGACGGGGCAGTATGCGTCTTCTGCGCAAAGGGAGGCGTCGAACCGCAGTCCGAGACTGTCTGGAGACAGGCCGACCAGTACAATGTCCCGAGGCTTGCATACGTAAACAAAATGGACATCATGGGTGCGGACTTCGACAGGGCCGTGCAGATGATGCGCGACAGGCTCAAGTGCAAGGCCGTCCCGATACAGATACCGATAGGTGCCGAAGGCGGATACAAGGGCCTGATAGACCTTGTCACGATGCAGGCTTACACGGAATTCAGCGAGATCTCCACTGACGGGATCCCGACCCCGATTCCGGACGATTATGCCGAAAAGGCCAAGGCGGCGAGAGACTTCATGCTCGAATCTCTCTCCGATGTAGACGACAACATAATGGAAAAGTACCTCGGAGGAGAGGAAATCTCCGAAGAGGAAATCAAGAAGGCCATCCGCAAGGGAACCATTTCCAACGAGATGGTCGCCGTGACGTGCGGCTCGTCCTACCACAACCAGGGGGTCCAGAACCTTCTGGATGCCATAGTCGACTACCTGCCGTCTCCTCTCGACATCCCGCCTGTCAAGGGAACAAACCCGAAGACCGGAAAGGAAGAGGAGAGAAAGGCCGACGACAAGGAGCCGTTCTCCGCGCTCGTATTCAAGATCGCAGTCGACCCGTTCGTCGGGAAACTCGCTTATTTCCGCGTGTATTCCGGCACGATGAAGACCGGCGAGAGCGTGTACAACACTGTAAAGGACACATATGAGAGAGTCGGACGCATCCTGCAGATGCATTCAAACCACAGGCGCGACATCGACCAGGTGTATTCCGGCGACATCGAAGCCGCAGTCGGACTCAAGAGCGTCACGACAGGCGACACGCTGTGCGACAGGAACCACCCGATAGTCCTCGAATCCATGGAATTCCCGGAGCCTGTCATCAGGGTCGCCATCGAGCCCAAGACAAAGTCAGGCGAGGAGAAGATGGCAATAGCCCTCTCAAAGCTCGCAGAAGAGGACCCGACGTTCAAGACGTATACGGATGCCGAGACCGGACAGACGATAATAGCCGGCATGGGTGAGCTGCACCTCGAGATAATCGTCGACAGGCTGCTCCGTGAGTTCAAGGTCGAGGCCAATGTAGGCGCTCCGCAGGTCGCCTACAGGGAATCCATCCGCAGGCCAGCAGAAACGGAGTGCAGATATGCGCGCCAGACGGGCGGCCACGGACAGTTTGCAGACGTCATCATCAGGATCGAGCCCAACGAAGGCAAGGGCTACGAGTTTGTCAACGCAGTCACAGGAGGCGACATCCCGAAGGAATTCATCGAGCCTACCAACCAGGGCATTCAGGGTGCAATGCTTTCGGGCGTACTCGCCGGCTATCCGGTGGAGGACCTCAAGGTGACGCTCCTCGGAGGAAGCTACCATGAAGTCGACTCCTCGGACATGGCGTTCAAGATCGCAGGCTCAATGGCCCTCAAGGATGCCCTCAAGAAGGCGGATCCGGTGCTGATGGAGCCTATCATGAAGGTAACGATCACCACCCCGGACGAGTACCTCGGAGACGTCATCGGAGACGTCAACTCGAGAAGAGGCCAGATCCAGGGGATGGACGTCCTGCCGGGAGCACAGCAGATACACGCCTTCATCCCTCTTTCCGAGATGTTCGGATATGCCACGGACCTGCGCTCAAAGACTCAGGGAAGAGGACAGTACGTCATGCAGCCTGACCATTATGCGGAGGTGCCGAAGAGCATCGCCCAGGAGATGTCCAGCAGCCACGAAGCTGCGGGCAAATAAGGCTCTGCAGGCTTGATATTTTCATCAGTAGTTGATAGAATTACTATTACGTTTGAACAGCTAATACTGTACATAGATTTAGGAGGAACTCCCCAATGGCAAAACAAAAGTTTGACCGCAGCAAACCGCATGTCAACATTGGAACCATCGGACATGTTGACCACGGCAAGACTACACTTACAGCTGCTATCACCAAGGTCCTTTCTCTAAAAGGAATGGCTGATTTCGAAGCATATGATCAGATAGACAAGGCCCCTGAAGAGAAAGCCCGTGGAATCACGATCAGCACGGCACACGTCGAGTACCAGACGGAGAAGCGCCACTACGCTCACGTCGACTGCCCGGGCCATGCCGACTACATCAAGAACATGATCACCGGCGCAGCCCAGATGGACGGTGCCATCCTGGTTGTCTCCGCAGCCGACGGCCCGATGCCGCAGACCCGTGAGCACATCCTTCTGGCCCGCCAGGTCGGCGTGCCTTCCATAGTCGTGTTCATGAACAAGACCGACCAGGTCGACGACCCCGAGCTGATGGAGCTCGTTGAGGAAGAGATCAGGGATCTGCTCACCTCATATGACTTCCCCGGCGACAAGACCCCGATCATCAAGGGCTCTGCCCTGAAGGCTCTGGAGTCCACCAGCAAGGATCCTGATGCTCCGGAATACAAGTGCATCTGGGAGCTCATGGATGCAGTTGACAACTTCATCCCGACCCCTGCACGCAACGACGACCTGCCGTTCCTGATGCCTATCGAAGACGTCATGACGATTTCCGGACGCGGAACTGTTGCAACCGGACGTGTAGAGCGTGGAAAGATCGGACTCAACGCCCCTGTTGACATCGTCGGACTCAAGGACGAGAAGCAGAAATCCGTCATCACCGGACTCGAAATGTTCCACAAGACACTGGACGAGGCAGAAGCCGGCGACAACATCGGAGCTCTTCTCCGCGGAATCCAGAGAACCGATATCGAGCGTGGACAGGTTGTCTGCGCACCGGGTTCCATCGACCCGCACACGGAGTTCGAGGGCCAGGTTTACGTCCTGAAGAAGGATGAAGGCGGCCGTCATACACCGTTCTTCAACAACTATCGTCCTCAGTTCTACTTCCGTACGACCGACGTCACCGGGACAGTACATCTTCCGGAAGGTGTAGACATGTGCATGCCTGGCGACAACGTCGAGATGAAGGTTGACCTCATCACTCCTATCGCAATCGAAAACGGACTGCGCTTCGCTATCCGCGAAGGCGGACGTACGGTTGGCTCCGGAGTGGTCACGAAGATCATCAAGTAATCTAAGCAATGGATTTAAGCCCCTTTTGCCTGAAAGAGTAAAAGGGGCTTTGTTGTATCATCTCAAGAATAGGAGCTCTTTTCATGAACAAGGTTCTTTTCGAGGGACTGTCCTTTGACGACGTCCTGCTCATTCCGCAGAAATCCAGTGTCCTTCCCAATGAAGTGGATCTCAGGACCCACCTTGCGAGGGATATTTACCTCAATATCCCGTTTGTGAGCGCCGGGATGGACACAGTCACCGAATGGGAGTTTGCAGCAGCAATAGCCAGGGAAGGCGGCCTCGGGTTTATACACAAGAGCATGTCCATAGAGGACCAGGCTGCACAGATATCCAGGGCGAAAAGCGCATCCTACGAGGGATTCCCGAGGGCCTGTCTGGACGATTCCGGAAGGCTCAGGGTAGGGGCTGCCGTTGGCGCGACCAAGGACGTCATCGAGAGGACTTCGGCACTGGTTGCCGCAGGAGTCGATATTATCGCAATCGACACCGCGCACGGCCATTCCCAGAACGTCATCAACACCGTGAGAAAGGTGAGGGAGGCCTTCCCTGACCTCGCAATAGTCGCCGGAAACATCTGCATGCCCGGGGCCGTCGACGAGCTCGCCGACGCAGGCGCCGACTGCGTCAAGGTCGGAATGGGACCCGGAGCCATCTGCACGACGAGGATCGTGGCAGGAATAGGAAATCCGCAGATCACGGCAGTGATGATGTGCTCGGAAGAGGCAGAGAAGAAGGGCGTCACAGTGATAGCCGACGGAGGGATCAAGTATTCCGGAGACATCGTAAAGGCCATAGCCGCAGGGGCAAATGCCGTTATGATGGGCGGAATGTTCGCCGGATGCGACGAATGCCCCGGAGATGTGATCGAAAAGAACGGAAAGAAGTTCAAGACGTACAGGGGCATGGGCTCCACCGACGCCATGAAGGTCTCCGGAGGGGACAGATACTTCCAGTCCGGCACGAAGAAATTCGTCCCGGAAGGAATTTCAGGACTCGTACCCTATAAGGGAAAACTTTCCGACGTCGTATACCAGATGCTCGGCGGACTCCGCTCCGGAATGGGATACTGCGGGACCGCCACCATAGACGACCTGCGCAGGGACGGGAGATTCGTCAAGATCTCCGCCGCAGGACTGAGGGAGAGCCACCCGCATGACATGGCAGCCATAACGGACGAGCCTAATTACCACAGAGACTGAAATTAATGCATGATTTGGGAGCCTTCGCGGGCACAAGCTGCCGGCGGAGGCTCTTTGCTGGAGAATGGAAATGTCAGAAGATGCCCTTGAAACAACGATCTGCGGGGAAGTGAACTCTATATCCTACAGGAACGAGGATACAGGATTCGCCGTGATATCCCTGATCGTATCCGATGACGGAGGGGAGGAGACCGTCGTGGGAGAGCTCGCCGACGTAAATGTCGGCGAGAGGCTCGAGGTGCGCGGCGAATTCTCCGTCCACCCGGTTTACGGGAGGCAGTTCAGGGCGAGCGGCGCCACGCGCATATTTCCCTCTGACAGAAGGGGCATGATCCGGTATTTTTCCAGCGGCGTCCTGCCCGGCGTGGGCGTAAAGACTGCCGAGAGAATAGTTGACGAGTTCGGGGAGAACTCCTTCGACGCCCTTGCGGAGGGCGGCAGGAAGCTCGCTGAAATAAAGGGTATAGGGCGTGCCAAGGCCGAGGCAATAAGCGAGGCGTTCCGGAAGATATACGGAATAAAGAACGCAATTTCCGAGCTCGGGGAACTAGGGATAAGCTCCTACGACGCCATGGAGGTGTACAAGGTATTCGGGGATTCCTCAGGGGAAATAATATCCTCGAACCCGTACATGCTGTGTGCGGAGCCCTTCAGGAAGAGCTTTGAGGAAGCCGACGGGATAGCGGCGAGAGTCGGGATCACCGGGGCTGACGACTGCAGGCTCAGGGCCGGGCTCATCTACGTGCTGAGGCACAACCTCGGCAACGGCCACACATGCCTGCCGACAGAGAAGCTCATAGATGTAACGGCAGGGTTCCTCGACACTGACAGGGATTCCTGTGAAGTCTGCTTCTATTCATCGGAGGAGCTAGGATTCATAGCAGAGCGCGAGATAGACGGAAGGAAATTCGCATTTCTTCCGGAAATGCTGGCGGACGAGGAGTATGTTTCCGCAAGGCTCAGGGAGCTCGCAGGGCGGAAATTCGGCTCCATACTGGACATCGGGAGCGAGATAGAAAAGTACGGGCAGAAAAACGGGATAGTCTACAGCCCGCTCCAGAAAAAGGCCATAGAAGCCTCACTCGGGCTTGGCGCCTCGATCATCACAGGCGGCCCTGGCACAGGAAAGACGACTTCCATAAGGGCAGTGATCGACCTTTCGGAAAAGAGCGGTGAAAAGGTCATGCTCTGTGCGCCTACCGGAAGGGCTGCCAAAAGACTGTCTGAGGTTACGGGCCACGAGGCCTCCACAATACACAGGCTGCTCGAGGTGGCTGTGGACGAGAAGGGCGGAGAACAGAGGTTTATCCACAATGAGAGGAATCCGCTCAAGGCGGACGCGGTGATAGTCGATGAGATGTCCATGGTCGACGTGAGGTTGTTCGCATCGCTCCTGAGGGGAATGAGGAGCAGGTGCAGGCTCATCATGGTAGGGGACCCGGACCAGCTGCCGGCCGTAGGTGCAGGAAATGTGCTCGGGGACATTCTCAAAAGCGGAGCGGTCCCGGCGGTGAGGCTCACCGAGGTGTTCAGACAGGCACAGGAGAGCAACATCGTAGTCAGCGCGCACCAGATAGTGAAGGGAAGCGTTCCGCTTCTTGAGCACATGGACGGGGACTTCTATTTCACCGAATGCCAGGAGAGCTCGGTGCCAAGGCTCATAAGGGACCTCGTTGCAGTGAGGATTCCCGCCGCATTCGGGTTCGACCCATACACGGACATCCAGGTGATGGCACCCGGAAAGGCCGGGGAAGCCGGGGTCGCAAACCTGAATGAAGTCCTGAGGGACAGGCTGAACCCTCCCGCCGAGGACGCACCGGAAGTGAGGTACATGGGCAGGACGTTCCGCAGGGGCGACAAGGTCATGCAGATAAGGAACGACTACGACATAGAATGGGAATCCGATTCCGGGGAGCAGTCGGCCGGGATATACAACGGGGACATCGGGAGGATAATCGCTGTCGACAGGGCGGAGACCGGAGTCACAGTGAAGTTTGACGACAGGACCGCCTCCTATTCTTTCGACCAGCTGAGGGAGCTCGAGCCGGCATTTGCGGTGACTGTCCACAAGAGCCAGGGCTCAGAGTTCGACTGCGTGGTGCTGTCTCTCGCAGGCGTTCCCAAGAAGCTGAGATACCGCAACCTGCTCTACACCGCGGTGACGAGGGCCAGGAAGCTGCTCGTCATCGTGGGACAGCAGTCTGTGATCGCAGAGATGGTGGGAAACAACCGGAAATCCGGAAGGTACACAGGACTGGAGTCATTCCTGAGAGAAGGCTGACACAGGTTTTATAAAAGCACAGAAGTGCCGGGATGGCTGGTTCGGCATCCTGGCAGTGCTCTCTGCGCTGTCATTTATCGGGATAAAGAATCATCGGCAACATGCTCTGTGCATGAAACAGGCTGAAACCGGAATGACTGACATTGTGCTTTCTGATATAATAACCGTGATTTTGAGATTTGGAAGGTTTGGTGCTTCCTTTGGCTGACACCAGGAAAAAGTTCCTCGAGCTGAGGAAAAAGTACATAATATCGAGATTTTCGAAGAGGCTGAATCCCGAACAGGTAAAGGCGGCAACTACAATGAGGGGCCCTCTCCTGATACTCGCAGGGGCGGGAAGCGGCAAGACGACGGTGATAGTGAACCGCATCATGTGCCTTCTGGAGTTCGGTGATGCGTGCGAATCCGAGGAGCTTCCGCGCGAACCGGGCGAAAATGACGTTTCCCTGCTCGAGAAGGCGCTGAAGGACGGAACGCAGTATCCCGAGGAGACAGCCGACCTCATGACCTATTCGAGGGCGATGCCGTGGAGCATACTTGCCATTACATTCACCAACAAGGCCGCCGGTGAGCTCAAGGACAGGATAAGGGCCGGGATCGAGCAGAGCTTTGAGGGGATGAATCCCGGCGATGTCGCGGCGTCTACCTTCCACTCCATGTGCGTCAGGATTCTGAGGCGCTATGCCGACCTCATCGGATATCCCAAAAATTTCAGCATATACGACGATGACGATTCTGTCCGCCTTATGAAGGAAATCTACAAGACTGAGGGCGTCGACGACAGGATGTTCCCTGTAAAAGGCGAACTCGGGAGGATAAGCAGGCTCAAGGACAGGCTCATAGGCCCAGAATCCGCCCTGGATTCGGCTGAATCCGAGTCTGACAGGTTCACCGCGATGCTCTACGGGAAATACCAGAAGAGGCTCAGAAAAGCCGGCGCCATGGATTTCGACGACCTGATATGCGAAACTGTGGAGCTCCTCAGGACCAGGCCGGAGGTAAAGGAGCACTATCACAAGCGGTTCCGCTACATAATGGTCGACGAATACCAGGACACGAGCCACGCTCAGGACGTGCTGTGCAGACTCCTCACGAATGAAGACAGGAACATATGCGTCGTCGGCGACGACGACCAGAGCATATACAGGTTCCGCGGCGCAACCGTGGAAAACATCCTCAATTTTGACAAGGTCTATCCGGGAACGAGAATAATAAGGCTCGAGAGAAACTACAGGTCCACCGGGGCAATCCTGGCTGCTGCCAATGCCGTAATTTCCAATAACAAGGGCAGGAAAGGCAAGGAGCTGTGGACCGACAGGCCGAATGTCCCTCTCGTAGGGGTGTACTGCGCCGAGGACGAGGACGACGAGGCCAGATATGTCTCGAACTCCATACTGAAGCACAGGTCGGAAGGCGCCGAGCTCAGGGACTGCGTAGTGCTATACAGGGTGAAGGCACAGTCGAACGCCATTGAAAACTACATGCGCAGGGCCGGAGTCCCCTACAGGATAGTCGGCGGCACGAGGTTCTACGACAGGGCCGAAGTCAAGGACATAATCGCATATATGGAGATCGTCAGCGACCCCGCAGACGACCTGAGACTGAGGAGGATAATAAACACCCCCGCAAGGAAGATAGGACCTGCCGCGGTTGACGCCGTGGCGGAGATAGCGGGCGGACTCGGGATAAGCATGTTGGACGTCATAAGGGATGCGGATTCGTACCCGTCACTCGGCAGGAGCGCCGGCGCCCTCAAGAAATTCGCCTCGCTATACGACGGGCTCTGCTCCTTCAGGGACGACCTCCCTGCGCTCGCTGAACACATAATCTCCGACACCGGATACAGGATGATGCTTGAGTCAAAGGGGGAGGAGGGCCTCTCCAAACTCGAGAATGCGGAGGAGCTCATCTCCAACGTCAAGAAATACTGCGAGGACACACCTGACCCGACGCTCGAGGGCTTTCTCGAGGATGTAGCGCTCATATCCGACATTGACGAATACGATCCTGATGCCGACGCATGCACGATGATGACGCTGCACAGCGCAAAAGGCCTCGAATTCGACTATGTCTACATGGTTGGAATGGAGGAGGGCATATTCCCCGGCCAGAGGTCCATGTACGACTCCGCCGCAATCGAGGAGGAGAGAAGGCTTGCGTATGTCGGGATCACAAGGGCAAAGAAGGAAGTGACCCTCACGAGGGCGGAAACGAGGCTCCTCTACGGCAGCACAATGAGAAACAAACCCTCGAGATTCCTGCTTGAGATACCGGACAGCCTCAAGGACGACAGGACTCCCGCCCGCGATTCCGGATTCGAAAGGCCTTCAGCCAGGAAGACGGGCATGCCGTCCTCCGGACGCACCTGGCCCGTCCGAGACAAGCCGTATACAATAGGCATTAAGCCGAGGGGAAATTCAGGTGCAAGGTATTCCCCCGGGGACAGCGTAGAGCACAAGGTATTCGGAAGGGGAGTCGTCCTCGATGCAGTCCCGATGGGAGGGGACACGCTCCTGACAGTAAGATTCGAAAAAAGCGGCGTAAAGAAGATGATGGGGAACTATGCGCCGCTGACAAGACTGGAGATGAAATAAATGAAGGTTACTCTCATAGCACATACTCCCGACCCTGACAAGACGGTCGCCGCCGCTGCAAAGCTCTGCTATTCGAATTCCGACGCCGTTACCCTGATGGACGGGCTTACGGAGGAGAAGGCGCAGAAGTTCCTCGGGATACTGGGGGACATGGGGCACCAGAGCCCAATTGAGCACGCGAGCTTCACTTTCGGGATAGAAGGGGTGTCGAGGTCCCTCTTAGCGCAGATAACAAGGCACAGGATAGCTTCCTACAGCGTGCAGAGCCAGAGATATGTGAGGATGGACAACTTTTCCTACGTGACTCCGCACACCATAGAGAACGACCCCGAGGCACTGGAGATATTCAAGGAATCCATGGAGAGGGCCCGCGAGGATTATGAGAAGCTCGCCGGGATACTCAAGAAGAACAAGGTGAAGGAGCTCGTTGCCTCCGGCATGCCACAGGACAAGGCCGAGAAGAAGGCCGAGAAAATGGTGCTCGAGGACGCGAGGTTTGTGCTCCCAAACGCCTGTGAGACAAGGCTGGTCATGACAATGAACGCGAGATCCCTGCTCAATTTCTTCAGGCTGCGCTGCTGCAACAGGGCACAGTGGGAGATAAGGGAGCTCGCCGAGCAGATGTACAGGCTTGTGCTGGACGTCGCGCCTGGAATATTCGCAAAAGCAGGCCCGGCATGCCTCTACGGGCCGTGCCCTGAGGGCTCCAAGTGCTGCGGGAAGGCCGAAGAAGTGAGGGAAAAGTACAAAAAGATCAGGGAGGAATCCGAGGCATGCAGAAAGGAAACCTGATCGTAATAGAGGGGCTTGACGGGAGCGGCAAGGCTACCCAGTGCGGCCTCATATGCGAGGACCTCGAGAAGCTCGGAAAGAAAGTCAAAAAACTGAGCTTCCCGCGGTACAATGAGGAATCGTCCGCCCTCGTGAGGATGTATCTCGGCGGGAAATTCGGGGATGACCCGAGGATTGTCAACGCCTATGCCGCATCCACGTTCTTTGCGGTAGACAGGTACGCGAGCTATATGACTGACTGGAAGGACGACTATGCAGCCGGATCTTACGTTGTGACAGACAGGTACACGACCTCCAACGCCGTATACCAGACCTCCAAGATGCCGAGGGACAAATGGGATTCCTTCCTCGACTGGCTCATGGACTTCGAGTTTAACAAGATGGGGATTCCTGCCCCTGACCTCGTGATCATGCTGGACGTCACCGAGGATGTCTCGGAGAAGCTCATGGAGAAGAGATACGCCGGGGACGAATCCCGGATGGACATCGACGAGAGGGATATCGACTATCAGCATGACAGCAGGGAAGCGGCGAATTTCTGTGCGGAGAAATTCGGGTGGAAGACGGTCTCGTGCTGCTCGGGCGGAGCAATGAGGCCTGTCGGGGACATTCACCGCGAAATAATGAAATTGCTGGGAGATTATTTATCATAAATATGGACTGTTTCAGAAAAGTTTCCATGGAAGACAGAGACAGACTGAGAGACATTCTATTGGGACTTCCCGACAGGGGGTGCGAATATACTTTCGGGAACATATACATATGGAAGGATGTCTACGAGACCGAGATAATGTGGAACGGCGGCACAGCCGCAGTGAGATTTGGAAGCGTGACACCCGGATGCCTCTATCCGATGGGGCCGGATGTCGAGGGCACAGTGAAGAAGGTCCTCTCGGATGGAACGGATACCTTCGTGGCATTGAGGGAAGAGGACTGCTCGGAACTTGAGAGGCTGTTCCCCGGAAAATTCACATTCTCCGACATGGGACTCGGTGAATACGTCTACAACTCGAGCGATCTCATCGAGCTCAAAGGCAAGAAATTCCACGGCCAGCGCAACCACATCTCGAAATTCGTGTCAGAGCACCCGGGCTATTCGTTCAGGGAAATAGACAGGGACAGCATAGACTCCGTGAGGAAGATGGACCTTAAGTGGGTGCGCCAGAACGACCAGAGCCGCTCCAATGTGGGGATAGAGCAGGAGGCAAGCGCAGTGAACCTTGCCTTTGACAATTTCTTCGAGCTTGGATTCAAGGGCGGATATATTGAAACAGAGACAGGAATAGTGGCATTCTCCATGGGAGAGCCCATAAACAGCGAGACCTTCTGCACCCACATCGAAAAGGCCTACCACAGCGTAAACGGGGCTTATAATGTAATAAACAGGGACTTCGCGAAGCATTTCTGCAGCGGCTACAAATACATAAACAGGGAAGACGATGCAGGAGCGGAAAACCTGAGGGAAGCCAAGATGATGCTCCATCCGGCTTTCGTCACAAAAAAATTCAGGGCGGTGTACGGGGGATAAGCTCATATGATCCGCATTTCAACACCTTTTGATATTCCCGAGATGAAGGCGATATGGGACGCCAATTTCAAGGATCCCATGAATTACATCGACTTCGTATTCGATGAAATAGCAGCTCCTGAGGACGTGCTTGTGGACGAACAGGACGGCAGGGTGGTTTCCATGGTCGTCATGATCCCGGTTGACTTCGTCTACAACAATGAAGCAGTCAAGACTCTCTACGTTTTCGGGGCGGCGACGGACAGGAAATACCAGAACAGGGGCATCATGACGAGAATGCTCCTCGGCGCGGAAGACACTGCCAGGAAGCAGGGGGCGAGGCTCAGCGTGCTTGTCCCCGGCGAGAGATACCTGTTTGAATACTACCGCAAGCGCGGATACCGCACTGACTTTTCCCTCAAGAGCATCGCAATTAAACCGGGAATGCTGGACTCGGCCTCTGATGTGCGCGAGGCGATGAGGGTCGATTCCCTCGGAGCAGAGGAGATGTTCTCGGTGAGGGAGAACGCACTGAAGAAAATCCCGCATATAGCATGGTCAAAAGACCAGCTCGAGTTTGTAATCAAGGATTCGAGGATATACGGCGACCACACCGCGGCATATTCCGGGATCCACGGCGAGGCATACGCCTTCTACAGCCTGAGGGGAAGGAAGCTCTCCATCAAGGAATGCCTCGGAACAACAGGGGACGCCGAACTTGCCCTTATAAATTCGGTAATCCTGGCATCTTCCGCAGGCTCCGCCGTAGTCAACCTGCCCCAGCAGTCGACAATCTTCGGGGCGGAGGGAGAACCCCACCCCTACGGCATGAGCAAGCCGCTGACAATACACAATTCGCTGAGAGACATGGACCCATACATGAATCTCATGCTCGACTGAATCTCAGAACCATAATTCGGGAGGAGACAAGCAGTGATCTACAAAAGACCAGACGGATCTGAACCAGGAAAGAGCACCCCGGCCGAAAAAACAGAGAAAAAAGCCGGATCTCCCGGAAAGATCGAGGAGCCGAGGGCCGACTACGGCACAAAGCAGGAGAAAAAGAAGAAAAAGGGCGGATCAAAATGGTACATCACCGTCCTGATAATAGTGGGAATCGTGGCTGCGGCAGTCGGCGGCACTGCCATCTATGTCAGCAGCGACATGAACGGCAACAGGCCCGGGTCCGATGAGACGGAAACCTTTGCCGTGACGGTGGAGCAGGGGTCCACAACCGAGGACATATCCAAGCTGCTCAAGGAAAACGGCGTGGTCAGGAGCTGGAGATGCTTCAAGTACTACAGCATATTCAAGGATTACCAGGACAAGTACAATTACGGCGAGCACGAATTCACGAAGGGCATGACATATGATGAGATCGCGGAGGAGCTCATGCAGACCACTCCTGAAACCACCCCGACGGTCACCGAGATGTTCGCGGAGGGAAAGACTGCCCTCGCCATGGCCCTGCAGCTCGAGGAGGACGGATTCTGCACGGTTGACGAATTCATCGATGCGGCAAACAATGACACATATGACGTGTCGTTCTATGACCAGATACCTGACGACGAAAACAGGTTCATTAAGCTGGAGGGCTACCTGTTCCCGGATACTTATGAATTCCCGGTAGGAAGCACTGCACACGAGATAATCCAGATAATGCTCGAGAACTTCGAGAAGAAGGTCCTGACTGACGAAGTCAAGACGATGGTTGAGAACAGCGGGCTCACCCTCGACGAGGTCCTGGTAATGGCATCCATAGTGGAAAAGGAGACCCTGACCGAGGAGAACGACCAGAATATCTACTGCATGGTCGCGTCCGTGTTCATGAACAGGCTCAACAACCCCGACGAGTTCCCGTGTCTCGAATCAGACGCAAGCACAGAGCACCTTCCCGGGAACTTCATATACGGCGTTCTCGGATACTACTACAACGGCGATATAGAGCCCACTGTGAGGAACATCCCGCAGGGGATGATAGACGGCTACGACACATACACCCATGAGGGGATAATCATAGGCGCGATATGCAATCCCGGGTACATGGCAATCTACGGAGTGCTCAACCCCGCAGAGACGGACTATTACTTTGTGCTCACGGACGACGCCAACAACTACTACTGGGCGACAACCGTCGAGGGGCATGAACAGAATATTGCAGCCGCGGCGGTGGTCAACGAGGAGGTAGCCAATGGGACATACCAGGGCTAGTTCCGGCGTCTTCTCAAGGATATACGGGATAGTGAAGCAGATCCCGTACGGGCGGGTCGCCACATACGGCGAAATAGGGCGGCTCGCCGGGAGCAGCCGGATGGCAAGGACCGTCGGCTGGGCACTGCACTCCAATCCGGAGCCGGGAGTCATCCCATGCCACAGGGTTGTCAACAAAGACGGGAAGTGCTCCGGGTCTTTTGCCTTCGGCGGAGCGGATGCGCAGAGAAAACTTCTCGAGGCAGAAGGAGTGCCTTTCCTTGAGGACGGCACAGTCGATATGGAAAAAGCCCTTTGGAAACCATACTGAGAGTACAGGAGGCTCACATGGAAAAGGAAAGCGTTTGGGACAGGTTTGCCGATCTCTACGGGGAGTGCTACGACCAGATAGACCGCAGCGATTCTGACGTCAAGGTGTGGAACGATGCCTTCGACACCCTCAAGGAAGGCCTTGCGGCCGAGATGAAGAAGAGGAAGGGGCTTCTGACGCTGGAGGAGTTCGACGAAATCTTCGATGGAAAGTACGACATCGCAGGATGGCTCGGGGATTACCTGGATGAGCTCGACCTGAGGGGATGCTGCAGCGCGCTGCTCGACGCCGTGGACTGGCTCAGGGAGAACTTCGACTGGAGCGGCGGGGACGAGCTGGAGCTCGATTCCTACAGGGTATCTGCGCTCATAGGCGCCGGGTATGCGGACGAAGCCTACGAAACAGCTGTCAAATGGTATTCCAGCGAAAAAAACAGCCTTTCTGCCGCGTCCCTAATAAGGGCATGCATGGCCGCAGGGAAGGATGACTACGCGGGGAAGGTCATTGAGGCGGAAATCCCGGAAGGGACGGCCTGCGACGAGTACACGTGCCCCGTATTCATAGAGGCGCAGAAATATTATGAAAAGAAGAAAGACGAGGCCGGAACCGAGAGGTGCCGCAGGGAGCTCGAAAAGTTCGAGAAGGATGTCATGAGCACCTTCTCAGACAAGGCGGATTCGAAATAACGAAAAAGCGCGGCAGCGGGTATACCGCTGCCGCACGTTCTTGATCAGTATTATCACAGGATCTGGACGAATTCTCCGAGCTCCTCTTCGGCTTCTGAGCGGGTGTCCGCTGAGCAGAGGAACGTTCCGTCAGGCGCAAAGACCTCGTAGTGCTCCCTGATCCTCTCGATGCTGAAATCAGACGATCTTTCCATTCAATTCTCCTTTCATCGATGCCATGCTTCATCTGACATTTTGATTTTCCCACAAAAGGCGTACGATTGGCAGGACAGCGGGCGGAACAGAGACAGGACAGAGGAGGAACCACGTCATGGCAGAAAGAAAAGGCCGGAAAGCTGCGGAGCTTTTCCTGTCTTTTTTCAAGATAGGGCTGTTCACGTTCGGGAGCGGATACGCGATGATTTCACTCATCGACTCCGAGTGCGTGGACAGGAAAAAGTGGATATCGAGGGAGGAGCTCCTCGACGTAACCGCCATAGCTGAGTCGACACCCGGTCCCATAGCGGTCAACTGCGCCACTTACGTGGGCTACAGGACTGCAGCGACGCTTGGCGCTGTCAGCGCGACAATCGGGGTGGTGCTGCCGAGCCTGATAATCATCTACCTCATCTCGCTGTTTTACGACGAGTTCCGCAGCATAGGGATGGTCTCCGCTGCGTTCAGGGGGATATCCGCCGCAGTCGGGATAATCATCATCTCTGCTGCTTTCAAGCTCATGAAATCCATGGGGAAGGATGCCGTGCAGATTGTGGTATTCTCCGTGACGGCTGCGGCCGAGGCGGCGCTCATGATATCGGGCTCCTCCTTCTCCATGATCTACATGATCCTCATAGCCGCTGCGGCAGGTGCTGCCGCGTTTGCGCTCGGGAGGAGGAAAAAGGACAGATGATCATACTCGATCTCTTCTGGAACTTCCTCAAGGTGGGATGCTTCTCCTTCGGAGGAGCATACAGCGCCATACCGCTCATAAGGCAGCTTGCAGTCTCAAAGAACTGGATGACCGAGGCCGAAATAACCGATTTCATAGCTGTCAGCGAATCGACGCCGGGCTCGCTCATGGTCAACATGGCGACTTATGTCGGCAGCAGGATGGCGGGAATTCCAGGGGCACTTGCCGCAACCTTCGGGGTTGTGCTCCCGGCGTTCCTGATTATCTACATCATTGCGAGGCTCTCCGGGGCCTTTCTTGAAAAACCCCTCACGAGAAGCATCTTCCGGTTCGTGAGGCCGTGCGTGATGGCCGTGATACTCTTCGCCGGTATCGACATAGCGGTTTCCAGCCTCTTCCCGTCATCGGGTTCCGCTCAGGCCTTTGACTGGCGTGCATGCATAATTATGGCCGTCATTGCAGGCCTTGAGATTCTGTATGCCGCCATCAGGAAAAAGAGCCTTTCCCCTATAATCGCCATACTTGCCGGGGCCGCAATGGGAATTGCCTTCTACAGGGAAATGTGGCTTCCGGCCTGACGACAGCAGTCTGAAAGCGGCTTCGGGGACTTTGATTCCCTGAAGCCAAATTTTTTTATTGACAATTCGAGTTAGACAACTTAAACTATGGTTTGGTTAGAGAAACATAACTAGCATATGACAAAACAAATAAAAATTATATCTGTTTATGGAGGCGCCTATGCTACCGCTCTCGATGGCCGAAGCCGGTGAAGAAGTGACGATAGGAAAGATAACAGGAAGGGACGATGTGCGGCAGCACCTCGCCGAGATGGGATTCGTGACGGGGGAGAAGGTGACCGTCGTCTCAAAGCTCGGCGGGAACCTCATTGTCCAGATCAAGGACAGCAGGGTCGCTATAGACAGGTCCATGGCCGGAAGAATCATGTTCTGATGCAAAGGAGGAACGATATGAAAACTCTCAGAGATATCCCTGTCGGAGGCTCGTGCACCGTAGTAAAGCTGCACGGGGAAGGTGCGGTCAGGCGCCGCATCATGGATATGGGAATCACGAAGGGAGTCGAGATCTACGTGAGAAAAGTAGCTCCACTGGGCGACCCGATGGAGCTCAATATCCGGGGTTACGAGCTCTCAGTGAGAAAAGGGGACGCCGAAATGATCGAGGTCGAGCCGATTCCGAGTCAGGACAGAGGCTGAAATTCAAGGAGGACAGATAATGGCTGTAAAAATAGCGCTGGCAGGCAACCCGAACTGCGGCAAAACGACCCTCTTCAATGCCCTCACGGGGGCAAACCAGTTTGTAGGGAACTGGCCCGGGGTCACAGTTGAAAAGAAAGAGGGAAGGCTCAGGGGCCACAAGGACGTGATCATACAGGACCTGCCGGGAATCTATTCGCTTTCCCCGTACACGCTCGAGGAAGTGGTGTCGAGGGAGTATCTGGTCAAAGAGAAACCGGACGTCATCCTGGATATTGTAGACGGCACAAACATAGAGAGGAACCTGTACCTCACGACGCAGCTCATTGAGCTCGGAATACCTGTAGTCATGGCAATCAACATGATCGATGTCGTCAGGAAGAACGGGGACAGGATCGATGCAAACAAGCTGGGGAGGGCTATGGGCTGCGATGTTGTGGAGATGAGCGCTCTCAAGGGAGAGGGCGACATGGCGGCAGCAGAAAAGGCCGTCAGGGCAGCCGCCTCGCATGAAACCAGGGAGCAGCCGCACGTCTTCACCGGGTCGGTCGAGCATGCTATAGCCCACATAGAGGAGTCAATACAGGACAAGGTCGATCCCCGGAACCTCAGATGGTATGCGATCAAGGTGTTCGAGAGGGACGAGAGGGTCGTGGAAGAGCTCGGGCTCAGCGGGGAAGAGAAGGCGCATATCGAGCAGCATATCGCCGACTGCGAGAAGGAGCTGGACGATGATGCGGAGAGCATCATCACAAACCAGAGATATGAATACATTACTAAGGTAGTCGATGGAGCTGTAGTAAAGAAGGCGGCCAAGCACGCACTCAGCGCATCAGACAAGATAGACAGGATAGTAACGAACAGATGGCTGGCGCTCCCGATATTCGCGGTTGTGATGTTCCTCGTCTACTACATTTCAATAGGCTCCATAGGGGACTGGGTGACGACGTTCACCAACGACACACTGTTCGGGGAATGGATAATCCCGGGGCTTGAAAGCCTCCTGACCGGGTGGGGAGTCGCCGGATGGCTTGTGAGCCTAATATGCGACGGCATAGTGGGCGGAGTAGGAGCCGTGCTCGGATTCGTGCCGCAGATGCTGATCCTGTTCTTCATGCTTGCGATACTGGAAGACGTAGGATACATGGCCAGGGTCGCGTTTATTATGGACCGCATGTTCCGGAAATTCGGCCTCAGCGGCAAGAGCTTTATTCCGATGCTGATTTCGTCAGGATGCGGGGTTCCCGGAGTCATGTCCACCAGGACAATCGAGCAGGACAGGGACCGCAAGATGACGATCATGACGACTACGTTCATACCATGCGGAGCCAAGATGCCGATTGTCGGGCTCATCGCCGGAGCGCTCTTCAACAACAGCCCGTGGATAGCAGTTTCAGCATACTTTATAGGCGTTGCGGCGGTCATCGTTTCCGGGATAATACTCAAGAAGACAAAGCCGTTCGCGGGAGACCCCGCACCGTTTGTCATGGAGCTCCCCGCCTACCATGCGCCTGTGATGCGCAATGTCCTCAGGGCAATGTGGGAGAGAGGATGGAGCTTCATCAAGAGGGCAGGAACAGTCATCGTGGCTGCCAGCATTGTCGTATGGGTGCTCAATTCCCTGAGCTTCGCAGGAGGGTTCCACTATATAGGCGAGGGGGATGATTCAGTATCAATCCTGCAGATAGTGGGAGAGGCGGTTTCAGTGATATTCATCCCGCTGGGATTCGGAACCTGGCAGCCTGCGGTTGCAACGATACTGGGACTTGTGGCCAAGGAGGAAGTCGTCGGGGCGTTCGGGACCATGTCAAGGATGTTCGCCTCTGCAAACCCTGAAGCCGCAGCTGACCTAGTAGGTGCACTCGACAGCGGTTCCGTTTCCAACCTGAACCTCATTGGAATCGAGTTCTTCGGAGGAAGCGCACTTTCGGCCTACTCGTTCATGATCTTCAACCTGCTGTGCGCACCGTGCTTTGCAGCGATAGGAGCCATAAAGAGGGAAATGAACAGCGCCAGGTGGACCTGGTTTGCAATACTCTACATGTGCGGGTTCGCATATTCGATTTCCCTCATCGTATACCAGCTTGGACTGCTGTTCTCCGGAGCCGGATTCACATTCGGGACCGCTGCAGCCCTGGCGGTGCTCGCATTCCTCATGTACATGCTTCTGAGGAAGAACAGGTACAACGATGAAGCACACCTCAGCATAAGATCCGTAGACGTGGCTGAACACTGACTCGGCAGAAAACCAAGAAAGGAGTAATTTTTATGAACTGGCAGTCATGGGTTCTCCTGGCCGCAGTAGCGGCGATAGTGGTACTCATAGTGATAAACACATTGAGAAAGGCGCACAGGGGAGAGCCTCCATGCTCCTGCGGGGGAAACTGCTCCGAGTGCGCATACTATGCAAGGGAGAGGAAGGAGGCGGAAAAATGGAAGAAAGCCTCACAAAACTGACCCTGAGCATCGACGGAATGATGTGCGGAATGTGCGAGGCCCACATCAATGATGCGATCAGAAAGAGATTCCCGGATGTGAGAAAAGTGCATTCCTCGCATGCAAAGGGCGAAGCGGTCATCATCACTCCGCATGATCCGGGAGACGAGGAGCTGAAGGAGACAATCGACTCCACCGGATATGTCCTCAGGGGGATAAAAAGGGAAGCCTTCCAAAAGAGGCGCGGCATATTCGGAAGAACAAAATAGACAGACGACACCTCCATGTAAAGGGGCTCCGCATCAGGCGGGGCCTCTTTTGTCATGCATGCCCTGCGCCTCTGTAGCGCTCTGCTGCTTTAACAGGCGGAAGTCCAAAATGACAAGGAAACCATATGAAGACCGCTGCCAAATTGACGGTTTGCCGAAAATTTGACTTATGGTCAAGATTCGTTGAAGGCCCATGCCCCGTATGATAAGATTCTAGTGGTCTATTATTTTTTGAATATCATATTCCGGGATTTGGATTTTGAGGGGGAAGATAGTAATGAACAGGGCCCAGACCCTTTTCAGAAAGGTTTCTGGCGTACTTCTTTCGGCTCTGATTATTTTTGCATCGATACCTGCCGTGGCTTTTGCGGGAGACGGCTCCGAACAGAATACTACAGTCACAGTCACTGCCGACTGGATAGATAGTGACGACGAATGCGGAATAAGGCCGTCGTCCCTGGAGCTTACCCTTCTCAAAGACGGCGAGACATATGAGGTGGACGGAACTGCCGTCACGGCCACCATGTCTCCGGATGACTCGGGAAACTGGACAGCAGTGTTTGAGGGACTGCCGTCCGGCGGGAACTACACTGTCCTGGTGAGCGGCCTCCCAGAGTCGTACAGCCTCGAGGAATACCACGACGTCCCGAATGAGACTGATACCGGGAAGAAGATAGTTCTGAGGAACGTGTGCAGGGTTTCCCACGACAGAATAGAAGTCCAGTGGGAAGATTCCGACAATGCATCAAATCTGCGGCCCGAGTCCATCACCATTTCCCCAGCGGAGGGAAGCGCGATATCATTCCGCCCTGTTGAATTGACTGCTTCAACAGAGTGGACTGGGATTATAAGCTATCCCCTGTACTCCGATGCCGACAGCGAGACGATGAACTTCAGCAGGGATCTAAGGATCTCCGTGGGAGATATTCCCGGCTACAGCAGCTATTCTTACTATGCAGACAGGCTGTATAAAACTATCGTAAGATGCACTCTCAATGCGCAGGAATACACCGTCGTAACCGTGTGGGAGGGCGACGACGGGAACGCCCTCGGGACGAGGCCGGAGTCATATTCCGTAGTCCTCCAGAAGGACGGGGAGGAAGTCCCGGAATCCTTCTACCTGATGCCGCCTGAGACGGTTGAGACGGATGAGAACACTGAGAAGACCACTTTCTTCCTTCCGTATACGGATTCGTCCGGGCAGCAGGTCAATCCCGGCAACTATACCCCGGTTCAGAAGAACCTCGGCTCCCTGTACACAGAATCACTGACGGGCAGGCAGTTCACCAACACGATGGAGACGACGTCCTTCACAGCCCTTGTCAAGTGGGAAAACGAGACTGGCACCTCCTCAAGGCCTTCTTCTGTCCTCCTCACCCTGTATGCCGACGGGACAGAATACGGCGGGACCAGTGCATCAGTGGAGTGCGCATCAGGGACGGGGG
Source organism: Oscillospiraceae bacterium (assembly GCA_050943435.1). Classification (GTDB taxonomy): domain Bacteria; phylum Bacillota; class Clostridia; order Oscillospirales; family Ruminococcaceae; genus RGIG5675. The sequence continues at coordinate 6,863 of JBMNPE010000013.1, read as the reverse complement.
AAGAAATACAGTATACCTGGACCGATCTTCCCAAATACGATCCGGATGGAAATACTGTCACCTATTCAGTCAAGGAGCGTCCGATACCGAACTATACGATCAACGACTCGGAGAGCACCGTGACAGCTTCTGACGGGACCCAGTCGCAGGAGATAGCAAATGTCGCAGGCGCAGAGTGGGTATACAAGGTAGAGGCGGCCTGGCAGGGCGAGACCGGTGCCGGCAAATACGACATCAGGGACTCGACGTACTACAGCTCCACCCTGAGGGAAACTTACATAATCTCCGTTTCAGTGAATGACGCGTCGGACGGATTTGAAGCGGGTGAAGCAGAGATAAGGGTGCCCTACTACCTGTGGCAGAACAGGGACGGCACGTGGCTCGCCCCTTCCGACATAAGCATCCCCAATGAGCCTGGGGTCAACAACGAATATTCCTTCTACTACAGCATCGACGACAATGGTACTGAAGACGAGTCGGACGACGAGATAGTCTTCAAAAACTGGAAGACGGTCAATCCCGGGGATACGTTCACCCTCCCGGTGACATATGAGATAATTCCGGCAAATACCATCGACCTGTCAAAGGCTGAAATCACTGCCTCTGCGGACTTCGGCGGAAACACCCAGACCGCGGAGCCGATAACCTACACCCTCGATACCGGTGTTGGTCCCATACAGGTTACAAAGTCCTCAAGCCTCTTTAATGACTCCTCATCCAAGGCAAGCGATGTGGCCAGCTACTGGCAGGGGGCACATTTCAGGTCTGAGGAAGACGAGAACTTCGATACAGATACATACAATTACGTGGAGTATTCACTCTACACAGAAGGGCTCAGTGGCAACCAGACGGCTCATTTCACCTATGTGGACACTCCCCAGAACGGCGGGGAAGTTATTGCTGTTAAGGACCTCTACGGCGGAACATACGACTATGACTCCGCAAACCTTGTGTTCGGGGAAGACGGGAGTGTCACAGTCACGTCAAAGGAATTCACCCCGACTTCATACGGCTTCTACATAGACTGGTGGGAGACCGGTCTGCACGTTCTCGTGAGATATCCACGGAACGACACCGGGGAGTCATCCTACGAAGAGACATATGTAAACAACGCGCAGATTATTTTCGAGGCGACGGATGACGAACACCCGGAAGGCGATGAAAACGACATAACCACTGCCTCCACTTCCAACATTGCGACGTGGAAAGACTATGTCTGGACAGATTACGGAAAGATATACTCCACCAGCAAGAAGTTTTCTGATACGTACGGGTCAAACTCATTGCTCACGGTGATGAAGTACGGCGTAGACTCCGGCGGTGCCTGCGACTTTTCATTCGACATAGAGGGCCAGAGGCTCATGGACGACAAGACGAGCCCCCAATACCTGTACGGGGCCGAGTTTACGGACCGGGACATGTACTGGAAGGGAATAAGGGCTGACGGCACCGAGACCGAGTACGTGAAGATGACTGCCGATGATTTCTACATCGATTTCGGCAGGATACAGATTGACTGCACTGATTTCGATTCGACCGGGGAAAACATAACCCCGTCGTTTGACCCTGCGCAGACGGAATTCAAGATAGAGGGCCTTAAATCCGACGGCACATGGATGACGCTCAACACGTTCTATCTCAATGCGTCCGATTCCGGGGCCTGGTACAGCAACAGCTACCTGGACTCGTACATTATTCCTGATGATGTAAATCCGGAGGATGAGGAGATCTGCGGGTTCAGGCTGACTGTCCCTGACGGGGTGTGCGGACGCATGAGAATCAGTGGATTCCTGAGATTCAAGTTCAAGCACACTTCCCCGACCATTGAGGGATGGCTCTCAGGAGACAACCCCGTGCAGAAAGTAATTGTGCAGAATTTCGCCGACTACAGGCTCTTCAGGAACGACGGCAGCGGAAACTACTACTGGTTCAATCCGGCTCTCAAGGGTCAGGATACTGAGGCAGAGGACCGCGGAGTGATCGCCCTGGACATGGAAAGATACGGCGACAGGGCAGTGCACAAGCACGACGAAATGCACCTGGATACGAGCGGTGTGAGCGGGTACCTGGAAAAGCAGGTTGACGGATATACAGACGATACTCTCAACTCCCGGATCATAGCGGACTGCTCTATCAAATCCACCCTCAGCATGACGAGCGGCCTCCCGGACGAGGTCTACAAGAATGCAGAGCTTGCCGACGGGACATTCTACGACCTGCTTCCTGTCGGGTACTATTATCTCGATGACACCGCCTCTGCCCATGGATGGAATGAGGACACCGCGGGGGAGGTCGTTTCCGTCGAAACCGTCAACAACTACAAGGAGACCGGAAGGCAGCTGGTCATATTCCATGTGCAGCTCGACGAAGACGACAGTTCCTACAACTTCGGGGATTATTATTACGGACAAAGGCGTTCATCGATAACTGTCAGCTTCAGGTGCGCTATAAGCTGGAGCGAATACATATACTACAGGACGGGTTACAACCTCGCCGCGTTCTACAGCGGGACGGATGCCGCCGGGGACAGGCTTTCTGAATGCGGCAGAACTGACGCGTCCAGCGGGTTCGGAGTAACCGACGAGGACGGCACTGACGTGTTCTACGACATTAACGGCGACGGGGACACCTCTTCAAAGCAGGCCCTTTACGGCAGGGTCCTCCTGAGCCCCCAGGTGACTCCCCCTGTACAGGAGGGGATAGTGAAATCGGTCCGCGGGGACGGCTCCCATTTCAAGGACAGCGATTTTACACACACCGGGGCGGGATACATATACAGAATAAGCTACACGACGAGCGGCAACGGAGACACGAGCGGCCTCATCTTCTACGACATCCTGGAAGAGGCCCAGAACACGGAAGGCGCGTACGGGGAGACGTCCTGGAAGGGGACTTTCTCCGGAGTGGACATCCATGTCCCGGAGAACCAGGGCATAGACGTCAAGGTCTACTATTCCACTGCAGACGCAGACAGCCTCAATTACGCCGGTCTCACAAACGCTGACAGTTCTGTCGCCGAGCAGTACGGGATATCCAACAGCAGCCTGTGGTCCCTGGAACCACCGGAGGACCTCTCGGATGTCACAGCTGTAGCCTTCGACCTCACTACTGCAGAGGACGGCACAGATAAGGTATTTGACGAGCACACATCCACATATGTGGACATCAAAATGGAAGCCCCGTCGGAAATCCCCGAAGAAAAATACACCTACAACAGGCCCGCCTATCACAGCGTGTTTACACTGCACGGAGGCACCCAGGAACAGGGCACCGAGGTTACGCTTCTCGGGAAGAGGGCCTCAGTCGAGATGAACGAGAGGGAGCTTTCCGTCAGCAAGATCTGGGACGACGGAGGAGATCCTGAAGACGTGAGGCCGGATTCCGTGACGCTGCAGCTCTACAGGGAATCCGCATCCGAGGAAAAGTCGGCAGTCGGTGACCCTGTGACGCTCACTGCAGCCAATGCCTCCTCAGATTCGGAAGACATCTGGGAATACACCTGGACGGGGCTTGCCATAAAGGACGAAGACGGCAATGTCTACACCTATACGGTGTCAGAAACCTCGGTTCCGGACCACTACACTTCTGAGGAGGGCGGCAGCCAGGACAGCACCCTGACGGTGACCAACACCAGGAAGGATGCCACCTACATTCCTTGCAGCCTGACGCTCACGGCAGAAAAGACGGTGGACGGCAGCGCACCTGGGGACAGGACATTCGTCTTTGAGCTGAGGGATTCATCCGGGAACCTCGTATCCACAGCTGAGAACGACGATGCCGGGGAAATTTCATTCCCTGCCATCGAATATGCAAAGGGCGACATAGGCAGCACATATACCTATACGGTGTCTGAGAGGAACGGGGGCAGCCTCGAGTACACATATGACGAAACTGTCTACACCGTAAAGGTAAAAGTTGCATCCCAGATAGATGAAAACGAGGTCGTCACGATCAGCACAACGGTGACATACTACGGCTCGGACGGAAGCGAGCTCGCCTCAGAAGACGGCACCTCTCCGATTGCCTTCGAGAACGAGACTGTTGAATTTACCGAGCTCACCGTATACAAGAGATGGGACGACATGGACGACGGCCTGGGAATCAGGCCTGACAGTGTGACAGTCACCCTCATGGCAGACGGGGAGCCCTGCACCTTTGATGGAGTGGAAAATCCTGTCGTCATAACCGCAGACGGCGACAGCGCTGGCGGGTGGTCATATACATGGCCGAGGCTTCCCGAGACATACGGCGGGGATCCTGTCACTTATTCCGTCGAGGAAACCGGGTATACAGCGGGCTATGCTGCCGATGGCAGCGGAACTGCAGAGGCTTCCGCAGACGGGGGACTAGAGGCAGTGATAAAGAATTCCCTTGACATAAGGCCTGCGGAATTTGCCCCGGAAGCTTCCAAGACTGTCAACGGTAGGGAGCCACGCGGCAGGGATGACGGAAGATTTGAATTTGTACTCGCCGGAGAGGGAATTGAGCTCTCAGCCTCAAACGACGGCGGAACGGTAAGCTTCCCGTCGATCCGGTACACATACGAGGACATAGGGAAGACTTTCAGGTACAGGGTCTCCGAGAGGACCTTCAGGGACCGCAGGGTCATCTTTGACAGAACAGAGTACGAGATAACTGTCAGGCCGGTGCTGTCGGAGATCACGGAAGACGGAAAGACCGTCTACTGCGTGGAAGCAGAGGTCAGCGTGACTTGTGCCGGAAAACCCGTCGATTCAATGGCTTTCAACAACATCGAGGGAAGGGTTCCCAGGACAGGGGACGAATTTGACCCTGCCCTGTGGTTCACAGCCGGGGCTGTTTCGCTGGTTCTCACAGCAGCACTGGCAGTAAAAATAAAGAAGAATAAACGTAGAACCTGATATATAAAGTCAGTGTTTGACCATGATTGAAGGCAGATAAGCAAAAAAATCAGCCGGGAGCTAATAAAAGCTCCCGGCTTCACTGTATGGTCCGAGTGGCGGGACTCGAACTCGCGGCCTCTTGAACCCCATTCAAGCGCGCTACCAAAACTGCGCCACACCCGGAAATGTATCCGTATTCTAGCACAATCATCCGGAAAACACAACGTCCCGGGGCACCTCAGAAGAGGCTCCCCGGGACAGCCGGAATGCTCTCAGGATTTGAGCATCGCCTTGATGTAATTCTTGTACTCTGCGGGCTTGAGCCTGCTGCATATCGCGGCATTGGGCTGCTTTACCGAGAACCTGTATTTGTCGACTATCAGGTTTCCGTATCCGGGGCCTTCCGTGACGTCCATCTCGCAGTAGTACTCGTCGCAGACGTCGATGCACTCCGGGTGGATTGCGGCTGCCATTGCGGCAGGGTCTGCCATGTCGAGGCACGGATATCCGAACCTGCCGACGTTCATGTCCATCAGTACCTTGTTGCAGTCTATTGCGAACCTGCCGAGAGGCCCGCTGTTCCTTATCTCCTCAATGTCGTCGGGATCCAGCATTGCCTCGTCCAGGCAGGCATCCCAGCCTACAAACATGAGGGGAACCCCGAAGTCCAGCACTATCTTTGCCGCTTCGGCGTCCTGCCATATGTTGAATTCCGCCACCGGCGTGACATTGCCCGTACCGAGGCCTGCGGAGCCCATGATAGAGATCCTCTTGACCTTCTTCATGACCTCGGGGGCTATCCTCATTTCGAGGGCTATATTGGTGAGAGGCCCGAGGGCTATTATCTCTATCTCCCTGTCCCCTCCGTCCCTGATGGCCTCGAGGGTCTTGAGAATGCCGTTTCCCTCGGAGACCCTGAGCCTCTCCGGAACCAGGCCTATGTCGCCCATTCCGTCCTCGCCGTGCGTCTCATGGGCGTAGACGGGCTCCTTGAGGAGGGGCTTCTCAGCACCTATGTATACCGGAGGCTCGTATGAACCTGTCTTCTCCAGCGTCGTGAGCGTGTTGACAGCAGCCTGGCGTGCATTTACGTTCCCGCACACCGTGGAAAAGAACATTATCTCCCAGTTCGGATCGTTGAGTGCCATGGCTATGGCCATCGCGTCGTCAGATCCGCAGTCAGTGTCCACTATGAGCTTGTGTTTCTTATCCATGATATCGACTCCTTTACCTTGCGATCGTCCTGAGGACATATTCCTTGAATTTTCCTGGGTCCAGACCTGAGCAGATCTCTGCATTGGGCGTGCCGGCATAGGGCCTCCTGTCCAGAATCAGGGTGCCCCGCGACGGACCGTGCGAGCAGTCCACCCTGCAGAAGCAGGGGCTGCATTCCGAGATGCACTCAGGATACAGCGCGGCTGCCATTGCGGCCGGGTCGGCCATGTCGAAGCACGGCACGCCAAAGCGCTTTTCATTGAAATCGATGAGAATTCTGTTTATATCCACGCAGAACTTTCCGAGTTCACCGAGTTCAGAGAGCCTTTCGAGGTCTTCCTCGAAGAACCTGGTGTCCCCGAGGCAGGCGTCCCACCCCACGAACATGAGGGGAATCCCTGAATCGAGCACTATTGCTGCAGCTTCCGGGTCGTGCCAGATGTTTGCCTCGGCTGTGGCAGTGACATTTCCGTACCCGAGCCCTGCGGATCCCATGATCGTTATGCGCTTTGCCCTCTTGACCGCAGCTGGATCCATTCTCAACGCTGCAGCGATGTTTGTGAGGGGCCCCAGAGTGACAATTTCTACTGTTCCCGCAGGGCTGACGCGCAGCACGCTGCAGATTTTTTCGACTGCCCATCCCGGGGAAACCCCGAGGCGCTCCGCCCTGAGGCCCAGGTCCCCCATGCCGTCGCTGCCGTGAATGTTGAATTTGTCAGGACTCCAGAAAAGCCCTCCCATAAGGGTGTCGGAACAGCCGATGTAAACAGGAAACTCATACGGTCC
>JBMNPE010000012.1:0-28247 GCA_050943435.1 Oscillospiraceae bacterium | reverse complement strand
TCTCCTCGCTCGACGCCGACGAGGTGATAGTGGCCACAGGCTCCGTTCCCAAGAAGATACCGGTCAAAGGTGCGGAAAGGGCGATCCAGGCTGTTGATTACCTGTCAGGAAAGGAAGTCGGAGACAAGGTCGTAATCATAGGCGGAGGACTCACCGGCTGCGAAATAGCCTATGACCTGCTCCTCAAAGGCGGTCATCCCGCGATAGTCGAGATGAAGAACGACCTCATCGCTGCTAACGGCGTGTGCCTCGCCAATTCCTCGTTCCTAAGGGATATGTTCGAGTTCAAGAATGTCCCCGTATACCTCGAGACTTCCCTCGTCAGGGTAAACGAAGATTCGGTAACGGTGAAGGGAAAGGACGGCAAGGAATTCGACATCCCCGCAGACACTGTGATCATGTCGGTCGGCTACAACCCGGCACCTCTTGCCAAGCCTTCTTCCCATGTGCATGTCGTCGGCGATGCCTCATCGGTAGGCAACCTGAGGACCGTCATCTGGAACGTCTGGGACGTCTGCATGAAGATCTGACCCGGATTCCGGAAAATGGCATTAAAAAAGCTGGTGCGGGAGATACATCCTGCATCAGCTTTCCTTGTATACTGTTTGTTTTCCTTCTCCTAAATACTGATCTATGTGGAGGACTTGTCGTCCTTCTTTCCGTCGAGCATTTCATCCATTGTATGCCACCCGAGGACAGCACACTTGACCCTTGCAGGCATGTGGGATATGTCCTTGAGTGCCCCGGCTTCCTCGAGCATGTCGAGCTCCTCGTCGGTGACGCTGCCCTTAATCATCTTGAGGAACAGCGCTGAAAGCTTCTTCGCCTCCTCCGGAGTCTTTCCGATCACGAGGTCAAGCATTATGTCTGCAGAGGCCTGGGAAATGGCGCATCCGTCGCCTGTAAACGCGCCGTCGACAATCTTTCCGTTTTCGACCTTGAGCCTCAGGACTATGTCGTCCCCGCAGCTCGGGTTCACTCCCTCGAGCTCCATGTTGGCGTCAGGGAGCTCGTGCTTGTGTGCAGGCCTCAGGTTGTGGTCGGTCAGTATCTCGTTGTAAAAGCTCCTACCCGGCATATCCCATTCTCCTCCTGACGCTTGAAAGGCTCTCGGCCAGCTTGTCTATCTCTTCCTCGGTGTTGTAGAAGGATATGCTCGCCCTCGCGGTGGACGGGGTTCCCATGAACTTCATGAGCGGCTGGGCACAGTGGTGTCCTGCCCTTATGCAAACGCCGTCAGAATCGAGGATTGCTGCGATATCGTGCGGATGCACGTCGTCTATCGTGAAAGTGAATATCCCGTTGTGCTCCTCCCCGGAAGCAGGTCCAAGAAGGTTGAGATGCGGAATCGACGTGAGCCTTTCATAGGCATATCTGCTCAGCCTGCGCTCCCTCGAGGTTATTGTGTCGAATCCGAGCTTCTCGTAGTACTCAATTGCTGCGCCGAGTCCCACAGCTCCTCCTGCATTGACCGTCCCGGCTTCGAATTTGTGCGGAAGTTCCGCGTACGTGGCTGATTCCCTGGTCACGTACTCTATCATCTCGCCCCCGAACATGAACGGAGGCATATTGTCGAGAAGCTCCTTCCTTCCGTAGAGCACGCCTATGCCCATCGGAGCGCACATCTTGTGTCCGGAGAATGCGAGGAAGTCCACATCCAGGTCTTTCACATCTACCGGCATGTGCGGCACGCTCTGGGCTCCGTCGCAGACGAACACCGCCCCCTGGCTGTGCGCAATGGAAGCGAACTTCTTTATGTCGTTTTTCACCCCGAGGACATTTGACACCTCGGTCATGCATACCAGCTTTGTGTGTTCCGTGAGGGCGTTTCTGAAATCCTGCTCGGTGATTTTCCCGTCCCTTGAACACTCCAGGTATTTGAGCCTGGCCCCCGTCTTTGCGCAGACCTGCTGCCACGGGAGGAGGTTGCTGTGGTGCTCCATTATAGTGATCAGGATTTCGTCTCCCTCATGGATGAAGTTCATCCCGTAGCTGTATGCCACCAGGTTTAGGCTCTCCGAGGCATTTCTCGTGAACACTATCTCCTCGGTGCTTCCTGCCCCTATGAATCTCCTCACGCTTTCCCTTGCGTTCTCGTACATGTCCGTCGCCCTGACGCTCAGCTTGTACAGGCCCCTCAGCGGGTTTGCATTCGAGGTCTCGTAATAGTTTTTCACGGCCTCGATTACAGCCGAGGGCTTCTGCGTAGTCGCGGCATTGTCCAGATATGCCATGTCCGGATTCGCGCTTATCAGCGGGAAATCTCTTCTTATCCTGATGTCTTCTTCGGTCATTGTCATTTCTCCAATCAAGCAGTTCTCAGAAAGTCTTAAGGGAAAACAGCCTGTTTCTGGTCTCTTCGTCGCAGATCTTCTTTATTATGCTGTCAATCCTTGCCCTGGCTATCATCGTGTAGATCTGCTCCTTTGTCATGCCCCTCGACTCCATGTAGTACACGGCCTGTTCGTCGAGGCGGCCTATCGTTGCCCCGTGGTTCCCCACGACGTCCTCTTCTGAGCACAGGATGACGGGTATCGTCTTGTTGTGCACTGCCTCATTCATTAGAAGCACGTTCTCTACTTCGTCCCCGACTGAACCCGAGCAGCCTTTCCTGAAATCTATAGTCCCGCGGAAAATCTTGGAGGCGCTGTCCTTGAGCACTCCGGAAGCCTCTATGGAGCACTTTGTCTTCTTCCCGGTGTGGACCGATTCGCAGTTTATGTCGAGATCCGAATCCCCGGACAGTGAATATCCTATATCTGCCGAGAAAGAGCTCTTTCTGCCGGACAAAAGAACCCTGCATCCGTCGCAGACCTTCTTCCCGCCGAGCGTCAGCCTTATGAGATTCAGGCTGGCTCCCTCCCCGAGTTCGGCCCCCAGGTCGTTTATAAAGGAAACGCCTCTTGAGAACTCCTCTGTCTGCACAAGTGTCAGGGATGCTCCTTCCGCAAGGGAAACCTTTGTCTGGACAGCCCCAAACCCGGAGGCAGCCGGGTCAGAGAGATACGACATTATTACGCACGCGCTGGAGCCCCTGCCCACTGATATCTCCGCCTTTGCCGTATCGCCGGCAGGCGAGTTTCCGAGATCGTATATGAGCTTTGCCGGCACGGATGCCGAGATTCCTTCCGGGACCTCCACCTCATATGCCGAAGCATGGGATGAATCAATGAGTTCTTCCGCGGTCTTTCCGCCGCCGGTCCCGATATCCTGGAACCTTGGAGAGTCCCCGCTGCCCTCTGTGAAGCCGTCCGGAAGGCTGGATTTGAGGGAAAGCCCGGCCCTGAGCGCAGGAGGATCTATGTCCGCCCCGTTCATGCCGAGCCAGTCGAATGTGTATTCAGCAAGCCTGTTTATCCTCACCGCCATGGCGTCACCCTATAGCACCTTTCATTTCGAGCCTTATGAGGTTGTTCATCTCGACCGCATACTCGAGCGGCAGCTCCTTGGAGACGTTGTCGGCAAAGCCGCTCACTATGAGCGCCTTGGCATCCTGCTCGGAGAGTCCCCTGCTCATCAGATAGAAGACCTCGTCATCGCTTATCCTGCCTATCTTGGCCTCATGGCCTATGTCAGCCTTGTCCGTCCTTATGTCCATCGCCGGGATCGTGTCCGAGCGGGACTCGGAATCTATCATCAGCGACTGGCAGGAGACAGAGGATTTGCTGTTTTCGGCGTTCTTTGCTACGACTACAGAGCTGCGGAACGTGCTGACGCCGCCGTCCTTGGAAATTGACCTCGTGTTCACATAAGAAGTCGTCTCAGGTGCGGCGTGGAGCGCCTTGCACCCTGTGTCGAGATTCTGCCCCTTTCCGGCGAATGTCACGCCAGTGAATTCAGACCTTGCGCGCTTCCCGGCGAGGACGCTCATCGGGTAGAGGTATGACACATGGGACCCGAAGGAACCGGAAACCCACTCTATCTTCCCGTCCTCCTCGACATATGCCCTCTTGGTGTTGAGGTTGTACATGTTCTTGGACCAGTTTTCGATTGTGGAATACCTGAGTGTCGCTCCTTTTCCGACGAACAGCTCCACGCACCCGGCGTGCAGATTGGCCACGTTGTATTTAGGAGCCGAGCATCCCTCTATGAAGTGCAGGTACGCCCCTTCCGAAACAATTATCAGGGTGTGCTCAAACTGTCCTGCACCGGCCGCGTTGAGCCTAAAATACGACTGCAGCGGGATGTCCACCCTGACGCCTGCAGGGACATAGACAAACGAACCTCCGGACCAGACCGCCCCGTGAAGGGCTGCGAACTTGTGGTCCGTGGGCGGGACGAGCTTCATGAAGTGCTCCCGTATCATGTCCCCGTATTCGCCGTGGAGGGCACTCTCTATATCCGTATAGACGACTCCCTGCTCTGCCACTTCCTTCCTGACGTTGTGGTATACGAGCTCGGAATCGTACTGAGCACCGACTCCTGCGAGGGACTTTCTCTCGGCCTGAGGAATTCCCAGCCTCTCGAAGGTGTTCTTAATGTCGTCCGGAACATCGTCCCAGTCGGCCTGCATCTTGGTGTTCGGCCTGACGTAAGTCACGATGTTGTCCATGTTGAGGCCCTCAATGGACGGTCCCCAGTCCGGCATCGGGGTTTTGTTGTATATCTCCAGCGATTTGAGCCTGAACTCCCTCATCCACTCCGGATCGTTCTTTTCCTTTGATATCTGCTCGACGATGTCCGGGGTGAGGCCTTCCTTTACCTTGTAGAAGCCGTCCTCGCTGTATTTGAAATCGTAGACGGACCTGTCTATATCGTCTACGTACGTCTTTTCCTTCGCCATTGTCTTCAGTTCTCCGCTGCCTTTTCCTCGAATGCCGAGAAGCCGTTTTTGTTGATCTCATCGACCAGCGAAGCGTCGCTGTCGGCAACTATCCTCCCGTCGACCACCACATGGGTCCTGTCGACGTGCAGGGAGGAGAGAATCCCGGTGCTGTGCGTGATGATGATAAGGGCGGAATCCTGGTTCTTCTGGTATTCCTCGATGCCCTTTGAAACGGTCCTCACTGCGTCCACGTCGAGCCCGGAGTCAGTCTCGTCGAGTATCGCAAGCTTCGGCTCCAGGAGCATCAGCTGCAGGATCTCGGCCTTCTTCTTTTCACCTCCTGAGAACCCCACGTTGAGGTCCCTCTCGGCATATTCAGGATCCATCATCAGGGTTTCCAGGGCGGCCTGCACCTTCTTGTGGAAGCTCCATATCCTTATCTTTTCGCCGGTCCTCTCCTCTATGGCAGTCCTCATGAATTCCTCGAGGGTTATCCCGGGCACTTCTATCGGGTTCTGGAACGACATGAATATCCCGGCCTTTGCCCTCTCGTTGACCGGCATTGAGAAGAGGTCCTTCCCGTCGAATTCGGCAGTTCCGGAGAGCACCTTGTATACCGGATTGCCCATGATCACATTCCCGAGGGTCGACTTGCCCGCACCGTTCGGTCCCATGATCACGTGCGTCTCTCCCCTGCCCACCGTGAGGGACAGCCCCTTGAGTATCTCCTTGTCCTCGACACCGGCGTGTAGGTCCTTTATCCTGAGCAGTTCGTCAGCCATCTGGCAAATTCTCCTTCTTCGTGGTTAAGAGGATTTTATAATCCTACTTGATTACTATGATTTAGGCATAATTATATATCCCGTCATGCCTATATGCAACCGACAGAGAGCGTTGAACTGTTTAATATTTCACCAACGTCGCTGCGAAAGCACCGGGGCTTCTCCAGGGAGCCGTGCCAGCTTGAAAAAATGCATATTTACTGACATAATTATTCGGATAATTTGTATTAATAATGAAGGTGCCAGCAGCTTATTTTGCTGAAAAAACAGGCCTGCTGCGCGGTTCATATGGAGGCGCCTTATGGAGACGATCACAGCCAAGACACCGTGGATACCGTATCTCGGCGACATTCCCGCCCATCTCGACTACTTCGACGGGACAATGTACGAAGCAGTGGAGATCATTGCGGATAAATATCCTAAGTACTCCGCATTCTCCTTTATGGGGAAGAGCACTTCATACAAGAAGCTGCTCGAGGAGATAAACACCTGCGCCAAGGCACTCAAGGCCGTCGGTGTTCGCGAGGACGACACAGTCACAATAGCGATGCCCAACTGTCCGCAGGCTATTTACATGCTGTACGCCGTGAATCTAGTCGGGGCTGTGGCCAACATGGTCCACCCTCTCTCCGCCGAAAACGAGATAGAGCACTACATCAACATGTCCCACAGCGTCACGGCCATAACGCTCGACATGTTCTACGACAAGTTCGAAAACATCAGGGCCAATACGTGTCTCAACAACATAATAATCGCGAGCATCAAGGACGAGCTCTCCAAGCCCATCAAGGCAGGATACATGCTCACCGAGGGACGCAAAATACAGAAGATCCCGGCCGATGCGCCTGTGATACGCTGGAAGGAATTCATGAGGCTCGGGTCCCGCTGCTTCTACAACTACAAGGCCCAGAAGCGAGCTTCCGACCCTGCTGTGATACTGTATTCCGGAGGAACAACCGGTACCACAAAGGGAATAGTCCTCACAAACTACAACTTCAATGCCCTCGGTCAGCAGATCGTGGCGACCAACCCCATGTTCGAGCCTGGAGACAGGATGCTCGCCGCAATGCCTATATTCCACGGCTTCGGGCTCGGGGTGTGCATACATTCCATGCTCTCACAGGGCGGGGAGTGCATCCTCGTGCCGAGATTCACGCCGGACAGCTATTCCAAGATGCTCACGAGATACAAGTGCAACTTCGTGGCGGGAGTCCCGGCCCTCTACCAGGCCATGCTCAGGATTAAGACGCTCCAGAACGCCGACCTCTGGCACCTCAAGGGCGTCTTCTCCGGAGGAGATTCACTCTCGGTGGAGCTCAAGAAGAAGATCGACAGGTTCCTCATCGAGCACAACAGCCCTGTAACTATAAGGGAGGGCTACGGAACCACCGAGACTGTCACGGCGTGCTGCCTCACTCCTCCGCACATAGCCAAGGAGGGCAGCATAGGGCTTCCGTTCCCCGACACGTACTTCAAGATCGTGAAGCCGGGCACCGACATTGACCTGCCCTACGGGGAAGAGGGCGAAATCGTCATAGCAGGACCCACTGTCATGAAGGAATACCTCGACAACCCCGAGGAGACCGCTGCCACGCTGCGCCACCATTCAGACGGGCTCACATGGGTGTACACCGGGGACCTCGGAACCATGGACAGCCAGGGATTCGTCTACTTCAAGGGAAGGGCAAAGAGGATGATAATCACCGCGGGGTACAACGTGTATCCAGCACAGCTCGAGAACATCCTCGACGCCAACGAGATGATCGACGTGAGCTGCGTCATAGGAGTCAAGGACAGGCTCAGAAACCAGGCTGTAAAGGCGTTTATTGTCCTCAAGCCCGGTGTTCCCGCCAATGCGGACACAAAGGCCGCCATCATGCAGTACTGCAGGAAGAACATAGCAAAATACGCCCTGCCGAGGGAGATCGAGTTCAGGACCGAGCTCCCAAAGACTCTTGTCGGCAAGGTCGCATACAGAAAGCTCGAGGAGGAAGAGGAGGAAAAATCCAGGGTCTCCTGAACAAGACACAAGTGCAGAATAAAGCTGTCCCGGTTCCGTATAAGCGGAACCGGGGCTTTCATTTCTCATGTCTTTGGGGATTTTCAGGAATTTCCGTTCAGGTAGTCCTCTGCCGCCTGTGCATAGACGGCTGCACCTATCGGAAGGATCTTCTCGTCGAATATTATCTTCGGGTTGTGCTGGGTTATGTTCTCCCCGGCCGCACTGCCCGCCCCTATCTGGATATACACGGAAGGCACGAGCTTAGTCACCGCGGCAAAGTCCTCGGTGCCGACGTTGTCGAACGTCTCGGAGACCATATCTTCCCCGACAACCTTCGATGCGCTGGCGGCGACAGCCTCGCAGAGTTCGGGATTATTGTACGCAGCCCCTATTCCGTACACGAACTCCACCTTGGCCTTCCCCCTGAATGCCGCAGCGACATTCTCGCTTATTTCCTTGACCCTGTTCTTGAGGAACTCCCTGCGCTCCTCCGACGCGGCGCGCACCGACACCTCGAGGGTGCATGACCCGGCTTCCGTGTTGCAGCTGGCTCCGCCCTCTATCTTGCCTACGAGGACGACGGAACCCTTCTCCTGGCAGGAGACCTCCCTCGACAGTATCTCATTCAGGGCGAGCACAGTGTGGGCGGCTATATTTATCGCGTCGACCCCGGCTTCCGGGGTGCTGCCGTGGGCCGCAAGCCCTATGCACGTGACCCTCACAAAGTCGCCGGAAACCGTGTAGTATCCCTTTTTATAGCTTATCCTGCCGACATCGGACTTGGGCTTCGGGCCGGCGATGACGTGCATGCCTATTGCCGCATCCACCTTCGGGTTCTCCATTATGCCGGCGGAGATCATGTCCTCCGCCCCGGCGAGTACCTCCTCAGCGGGCTGGAACATGAGCTTAACAGTCCCCTTGAGCTCGCTCTCGTGCTTTTTCAAAAGGGCCGCTGCGCCTAAAAGCATTGTGGTGTGCATGTCATGTCCGCAGGAATGGCAGCTCCCGGTGGTGGAAGCAAACGGAAGCCCTGACTCCTCCTTCATGGGAAGCGCATCCATGTCGCCCCTCAGGAGCACGGTCTTCCCTCCGCTGCCTATAGTGGCGGTTACCCCCGCCTTCCCGCAGTCCGAGGGCTCAATGCCGAGTTCTTTGAGCTTTTCCTTTACGAGGGCTTTAGTCCTGGGGAGTTCGAACCCGAGTTCAGCATATCCGTGAACCGTGCGCCTCACTTCCACGAGCTTCCCGCTCATCTCCTGTGCTTCGCTAAGATACCTGTTCATTTATTTTCCTTTCTAAAAAGCAGGGCAGCGATGTGCGTGCCCTGCTTTCCGCTAATATGCCTTTTTTCAGCCTCGGGTCATTCCTGTTCTTTGAGGTCCTTCGCCATCGAGGCCGCAGCCGCACTGAAAGTGCCCCCGTAGATCTTTATGGAAGCCCCGAACATCAGGTTCAGAGGGGCGTTGAAGTTCTCGACATTCATCCCGTTGAAGTCTCTGAATCCGTTCTTCTCCCCTCCGTTGGGGATCCTGTAGATCATAGGTCCTGCATCGTCTATGAACCCGTACATCTTCTTCCCAAGTTCGTACGCCATTCCTGCTTCGAAAGCTACGTCGCTGCTCGGCTCGTAGCCGCCGCGGTAGTCGTTGAGGTCGCAGAAGATGATGTCGCAGTTGCGCACGTGCTGCTGATACCTGTCGAATATGTTGTAGGCCTTCTCATACGGGTCGTCCGTCTCGATGTTCTCCACCCCCGGAGCGTCGTCCAGAGGGGTTATTGCCTCGAATCCCAGCTTCTCGAGGGTTTTCTTCATTGCCTCGTATTTCTTCGGGGCCTTGTCGGAATCCCTGTCAGATCCGGAAATGTATACGACGGGTTTCTCGCCCTTCTTGAGAGTCTCACACGGTGCGTCTTCTGAGAAAGAAAGTCCGCGCACTGCCTTCTGCTTGCTCTCCTCCTCGAGGTCTGCCATATACATCCTGAGGCAGTCGCTGAACGACCCCTCGATTATCTTGGTGGACCCCACCACGTCGACCGAGAACGGCAGCTCCGGGTGCCCTATGCGGTCGCCCTTGACATCCACTGCGCCGGAAAGATCCGGCAGATAGCGGGCTGCCTGGTATTTGATCCCGGTCCTCCTCTTGTCCCTGGTGAAACCGTAGCATCTGGCGCCTACGCCATATGCCATCCCGAGCTCATAGATGGACCCGCCGTCCGGCTCGGAACCCCTGTATGTCTCCAGATTGACGATTATCCCGTTGGTCTTCGCTATGGAATCGGAGCAGTTCATGAATATTCTTCTGGACATCTCTTCCTTGGAGACCTTTTCGCCTTCCTTGACGAGCTTTGCGTCGTTTGGAAGAGTCACGTCGAATCCATAATATTCAGCTTCCAGCCTGTATGATGTCCAGAGCTTGTTTCCGTCCGGATAGAAGCACAGAGGCCCTGCGATATAGATGTGCTCATCTTTAGTCATTTATACAACCCCAATCAGAGATTCTGCATGAGATCCACGATTATGGAGACGCATCTCTCCTCGCCGATCTGGGCACTGTTGAGCGTGAGGTCATAGTTCTGGCTGCGGCCCCATTCCCTGCCTGTGAAGTGCTTGTAGTTGACACGCCTGCGGTCGTCCTTGTCCTTGAGCCTCTCCTCTACCGGCATCTTGGTTTCACCGTACAGCCTGAGGACCCTTTCTGCCTTGTATTCGGTGTCTGCGTGGATGAACACGTGCAGGGCATCCGGGTTGTCCCTGAGGATGAAGTCTGCGCATCTTCCGACTATTACGCACGGCTCCTTCTCAGCGAGCTCCAGGATGACCTTCCTCTGGGCAAGCCACAGGTAGTCTGCAGTGCTGAGCCCGTCCATTATTCCCCTCTGGGGGCCAGCATACGCGAATGCATATGCCAGGAACGACTTGCTCGGGGCGTATTCCCCTTCTTCCTCGATGAACTTGTCATCAAATCCCGTCGCCTCGGCGACCTTGGTGATGAGTTCCTTGTCATAATAGGCATATCCGAGCTTCTCAGCTACAGCTTTTCCTATGCTTCTTCCTCCGCTTCCGAATTCACGGCTTACTGTAAGTATCTTCTTAGACATGGCTTCCACCTCCGGATTGTTTCTCTGGGGTCTTTCTATGGCTTTATTTTAACATTCTTTTCCGAATATTTTTACATATGGCTTCGATTTTGCCCGAGGTGCAGCTGCACTCAGACCATTTCTAATCCCGATAGTTAATTTAATGTAAATATATACTAACAGTTAATCAGTTGATTGATTTTCGCATTCCCCTCTGTGATAATACATGCGGAACTTTTGCTGTTCTGTGGAGGACTTAAGGGAAAATGGATTCAGGCAGAAGGTGCGTGATCATAGCCGGGGGAGATCCGCCGGATAAATTTGATATCCTGGACGACGATTTTATTATTGCCTGCGACAGGGGTCTCTTGTACGCAGAGGATGCCGGGATCAGCCCGGATGTGATACTCGGGGATTTCGACTCCCTGGGGGCTGAGGTCCCGGACCGGTGCGAAGTTCTGCGGTACCCGGAGGAAAAGGATGACACTGACCTCATGCTTGCAATAAAGTTCTCCCTTTCAAAAGGCTTCAGGGACTTTCTGCTTCTCGGGGTGTACGGGGGCAGGATGGACCACTTCATAGGAAACATCCAGGCTGCAGCGTACGCCGCTTCAAAAGGAGCCGTATGCCATCTCTCCGGGAAAGGTGAGGATGCATATGTGATGTCGGGAGGGTCGATGGAAATAAGGAATCCCGGCGGCAGGGACTTCTCCATGTTTTCCCTTTCCGACAGGTGCACCGGGATACGTCTAGAGGGGATGAAGTACAAGGCCGACGGGATCACGATCACGAACACCTTCCCGATAGGCGTCAGCAACGAGTTCACCGAGGAAACCGCGCGTGTGAGCCTGGAAACGGGGATCCTGCTCATCATGCTCTCCGTTCCCCAGCCCAAGATAAGGACATAATGATACGAGGAGCTATTTTCGACATGGACGGCACCCTGCTCGATTCGATGCAGATGTGGACGACCGTCTTCACTGAATACGTAAAATCAAAGGGATTCACTCCTACAGAAAGACAGAACAGGGCATTTCTCGAGATGACCGATGCCGAGGCTGCAGTCTTCATGAAAAAGGAATTCAGCCTGAGCGACAGCGTCGAAAAGATTTGCAGCGACCTCGACAGCACCGTCGAGAAGTTCTACATAGAGGACTCAGTCCTCAAGCCGGGAGCAGCTGAACTGCTGGAGCTGCTCAAATCACGCGGAGTCAGGATGTGCATACTCACCTCCACAGACAGGGTTCCCACGGAATACGGCCTCAGGCACACCGGGATAAGGGATTATTTCTGCGAAGTGCTTGCGTGCAGCGACTACGGCTCCGGGAAAGACAGGCCTTTCGTCTTCGAAAAGGCACTGGAGGTGCTCGGGACCAAAAAGGAGGAGACTCCTGTCTTCGAGGATGCTCTCTATTCGATAAGGACTGCCAGATCCTGCGGGTTCCCCGTCATGGCAGTGCTCGACGAGGTATCGCGCAGCGACTGGCCTGAAATAAAGAAGCTGTCGGACGAATACGCTGACAGCCCGAAGAATCTGATACCGAAGCTCCATCTGTGAAGTAAAATACGGAGCCCTTCTTTGAGAAGGGCTCCGCTTTTTATAAAGTCAATATTAACGGCTTTCTGGAAGGTCTCCCAGGGCATCCACTATTTCTATTGCCCTCAGGGTGATCTTTGTCATCAGGTCTACCTTCTCCGCATAGTCGGATGAATTTGATGTGCTCATGCTTCCGTGAGATTCGTAGAGGTTCCCTCCGGTCAGGAGTATCGTGCCTGCCCTTATTCCCCTCAGCAGCGAAGACACCACAAACAGGGAGGAGCTCTCGTTCTCAACTGCGAGCACGTTGGCATCCGTCCAGGGCTTTATTCTCTCCTCCCACCCTTCATGGGCTCCGGGGCTCTCCATGTAGAATGCATCGTGGCTCCTGATGACGCCGACATACGGCTCTACTCCGTATTCCCTCGCCGCCTGCCTGAGCGCAATGACAAGATCGGGGTCCGCCACTGCGGGATATGTGTCGGGGATGTATTCCCTCGTCGTCCCGTCCCCGCGCACTGCCCCAGTTGCTATCACGAACGATCCGGCTGGAATATATCTCTGGAGGCTTCCGGCAGTGCCCATCCTTATCAGGGTCTTTGCCCCTATCTGCTTGAGTTCCTCAGTGCAGATGGCGACTGCCGTTCCGCCCATTCCGGTGCACATCACTGTCACCGGTATCCCCTTGTATGTACCTGTATAGGCAGGGTTGCCCCTCGAGACAGCCTTGAGCTCTGCACCTTCAAACTGCTTTGCCACCATTTCGCATCTCGCAGGGTCGGCAGGGAGTATCACGTGTTTTCCAATGTCCTTTTCATCGAGGCCTATATGCCACATCTTTCCGTCTGGCCTTGTGAGTTTTTCCGCTCTATACACCATTTGTCTTTCCTCCGATATCAGTCTCCGAGTGCCTTCTTGTTGAATGCCCTTATGAGTCCAGAGCACTTTTCTATAAGGGCCTCCTCGTCGAAGCCCTGTATTTTTTTGTTCCTCACCATCAGCTTCCCGTTGCAGAACACAGTGTCAACTGCATGCCCGTCGCCGGCATACAGGAAGTTGCCAACTCGGAAGTCCGGGTTTACAAGGGACACGTCGTCATCGGTGTTCACCAGGATCATGTCCGCAAGCGCGCCTTCCCTCAGGACTCCCAGATCGTCGTATCCGAGAGCCTTTGCGCCGTTGACTGTCATAATCTTTAGGGTGGTTCCGGCATCCATGACGGTGGGATCTAGCGTCACGGCTTTCTGCAGGTAGGAACCGGCCCTCCCCTCGCGTATCATGTCCCTCGTCGAGCTCGAGGCCTCCCCGTCGCAGCCCATTGCCACATTTATTCCCCTTTTCAGCATTGCGGCTATCGGCGGAATGCCGTCGCTTATCTTCATGTTGGTGTTAGGACAATGAACCACATTCGCGCCTGACTCTTTGATGAGGTCGAGTTCGAAGTCCTTGAGCCAGATGCTGTGGGCAAGGAGCGTGTGGCTGTCGAGAAGCCCGAAGTTGTAGAGCGCTTCCGCCTCACCCCTGAGTCCGTACATCTTCATCACGTTTTCTGTTTCTTTCTTTCCCTCTCCAAGGTGGGTGTGGAAAACCATATGCCTCTCGTCAGCAAATGCCTTGAGTGCCTGCATAAGCTTCTTGGAGCAGGCTGGAAGTCCCGCCGGAGCGACGGAAGGCCTCACGAGCTCGCCGCAGCGGGCCGTCTTTGTGCAGGTCTCCTCAGCTCTTTTGAGGGCCTCGTCTACGGAAAGAAGAGGTGTTTCCGAATTTTCTGCTATATCGGTCGAGCTGACTCCGTACGTCGCCCTGATGCCGCTGTCCTTTATTGCCTGCAGCGACGGATCTATCAGATTGTGGTCTCCCATGTCGTTTATCAGGGTAGTGCCGAATCTCAGGGACTCGAGGCATCCCAGAAGAACGCTGTAGTATGCCGTTTCATCGTCCATGGCCCTAGAGAGCCTGAACAGCCTCACAAGCCACTGCGTTATTGTGTAGTCGTCCATCGGTCCCTTGAGGAAAGTCTGCGCCATGTGGGTGTGTGTGTCCGTAAATGACGGCATTGCCATCATCCCATGGGCGTCAATAACTGTTGCCCCGTCAGCTTCTTCGGCCGGGACTGTTTCCGCTATTCTCGCTATCCTGTTTCCCTTTATCAGAATCTGCTCCCTCTTTGTCTTGAGAGTGTCCAGATCAGCCACGTCGCAGTTTTTTAGAAGATATCCGTTCATATAGTTCCCCTCCAGAAAGAATCAACTTGTGTGACAAGTTGTTTATTTAATTCTGTTACACTTGTCGATGAGTTGCAAGAGGCGACGGTTATTTTCTACCCAATGTACTCTGTGCGCCTGAAACACATGTGCATTATTGCTGATGACAAAAAAATAGACCCAGATGGCTCAAAAATGAGTCGAGGGTCCTGTAAGGAATATTTCCAGGCTCATGATGACAGCCCTTCTGAGGCTTTTTCTATCTTCTGGCGCAGAAAACTATTTGCATGTTTAATGTTTTTCAAATAATCTTCCCCTTCATGGTACCAGAACTCCCCGGTGAACAGCCTGACGCCCATTGAGAGCCCGGCTTTTATGCACCTCTCGTATTCAGTATGCCCTCCGTCCCCGAAATTCATGTCTCTGTATTTTCCTGGCTTTGTCTCCTTTAGATGCATAGCAAATATACTGCCATCTGCTTCTGTGAGATCATCGACGACATCATGTCCATATAGTTCTGCTGCATTCTCCAGGTTCCCTATATCTGGATATACCCCGAGCCACGGACTTCCTATCATGTTTACATATTTCATCGCCTTCCGGCATGTATCCATAAACGGGGTCTCCATAGTTTCAAATGCAAGCACAACTCCATTTTCAGCAGCAATATCAGCCGATTCTTTCAAATTTTCTGAAAACCATTTTCTTGTCTCTGCATCACTCTTTTCATAATACACGTCGTATCCCGCCAGCTGGATTATCGGAATATCTGCATTTACACAGAAGCGTATGGCTTTCCTCATGATTTCCATCGACCTCTTTCTGGTTTCCTCATCATGTGACCCGAGAGGAAACCTTCGATGGCCGGAAAGACACATTGTTCTGATATTTGTACCCATGATTCTTGAAAGAGTGCCTATCTCACACTGTTCAGCTGGAGAGAGATCAAGCCTGGCCTGTCTCCAATCAGTTTCGTCGATGCTTATCTCCAGTCTGTCAAATCCGCATTCTTTCGTTATCTCAAACATTTTGGGCCAGCCAAGCCCTTCTGGCATCGCTTTTTCGTACAGCCCCAAAGAATATTCCATCATCGTCTCCATCAGGCATTTCAGAAGCAGACCACTGTCATTTCTTTATCTGCCCGTAGTAAGCACCCGCACCGTGTTTCCTGTAATAATGTTTGTCCTGCAGTTCTCTCGGCGCAGGCATGACATGTGAGTTTGAAAGCTCTGTCCTGAAAGCCATTTTTGCAACTTCCTCCAGAACAACTGCGCTGTGAACTGCCTCGACTGCATCTTTTCCCCATGTAAATGGGCCGTGGTTCTTGCAGAGCACTGCAGGAACTGCCTCATAATCCTTGTGAAGCCTCTTGTATTCATTCACTATCAGCGCTCCGGTGTTTCTTTCATACCCTTCGTCTATTTCTTCCTGGGTGAGATTCCTCAGGCATGGAATAGGGCCGTAGTAATAGTCGGCATGGGTTGTGCCGTAGCACGGTATATCGCGTCCGGCCTGAGCCCAGCTGGTAGCGTATTCTGAATGGGTATGGACAATTCCTCCTATCTTTTCCCAGTGCTTGTAGAGATAAGCGTGGGTCGGAGTATCCGAAGAAGGATTGAGATCTCCTTCGACTTTATTTCCATCCAGATCGACCACGACCATTTTTTCCGGGGAAAGTTCCTCATAGGGAACTCCGCTCGGTTTGATCACAAACAGTTCACTTTCCCTGTCGATGCCGGAAACGTTGCCCCAGGTAAAAGTCACAAGTCCGTATTTCGGCAATAGCAAGTTAGCTTCATACACCTGTTTTTTTAGATCTTCCAACATTGCCATCACACCTCTTTTATGCTCTATTTCTTTGTTTTTCTTCTTCTAACTTATCGATCAGATCCTGCATGTCGTCCCACAGGGGATCAGTAGCTTCGATAACTTCTCTATAGAAAGCGTATTTGCTGTCATAGACAGCCTTCCTTGTCTGGTCTGGTTCTATACGCTTTCTCATCCTCGTCATTCTTGCTGCAGCTTCCCTCAGATCCGGGTATCTCCCAGAAGAAACTGAAGCCGCAATGGCACATCCAAGCGTTCCTGTTTCCTTTGCTTCCATTATTTCAACCGGAATCTGGCAGACATCGGAGAATATGGAAGCTATCACGTCGGATCTCGCCAGTCCGCCCGCGAGGCGAATCGAGTCAAACGTCTTGTCTCTTGAGGTCTTGAGCTTTTCCAGATGATATCTGTGGCTGAAGACTATTCCCTCAACCACGCTTCTTATCAAATGAGACCTGTCGTGATAATTGCTGATCCCTATAAAACTGGCTTTCGCATTTGGGTGGACATTGCTTGCCATGATAAAAGGAGTAAACGTGGGAATAAAAGTGTACGGCCCAACCTTCAGGAGCATCTCATCTATGACGGTGTAGATATTCTTCCCTTCCCTGCTCAGCTGCTGCCTGAGTTCCGGGAATATAGTTTTGATGAACCATGAGAAGTTTCCTGCAGATGTTGCACTTGATTCCTCTACCAGATACATTCCCGGAATCGCTGAAAGGGAATTCATGAGTATGCTCCTATCGAGCACAGGAGTATCTCTCAGATACTCGTTGATGCTCCATGTCCCAGCTATCATGCAGACGTTTCTGCTGTCAGTCACCCCGACGGCAAGAGCACAAGCATCGATGTCGAACATTCCCCCTGCAACAGGAGTGCCTTCAGCCAGACCGGTTTCCTCCGCTGCCTCTCTCGTGACATAACCGCATATATCGGTCGAGCTCTTCAGCGGGGGAAGCATATGTTCTGCCCAGCACATGTCGAACAGTTCGAGTATTCTTCTGTCATACTGTTTAGTGTGGAGATTGACGAATCCAGTTCCTGAAAAATCGGTAATCTCTGCAAACGGCTCACCTGTAAGCCTGTATCTTATGTAATCCTTGCATTCGAATATCCACTGGATCTTATCTATACAGTCAGGCTCGTTGTCCCTTATCCAGCTAAGAAGAGGTATCGGCTGACACGGCATTATATGCTGGCATGTAAATTCGAAGGCCTTCTGTTCTGTTCCGTCTTTCTTCCATTTCTCCGAATATCTGTATGCCCTGTTGTCGGAAGACATGATGCCCTTCCTGACAGGTCTTCCATCCTTGCCCCACAGATAGAGCCCTTTGCCATGTCCGCACACCGCAATAGCGGATATTTGATCTGCCGAAATTCCTGATCTGCTGACAGCCGATCTTATTACGGAGCAGTTTGCCTCCCACATGGAATCCATATCAGTTTCAACAAATCCCGGTGACGGAACTTCAGCTTTAGTGGACATTGAACATGTTGAGAGCTCTTTTCCTGTCTCGTCGTACACCGACGCCTTTGTAGAGGTCCCTCCGTTGTCCAGTCCCAGAAAATAGTTCATGTTTTCATCTCCTCAGGGATCCTTTGGCTACTTCCTAAAGTTTGAACATCACTTCCGGTGCCGTGGAAGAGATGTGTAACATGTCCTCCATTGCATTCCGTATTTCTTGGTCTTTCCCTTCAAGAAAAATCCAATATCCATGCCAAAATTTGGTTAGCGTGCCCGCAGCCCTCCCTTTTCAGAGGGGCGTTCTTTACTGCATTAACTTGATTTATCGTCAGCAGCGCGTCATACCGAAAATTGCACCAGGCTGCACCTGCTTAATGTGAATTTCCTTTTCCGAATATGCTGTTCAGCACGGCACTGAAAAAGCAGACAGATCAATGAAGACTGTCAATTAACACCAGCTGGCCAGACAGGTAATCCCTGCCTGCAGACGATCCTTGTCATTCGGCCTTCCCGTCATCTGTCGGGGGAAGAGGAATCTGTGAAGGGATTTCTTCTGTGGAATACTGCTGATGATAGGTAGTGGGATAGCTGGCATGTGTGGGAGATTCTCCGAATCGGATTTCCGAATCCTGCATCTGGTCATCGGCATACCTCTCTCTGGAATACTCCACCCAGTCTTTGTGATATGTGCCGCGGGCAGCTTCATACGCATGCATGTGAAGTATTCTCCAGCTTCCGTCTTCCCTGATGAATTCCACATCATATTTCTGCCAGATCCAGTAAACTCTGTGCCTCTTGCCATTTTCGTCAGGCTGCATTTCATCAATGGAAGGAACCCCTGACCGCTCGCCGTCTGAAAGGACGATGGTTTCCTGCCCAATAGTGATCCAGTATCCGCGTGCCGACATGCAGTCTTCGGAAACCTCAATAAAGGGCGACGAGAAGGCATTCGTAACGAGATTTCCTTTCAGTTTTTCGCGGGATGCTTCATCTTCATAACATCCGTAGCGGTTTTTAAAATAAGAAAGTATGAGATCAGGGGAGAATTTGTCGTCGGTGTAAACACCTGAATAGCCTTCTTCATAGCTGCGGTCTTTTCTCTTGCTGAAGAGATCATCCATGATCTCCTTATATCTGGCCGACGACTGCAGGAAAGCAAACCTGCTCATCAGATTTCTGATTTCATCTTTTGCTTCGAGGCGTGAAACCTTCTTTTCCAGGTCTTCAATGCGAGAAAGGTACGTATTTTCAGAACTGCTGTCCATGTTTTCCTCCCTATCTGAAAGCCACACAGAAACAACTCGGCAGATGTAAATCTCCCGACATTAGTTCCATCGTCCCATCATCATTGAGGGAATACAGCTCCATTGTGTCGGACTGCTGAGCCCCGACCAGGATATGTTTCCCTTCAGGAGTAAAGCTGAAATCTCTCGGCGTTTTCCCTTTGATCTTATTGAAGACCGGCTCGCTGAGCGTTCCGTCCTCTCCTATTCTGAAGATCGTGATCAGATTGTAGCCGCGGACAGAACAGGCAAGACATTTCCTGTCAGGAGAAAGCTTGATGCACGATGCAGCTGACTTCGGAAGCTCAGGCCCAGAAGGATATAGAAGTTTTACCTGTTTCACCTTTAAGAAATCTGCAGAGTCGGGATCATAATCGAAAACAACTGCTTCCTTTCCGAACTCAGTAAGGAGATACGCTGAATCTGCTGTAAAGACTATCTGCCTAGGCCTTTTGTTATAAGGAGGATCAAACTCAAATCTGCTCACTTCATCATAGTTTCCGCTTTTGATGTCATAGAACGATATGACGTGGGCGGTCACATTGAGAGAACACAGAAATCTTCCATCTTCCGTCACCGTGGAGCAGTGGATGGAAGGGCGGATCCCGTGATAAACAGGATGCTGAATGACTTTATATACTCCGCCTATGCTCCCATCGTCCTGAATCCTGTGCACTGACACGCATCCGTTGAGATAGCTCGAAATGTACAATTCGCTTCCATCGAGATTTATGGATATGTGGCATGGAAGCTGTCCTCCGGTGTTAACGCTGTTGATGAATGTCAGATTGCCGCAGTCATCCATCGAATATGCTGCAGCACCTCCTGAAGCCCTGCCCGAGAAAGTCATGCACTCCTGAGTGGAATATACATATCTGCGGTCTGGTGAAAAAACGACATATCCTGAGTTAAAGGACTTGGCGCTTGAGATCACACGCATCCTGCCGTCATCCACATCTACCTCGAGAGAATATATCCCTCTGCTGCCTCTCACTGCGGCAGTTCCTATACAGGCAATATAATTTTTCATCTGCACATCACAGGTCCTTTTCAATTGAGAGGGTCAAATTAACCCTGGCTTCGTGCCATCATTCAGCCGCCTTGGCACTTGCCTGACGTTCAAGGATTCTCTTGGCTCTCTTCCTGTCTTCCAGTTTCTGATCAAACTTTTTCTGATTTGACGTGATTCCAATGAATACTACGAGAAATACTCCAGTGACGATATCCTGCACAGTAGAAGGAAGTCCGATTGATACCAGCCCGGATGCAAGCATTTTCATGGTGAAGACGCCAATGAATATTGCTATAGGAGCATTGCAGTATTTTGAGATGTAGTTTCCAAGGAATACTCCTATCATCGCCGTGAAGTTGAGGGACATTGATCCCATCTCAAGCACCGGCTCCATTCTGCTCGAATTGGATAGATACAGGATTGTAGCGGGTCCGAGCAGGAGGCCTGTCACTGTAAAGGCCAGGATCTTTGTCTTGTTGATGTTTATTCCAATGTTCTTTGCTATGAGATAAGAAGTGCCCACAGCCTTCATGTCATAGCCAAGCTTTGTTTTGTAAAGGAGCAGGTAGACGACTACCAGACACACCAATGCAACGATATAGCAGTATGGAGAACGGGCAAGAACCGTTAGGCTTCCCCTTATAGTGACCCCCATTCCTCCGTTGAACTGTGCTGATAGCGATTCGAAAATCATGAGGCACCCGATGGTGACCAAAATCGACGGAATCTTGAACACGACGCACAGTACGCCGACCAGGGTGGATAGTGCAGTGGCAATGAGTATGCAGAGCACTATGAGCCCGAACAATCCCAGGTTGAGATTCAATGTGAGAAGTCCAGCCATGATCGAGGTCAGAGTGACTATCGCGCCTACGCTGAAGTTCCATCCGCCAGTCTGCATTGACACATACATTGCCAGCGAAAGAAGAACATAAATAGCTGCCTGCCTGGATGTTGCCGGTATCACATGAAATCCAAATCTATTACCGGATGCAAGGGTAAAGAAAACAAAAACTATTATTGGCAGCAGCAGGCTTTTAAGAGCATTTAATAATATCTGCCATCCCTTTTTCTTTGCCATAACTAAACCTCTGAAAAATTCTTGCCATATCTTGTGGATCTAATGAATGTTGCTGTCAGCATTGATGGTTCTGTTCTCCTGGCCAGGCTCGTACTGCCAAGTCCCGTGCTGGACCAGAGCACATATTGTCTGGCCAGGAGCACCATTAAACGGGAATGTCCTTAAGGAAAAATCAGGATCCGGCAAAAGGGCAGGGCCCTTTCTGCTCAGCCTTCTCTCCTTGACACAACGTCCTCGACGCTGTAGTTTGCTGCAGCCTCAATGAGCATGTCAGCTGTTGCATCAGGATTGAATATCTTTATGAACTGCTTGAGTTCATCCATCGTATAAGGATACGTGTCTCCCATTATGTACTTGGAGTAGTCTTCCATATTGTCAGGTGTCACATAAAGATAGTTCATATTCATGTATATCGGTTCGTCTGACAGTCTGTTTCCGGTGAGAGCGTTATAAACCATTACGAACGTGAATATGGCATCCGGATGCTGCCCGCAGACCATGAAGTCAAGTGCGCCTGTATTGAACCAATACTCATAGTCTTCAACAGCGTTAATGCATCCATACCTTATCTGGTCGGAATACCCGCCGTTGTCGATTATCTGGACAATTGCTTCGTTCCTTCCGCCGCCGCCGCATGCATTGCAGATGCCGTCCATCTCTGGATAGAGGCTCAGGAAATTCTCGACTGCATCAGGAGACTCAAGCCCTCTGTACTCGCCGAGCAGCTGGACATCCGGATCGCTCTCCTGAAGGGTTTCTATTCCATCCTTGAAGGATTCAAACCTTGCATCACCTATAGGCTGCTGGCCTGCAGGAATTCCGATAACTGTGAAGTTCCTGGCTCCCTGATCATAAAGGGACTGGACCATGGCAAGCCCGGAAGCGGTGTCGTTTTCATGGCAGTTGCCCAGCCAGTATTCGGAAGCTTCGGCTGCTTCCAGCACTTCGCCTTCGATAGTTGAGCAGAACTGTGCAAAATAGACCTGGTTTTCATCACAAACTTCTACAACAGACTCGTTGATGTAGAAAGGCATTATTGCGTCGCATCCTGCCTGTATCAGAGTCTCGATGTTTGTGATCAGGGTTTCATCAGTAGAGCTCTGTACCCAGTGGAAAGTGATATTGAGCTCTTCTCCGATGTCTTCACACCAGTCCATGAGCCGGACTATCTCGGTATCCGACAGGCTCCAGGGGAGAATGCCGATGTCGTAATGTGTCAGGTCTGAGCTGGATCCTGAACTGTCGGAAGAAGTGCTTTCTGAAGTTGTGCCTGAAGAGGCTTCCCCGCTGGTCCCTCCACATCCGGAGAGCACCATGGTGATCATCAATGAAAGGATCAGCAGTACCGATAAAAATCTCTTTTTCATTTTTTCTCCTTCTTTCTTATATGTTTATAAGAAATTCTTTTTTAATAGATGATGTCTCCAGGTCTGCGCTCATAGGTGAGGAAGACAACCACAAGGAACAGGAGTCCCTTAATTCCTTCAACCATCGTCGATGGCACACCTGCAAGAACAAGACCGTTGTTGAGCATGGCGACTATGACAGAACCTATGAGGCAGCATTTGAGGCTCGATGCTGCGCCTCCCCTGATACCAAGTCCTCCTATTACCACAGAAACAAGGACATTGAGCTCCAGTCCGCTTCCTGTATCCGTGACCACTCCGACCTGTCTGGCTGTGGTAAAGAAAGAGGCAATAGCTACGCAGATACCGGTGATGATGTAGACAATGATCGTGTATTTTCTCACCGATATTCCGGACTGTTCAGCTGCAACAGAATTTCCGCCTATGGCTTTTGCTGCCTTTCCAATGCGGGTTCTGTAGAAGAGCACCCAGGCTACAGCAAAAACAGCAACAAGGACAACGAACTTCAAAATAGTGTTGTCATAGTCCTGATACTCAGAAGGCACTTTGATGTTCCCTACAGTCTCATTGACTGTCACAAGGATCCCGCGGTAGATGTATCTGAGGCAGAGGGACATTACGAAAGGCGGAATACCCCACATAACCTGGACGCCTCCATTTATGAATCCGCTCAGAGCTCCCATGAGCACCGCCAGAAGGAGACCCAGAAGGGCACTTCCCGCATTCATGCCGACAGACACAAGAAGTGCACAGATGCCTAACAGTCCTCCGACCGACATGTCCATTCCGCCGGCTGTATAAACGAAGGTGGCTCCTATTGAAACAATCAGGTACGTAAACAATGTGTTCAGGATTACCTTGATATTGCTGCCTGTCAGGAGCTTGCCTCCGGTTGCAATCTGGAAGATAATCGCAAGGACCACAATACCGATAACAGGTGCAAATTCCTGAACTTTGTTTGCACCAATTTTTTTTGCCTTGGCTGCCATTTCTAACCCTCTTCCTTTCAGCTATACCATGTAATGGATGATGTCGTTCTCTGTAAGATCAGGGCTTCTGAAAAATTCCTTTGACAAATGCCCGTCTTTCAGGATCAGTATTCTGTCACTCATTCCGATAACTTCCGGAAGCTCTTCTGAAATTATCAGGATTGATTTGCCTTCCTTCTTGAGCTCGTAGAGAAGGTCGTACATCATTTTCTTTACGCCTATGTCTATTCCTCTCGTCGGGCAGTCAAGAATGAATATCTGAGTATCATTGCCTATCCACTTTGCCGAAACAACCTTCTGCTTATTTCCTCCGGAAAGTTCCATGACGTACTGCTTTTCAGACACACACTTGATATTGAGGTTCTTGATCTGCTCCTGGGCCAGCTTTTTCTCATCCTTCGGGAATATCAGTCCATGCTTTCTCAGTTTCTTCAGAGACGGAAGCACGATGTTGTTCTCTATTGGTGCGTTGAGAATAAGAGCTTCTTTATCTCTGTTCTTGGACACATAGCCCATGGAGTTGTCTATAGCAATCTGAGGGTTCTTGATTTCCACTCCGGAGGGCTCGCATGTGACCTTTCCTGTAATTGGCTTGTCAATCCCGAATGCAACCCTCCCGACTTCGTGAATCCCGCATTCTGAAAGTCCGCCTATCCCCAGAATCTCTCCTTCGTGAAGCTCAAAAGAGAATTCCTCGAGAGGTCCATCTGTGACGTTCTCAGCCCTGAGGACTACCTTTTCCCCAAAGCTTCCGTCCCAGTCGGTCCTGAAGTAAGAACCTACGAGCTCCCTTCCGACCATGAGCTCTCTCATGCGGTTGATCTGCATTTCATCTTTTGAGAGATTCTTTATCAGGTGCCCGTCTCTCATTACTGTTACGCAGTTGCAGACTTCAACCAGTTCTTCCAGATCGTGGCTTATGAATATGACTGCGTTGTTTTTTGCCTGCATATCCTTTATCACTTGATAAAGGATGTCCCTGCCCTTCTGAGGAAGTGCTGTTGTAGTTTCGTCAACGATGAGCAGTTGCGGAGAATCATACATTGCCCTGGCTATCTCAACGACTTTCCTGTCTTCAAACGAAAGAGTCTCGATATTCGCTGAAGGAGATATACCGGAAGCCCCAATTTCATCCAGTATCTTCTGGGCTTCCCTGTTCATAGCCTTGGTATCAATGAATCCAAGTTTGTTCAGAAATCTTTTCTCTTTCCCTGCGAAGATATTGGCTGCCACAGTGATGTCTGAAATAGTTGCCATCTCCTGGACTATCATCGCAACACCGTTTTTCTGTGCGTCAAGCATTGTTTTTGGAGCATATTTCTTCCCTAGCAGCTCCATCTCACCGCTGTCCGGCTGCTGAACTCCTGCAACTATGGATGTGAAAGTCGATTTGCCGGACCCATTCTCTCCGATGAGGCCTCTGACCTCTCCGCGTCGTATCTCGAAATTGTAATCAGCAACGGCATGAGTAGGGCCAAAGCTTTTGTTGATCATCTTGCTCTTCAGTAAAACTTCATTATCCATTGCGCTGCCTCTCAAATTTCCCATTTAGGTCTAAAATCGGTCCCATTTTCATACCCTCTTCAGAGCGATAATCTGGTGCTCGTAATTGGCTTTTGTCGGGAAAAGATATAGGTTTCCATTCTTGTCTGCTGCTATGTCGTGGGCTCTTAGATTGCCATTGAAAAATCCGAGTTCTCCGACAATGTTCATTTCGAGATCAAAGATCGTCAGATATCCTCCGCGGCCCGCAACATAAACATATTTCCCGTCTGTATCAACTCCCGAAGGCTGTCCCATATTTCCTCTTGCATAACCAATGACATTTCCTTCATTGTCAAAAACGTGCACAGCATCCTTCTCTCTGTCACAGACCCAGATATTGTCGTTTGCATCGACACATATCGAATGGGGAACCAGGAACTTGCCTGGAGTGTCCTTCGTGGGATCTATAACCCCCTTTCCTCCGAAGCTCTTGATGTAATTGCCTCTGCTGTCGTACTTATGGACTGCAAAATTTGAATACCCATCGGAGAAATAACAGTTGCCCTTTGAGTCAAAGGAAACATCTGTAGGGTTATGGAAGGGGCCGCGCATTTTTCCAGTCTCTATGTATCTGGACCATGCATACATATCCATCTTGCGGCCATGGAAAGGTTCTGTAGGAATAATGCCCTTATGCAGGAGAAGATCCAGATAAATGCTGTCGATGCTGCTCTCTCCTTCCTCGTTTTCAGGTCCGCAGATCCTCTCAGTGCTTCCGTCCTTCGAAAGAATGATGCAGTAATTTCCGCTGCTGATCGTTATGTAAATTCTTCCATCCGGGGCTTCCGCGATGAAGTGAATGGTTCCGCTTATGGCACCTTTACCCAGGCTCTCTATATAATTTCCGTCAGAATCGAATTTGAGAATCTGGGTCACAGGTTCCCCATTCATCATCGAGCCGCCCCGGAGTCCGCAGAGGAGGTTTCCTTCGCTGTCTACTGTTCCTCCGCTTATGTTTCCAGAGTAAGGTACCAAGGCCAGGTCATCAGGGAGTCCCTTGGGATAATCCATCAGCACCTCATATCTGAATGTTCCGTCCTCTGTCCCGACAATAAGTTTCTGCTCCCGGGATCTATCTTCGTTCAAATGTCTGATCTCCATTTCTGTAACCCTCGTTTTCAAATCCTTTTCAGCTTGATAACCTGGTGTTCGTTGTTTGCATGAGTCGGGAACAAATAAAGATTTCCTGCGCTGTCTGCCGCAATATGGTGGGCCCGCAGATTTCCGTTATAAAATCCGAGCTTGCCGACCACATTTAGTTCAAGATCAAAAATTGTAAGATAGCCTGCCCTCCCTACGACATATATATGCTCGCTGTCACAGTCGACTCCGGAAGGCTGACCCAGGTTATGGCTCAGATATCCGATGACATTCCCTTCGGTATCAAAGATGTGAACTGCGTCCTTCTCCCTGTCGCATACCCAGATGTGATCGTTTGCATCTACGCATATCGAATGAGGGATGAGCATCTTCCCAGGGGTGTCGGTTTCTCCGTCGTAAACCCCTTTTCCGCCCCAGGTCTTTACAAAATTTCCTTCCCTGTCAAACTTCTGCACGGCACAGTTCCCGTATCCGTCCGAAAAATAGTAGTTTCCTTCAGAATCCATATCTACATCTGTAGGATTGTGGAAAGGTCCTCCCATTTCTGAAGCGTCATAGGCCATCTTCCAGGCCAGTGAATTCTCCATGTTGAGTCCTTCAAACGGTTCCGTCGCAAAAAGGCCACGGTGCAGCCGTGTTTCGAGGAATGCAGATTCGATGTCCATCCCGTTTCCGTTGTCTCTGCCCTTTGTTCCGAATGTCCTGATAACGCTTTTGCCGTCCATGGACATCTCATACGCGTAATTCGAAGCAGCATCGACAATAACAACAGAATCGTGATCAGTACATTCAAAGAAATGCAGGCCTCCAATAATGCCTTCGCCAATGCTCTCAAGGTAATTTCCTTCTTTATCCAGCTTTACCAGGCAGGACGCCGGCTTTGTACTCATGTAAGATCCGCCCCTCAGGCCGAGATAAAGATTGTCTTCAGCATCGACGGCCCCTCCGGCAATATTTCCTGCATAGGGGATATGCTTATATTTCTGGGGAAGACCCTTCGCATAATCCATATCGAGTTCATAGCAGAAACGGGAATCCTCTGTCTCGAGAACAACCTTCTGTTTTTTTGCCCTGTTATCTTCACAATGCAGAACTTTCATGACAACATCTCCTAAATTCGATTCGCAACTCTATCTGTTGTATACAATAGACATTAATAGAAGAGTTTCCGCCTAATTCCTCTTATTCTCAAGCCCTGGGATATTCAGCATAGGACGGGTTCAGCAGGTCTGCTCTGCCCAGCTCTTTCCCTTCAAAGAAATCTGCTGCTATCTCTATGCCCCTCTTGTAGATATTCCAGTTTGATTCGACAGTCTGGCTAGAAACGTGAGGAGTGAGCACCAGGTTATCCAGGCCGATCAGCTTCGAATCAGCCGGGAGAGGCTCAGTCGCATATACATCAAGTCCGGCTCCTCCTATCCTGTGCTCTGCCAGCACCTCGTACAGGGCGTCTTCATCTACGATATTCCCTCTTGCAGTGCAGACAATAACAGCA
The DNA here is from genome assembly GCA_050943435.1 of Oscillospiraceae bacterium. Classification (GTDB taxonomy): domain Bacteria; phylum Bacillota; class Clostridia; order Oscillospirales; family Ruminococcaceae; genus RGIG5675. The sequence goes on along the minus strand of JBMNPE010000012.1, from coordinate 714 downwards.
TCCTTCTTCATCATTCTCAGGTAGTGTTCACCGATGATATGATGGGTGTTCTCGTTGTACGGGAGATGGACGCTGATGGCATCACATGTGGAGAATATTTCATCAAGACCTGCATATCTCACACCAGCCCTGCCTGCTGCTTCTTCATCCCTGTGGTTATCGTAAACAAGAATCTCGCAGGAAAAGCCCTTGAGCAGTTTTGCGAGCTGTCTGCCGATATTTCCAAAGCCGAGGATACCCACACGTTTCCCCAGCAGCTCATGTCCCTGATTTTTAACCCAGTGTCCCGACTCAATAACCTTCCTGTTCTCTCCGAGCTGACGGTTTACCGCAAGGATCTGGGTAAGAGCCATCTCAGCAACACCGGTCTTGTTTGCCCCTGCGGTTCTGGCTACACAAATCCCATGCCTGGTAGCAGCATCAAGATCTACCGCGTCATATCCGACTCCGAACCTTATCAGTATCTTGCACCTGTCGTTCATCCTGCTGAACACTGATTCATTGTATGGCTGGATATCTATGAGTGCAGCATCTGAATTATTCAAATTTTCCACTACATCGTCCCAGTCAAATGGGAGCTGAGGATCCCACACAAACTCAATATTTTTTTCAAGTGCATATTCCTTTGCCCTGTTATTGAGTTCTTCAAAAACTGGGGATTTGTCTCCGAAAAAAGATACTAGCCTTTTCACTCTGAGGCCTCCTCACTCATCA
>JBMNPE010000011.1:0-28888 GCA_050943435.1 Oscillospiraceae bacterium | reverse complement strand
AATACGGTGTGCCGTATTTTGCCGTCATCTTGAACAGGAGCTTGTTGTTCTCAGTCGCGCTCCAGTCGAAGTCCTTGGTTATCGAATACGTCGGTATGGGGTACTGGAATCCGCGGCCGTTGGCGTCGCCCTCGATCATCGTCTCTATGAATGCCTTGTTGACGATGTCCATTTCGGGCTTGCAGTCGCCGTATGTGAAATCCATCTCCTTGCCGCCGACTATGGCCGGGAGGTTCTTCATGTCGTCAGGGACAGTCCAGTCGAGGGTGATATTGGTGAACGGTGCCTGCGTGCCCCACCTGGACGGGGTGTTGACGCCGTAGATGAACGACTGTATGCACTGCTTGACTTCCTTATAGGACAGGTTGTCGGCCTTTACGAACGGGGCAAGGTACGTGTCAAAGGATGAGAATGCCTGTGCGCCTGCCCACTCGTTCTGCATGATTCCGAGGAAGTTAACCATCTGGTTGCAGAGGGTGCTCAGGTGCTTTGCGGGCGATGAGGTGATCCTGTCGGGAACTCCGCCCAGGCCCTCCTGTATGAGCTGCTTGAGGCTCCATCCTGCGCAGTAGCCGGTCAGCATCGAGAGGTCGTGCAGGTGGATAAAGCACTTCCTGTGCGCCTCGGCGATCTCGTCGTCATAGACTTCGGTGAGCCAGTAGTTGGCGGTTATCGCCCCTGAGTTCGAGAGTATGAGCCCGCCGACGCTCATCGTGACGGTGGAGTTCTCCTTGACCCTCCAGTCCTTGTCGGCACCTATGTAGCCGTTTACCAGCTTCTTGTAGTCGAGCAGCGTCTGCTTGGTTTCGCGGATCTTCTGGTGCTGGCTGCGGTACAGGATGTAGGTCTTGGCAGTCTTGGGATATCCCGTCTGCATGAGCGCGTGCTCCACGCGGTCCTGGATGCCCTCGACCGTGGCCATTTCCCCTTCCTCATCCCTGAGCCCGCTGGTGACAAGCAGTCCTATTGCCCTGGAGATAGAGGAAATGTCCCTCGCATCCGCCTCCTCGGAAGCGAGAAAGGCCTTTGCTACGGCATTCTCTATTTTTGTCACGTCGAAATCAACGACTGTGCCGTCTCTTTTTCTTATCTTGCGCGTTTCCATTGTATGTATCTCCTTTGAGCTGTGCCGCTCAGATTTCCAATTCCTCCGCCCTGCCGGATGCAAGGCTCTTCTTCAGGTCGATAAGCCTCTGGTTTGTGCTTCCCCTGTATATGCATTCCGTGGATTTGAGGGAACTCACGAATCTCCCGTCAACGAGGACGTCTATGTGGCTTAGGGCCTCCCTGGCCTTTTCGCCTGCGCGTCCGTCCATGATTTCCTCGAAAGTCCACCCTGTGTAGGACCACACGTTGAGGCCCATATCGTGAGCCGCGTCCGCTATGGCGGCCGCAGCCTCCGGCTGCATCATCGGGTCCCCTCCAGAGAGGGTGATTCCGTCGAGATACCTGGTGGATTTTATCTCCTCTATCAGAGCCTCTGCCGTAGTCTCCGTCCCGCCGGACGGGTCGTGCGTATCGGGATTCTGACAGCCGGGGCAGTCGTGGGGACAGCCCTGGAAGAATATCACAAACCTGACGCCGGGACCGTCTACCGAGGAGTGCCGTACTTTTCCGGCAATCCTTGTATTTAAGGGCAACTTAACACGCCTCCCGGTCATCGGAAAAGTTGATTGCAACCATAATAACAATATGTAGTGCCCATTGCAATAGGAAAACCACAATATATTGATATGGATTTTTTGTATATTTTTGTACCAAACCGGGTTCAGCAGAGTCACGGCAGAAAAAAACGGCAGACAGGAATGTCTGCCGCATGCATCTGGCTTTTAGTACGGTTTCAGGAGCCGCTCATGCGTAAAGTCCATCTCCAGGAGTCTTCGCACATTTCCCTGAGGCTCTTCCGGGCCTTCCAGCCGAGAACCTTCTGGGCCCTGGAGCAGTCGGCAATGAGGACGGGGACGTCTCCCGCCCTTCTCGGCATCATCATGGTCTTTATCTGCCTTCCGCAAGCCTCCGAATACGCCGTGACTATCTCGAGGACGGAGTATCCCGTGCCGGAGCCGAGGTTGCAGGTGAGGACGCCGGTATTGGAGGAGAGCCATTCGAGAGCGAGGACGTGGCCCCTCGCGAGGTCGACGACGTGGATGTAGTCCCTGATGCAGGTTCCGTCCTTCGTCGGATAGTCATTTCCGTAGATGGTTATTCCCTCTGTCTTTCCGAGTGCAGCGTCTGCCAGCCTCGGCATGAGATTCTGCGGGACGCCGCGCGGATTTTCGCCTATGAGCCCCGAGGGATGGGCTCCTATCGGATTGAAGTACCTGAGGACTGCGGCACTGAAAGAATGGTCTGCTGCAGCACAGTCATTTATGATCCTTTCGATCATCACCTTCGTGGTCCCGTAGGGGTTCTCTGTTTTTACGGAAGAGGATGCCTCCTCTGGAATGGGGAAGACCTTCTGCTCGCCGTAGACGCAGGCACTGGAGCTGAAAACCAGCCTGCCGACCCCGGATTCCCTCATGCATGTGAGGAGGTTGAGCGTGGAAACCAGGTTGTTTCTGTAGTATTCCAATGGTTTTTTCACTGATTCCCCAACAGCCTTGAGGGCAGCGAAATGAATGACTGCGTCAAAGCGGTATTTCTTAAAGAGAAGCCTCAGGGCCCCGAGATCGCACAAATCGATCTTTTCGAAGGGGACCTTTCCGCCGGTGAGGGCGGAAACGCCTTCGGCTGCTGATTCAAAGCTGTTGACAAGATTGTCTGCCATGACCGGTTCGTGTCCTGCATTGAACAGTTCTACGGCCGTATGTGAGCCTATGTAGCCTGTTCCGCCTGTGACGAGAACTTTCACGGGATGACTCCTTTCACCGGAAATGCTCCGGGGTGACGGGTGGAAGACCACTGCGTGTCAGGCGTTCTGGGTCTTTCCGGAGAGCTTCTTCTTGAGTACGGGGGACAGAATCGAGAAAATAATGAAGGCGGCAGCAGAAGGTATCGCGAAAATCATCAGCATGGCGCTCCTGCCGAGATTCTCATAGGTTGAGCCGATGAGAGCGCTGAATGCTATCTGGCCTATCATGCCGATGAAGTACATGACCTGTACTGCCGTGGCCTGGTACCTGTAGCTCACTGCCTTTGATATGCATGCCATGATCCCGGGCATCTGGAGCGCGAATGATATTGTCTGCAGCGCAGTCACGGCGAGGACCGCCCAGAAGTTTCTCGCAAGCGCCATCAGCACAGACCTCAGCACATATCCCAAGAAGCTGAACGCGAGGACCTTCTCGTCCCCGAACCTGGCTGCATACTTTTTATAGGACCTCATTACCCAGAACTCGGTGAACGCCATCACGAAGAGGCCGATTCCGACCTCCCTGGTGCCTCCGCCGAGGTCCTTGATGAAGAGGGAATAGTAGTTTGTGTACGAGACGTTTGTTATGGAGTACATGAATACGCATACGAGCAGGAGAATGTAGTACCCGTTTGAACCCAGCACCTTTGCGGCTTCCTTGAGTGACACCTTGTCGCTGTCGTTCCCGATGCTCTTGGGCGGGTTGGGGAGCGAGAAGCATGCATACATGAATATTATCCAGGCTGTGATGAGTATGCCGATTGCCGCATTGTATCCGAAGATCGGCATCAGGAAGCTGGCTGCCAGCCCTATCAGGGCGTATGAGATCGACCCGACTGCCCTGATCCTGGAGTAGTTTATCTTTTCGGGCGTGGCCTTCTCTATTTTTACTACCCAGCTGTCGCAGAGGCCGCTCACCGTGAAGAACAGGCCCATTGCGACAGAAGCATACACGACCACGTAGGTCCACGAGCTGAAGAAGTAGAAGAGCATGACCTGCATTGCCGTGTAGCACGTGAATGACAGGGACAGGATGAGCTTCGGGTTGCAGTATTTGTCCATGACAAAGCCGAACACGAGCTCAAGCACCATCGCAGACAGGGAGTAGATAGTCACTACCACCCCTATTGCACTCTCCGAATAGCCGAAGGAGTTCATGAAATAGGAGAAATACCCGAGGGCTATTATCTGAGAAAAATAATAGCCTGTCATCAGTGTGGAGAAGTTGAAATTCAGATGGTCTTCAGACTTTTTTCCCATAGTTCCTCCTCTTTCCGGTCAGGATCCGCTGCCCCTGCCGAGGATGTCTATTCCGCCTATGAGCGGCAGCTTTTTCATTTTTTCATTCACTACGTTTATTATCCCGAGGATCACCATGATGGGATAAAATGCGCACAGCAGCATCCTGAAGATGAAGCCTGCGTCAGGCATATACCCGCAGACCCAGAGGACTGCGCCGGAGATTAGAAGCACGAGGCCCTGATTCTCGTGGAACCTTATGAAATCGGACCTTCTCTGCGTGAATACCGGAATCACCAGCAGAGGCCCGAGATAGCAGAGAATCCCGTATACGGTGTTCCTCCTGTAGAGCGGGGCAGGGGTGTACTCGGTTCCACCCTGGCACTCGGGGGCGTCTTCCCTTGGCGCTTCCGTCTTATCAATTTTATCATTGCCGCTGGACATAGTCACTTCTCCGAACCGCGCACTGAGCCGGCGCGCATTAACTTAAATATTACAGCAAATCGAGGATTCCGGAGAGGTTTTCGGCAAAAAAATTGACTTCCCGGCAGGCTCAGGGATCCGCCGGCGCGGGAGGCCCCGTATAATAATTGTATTTATTGACAATTTATATAAAAGGGTGTTAGATTATCTGGCGTAAACAGAAAAAGGCAGAGACAAAGAAGAGTAGGCGGGAAACCTGCGGACAAGCGATCCGGAAGCGGTGAGAGCCGGAACGACAAGGACCTGTCGAAAATCACTTTTTGAGCCGTCCGGCTGAACCAGCAGTAAGCCGGAACGCATCCCCGGCGTTAACGGGGGTCATATGACTGTATGATCAAGGTGGTAGCGGAATTCAACCCCGTCCTTATCGGACGGGGCTTTTTCTATCAGGAGGGACAGAGATGTACGACAAAGTGCCTACCGATCTGAATTTCGTCGAGAGGGAAGGCGAAATAGAGGACCTGTGGAACAGAGAGCACACTTTTGAAAAGAGTACTGAACAGAGAGAAGGCAATCCCGATTTTGTCTTCTACGACGGGCCGCCGACAGCAAACGGCAAGCCCCATATAGGCCACGTCGAGACGAGGGTGTACAAGGACGTCATCTTAAGGTACCACTCGATGAAGGGCCAGTACGACATCAGGAAGGCCGGCTGGGACACCCACGGACTGCCGGTCGAGATCGAGGTCGAGAAGAGCATCGGGATAAACGGCAAGGACCAGATAGAGAAGTATGGCGTAGCCCCGTTCGTACAGAAGTGCAAGGAGAGCGTCTGGAAGTACAAGGGGATGTGGGAGGACTTCTCCTCAAAGGTCGGCTTCTGGGCCGACATGGAGCATCCCTATGTCACCTATTACAACGACTACATTGAGTCCGAGTGGTGGTCCCTCAGGAAGATATGGGACGCCGGGCTTCTCTACAAGGACTACAAGGTGGTCCCGTACTGCCCGCGCTGCGGAACCCCGCTCTCGTCCCACGAGGTAGCACAGGGCTACAAGCAGGTCAAGGAGAGGTCCGTAATAGCCAAATTCAAGGCCAAGGACGATGATTTCTACTATCTCGCATGGACCACGACCCCATGGACGCTGCCCTCCAATGTAGCGCTCTGCGTAAACCCGGATTTCGACTATGTTCTCGTGAAATGCGGGGACGAAAAATACATGATAGCCGAGGCGCTCTGCAGCCAGGTGCTGGGAGAGTGCGAGGTTCTCGGGAGGTACAAGGGCACTGACCTCGAAATGAGGGAATACGAGCCCCTGTTCCCGCTCAAGAAGACTCCAAAGAAGAAGTGCCATTACGTGACGTGCGACTCATATGTCACCATAGACGAAGGCACAGGAATCGTGCACATAGCTCCTGCTTTCGGCGAACAGGACTCCCAGATAGGAAAGAGGTACGACCTCCCGGTTGTCCAGCTCGTAGACAAGAAGGGCAACCTCACCGAGGACACCGAATTCCCGGGCGTCTTCGTGAAGGACGCGGACAAGCTCGTGATAAAGTGGCTCGACGACAAGGGCCTGCTGTTCTCCGCCCCTGAGTTCACCCACGACTATCCTTTCTGCTGGAGGTGCGGGACCCCGCTCCTTTACTACGCCCGCGAGAGCTGGTTCATCAGGATGTCTGCAGTCAGGGACAACCTTGTTGCCAACAACAAGACGGTCAACTGGGTCCCTGAGAGCATAGGACAGGCGAGGTTCGGCTCATGGCTCGAAAACGTGCAGGACTGGGCCCTCTCAAGGGACAGGTACTGGGGCACTCCTCTCCCGATCTGGGAGTGCGAATGCGGCGAGAGATACTGCGTGGGCTCCATAGAGGAGCTCAAGTCCATGTCGGACGACTGCCCCGACGACATAGAGCTGCACAAGCCGTATATAGACAACGTGACCATCAGGTGCCCGAAGTGCGGAAAGAAGATGCACAGGGTTCCCGAGGTCATAGACTGCTGGTACGATTCAGGCTCGATGCCGTTTGCGCAGTGGCACTATCCGTTTGAAAACCAGGAAATGTTCAAGAGGGCGTTCCCGGCTGACTACATAACCGAGGCTGTCGACCAGACGAGGGGATGGTTCTATTCCCTTATGGCAGTTTCAACCCTCATATTCAACAAGTCCCCGTACAAGAACGTAATCGTCCTGGGGCTGGTGCTGGACAAGGACGGGCAGAAGATGTCCAAGAGCAAGGGCAATGCCGTCGACCCGATGGATGCCCTCTCAAAGCACGGCGCAGACGCAATAAGGTGGTATTTCTACGTGAATTCAGCACCGTGGCTGCCATCAAGGTTCCACGACGACGCTGTCAACGAATACGCGAGGAAGTTCATGGGAACCCTGTGGAACACCTACGCCTTCTGGACCCTGTATGCGGATATAGACAGCTTCGACCCGACCAAATACAGCATGGACATGAATACACTGACCGTCATGGACAGGTGGCTTCTCTCCAGGCTCAACAACACCATAAAGAAGTGCGACACGGAGCTCGGCAGCTACCATGTCCCGGAGGCAGCCCATGCCCTGCAGGATCTCGTCGATGAGATGTCCAACTGGTACGTCCGCAGGAACAGGGCCAGGTTCTGGGCCCACGGGATGGAGCAGGACAAGATCAACGCGTATCTGGTGCTGTATACGGCACTCACGACTGTAGCAAAGCTTGCGGCCCCGATGATCCCGTTCATGACCGAGGAGATCTACCAGAACATAGTGAGGAGAGTCGACAAGAACGCCCCCGAAAGCGTGCATCTCTGCGACTATCCGGTCTGTGACGAGTCGCTCATAGACGAGGACCTCGAGCGCAAGATGGGGGATTCCCTCGAGATAGTGACACTTGCAAGGTCCTGCAGGAACGAGGCAAACATAAAGAACAGGCAGCCACTTGCAGCCCTGTACTTCTCAGGAGCGCCTGAGCTCACGCAGTACTACATAGACGTTATCCGCGACGAGCTCAACGTCAAGAAGGCAGAGTACAAGGAGGACATGTCCGAGTACGGCTCATGGACTTTCAAGCCGCAGCTCAAGGTCCTGGGACCGAGGTTCGGCAAGCGCCTTGGGGAGATAAGGCAGCTCCTTGCGGGCCTCGACGGAAACAGAGCCCACGACGAGCTCGAATCCAAGGGAACCCTGACTCTCGAGACCAGCTGGGGAACCGAGGAGCTCTCCAAGGACGACCTGCTGGTAGAGCCAAAGAAGGTGGAAGGGTTCGTTAGCACAGTGGACGGGCCGTTTGCCGTTGCACTAGACATTAGGCTCACCCCAGAGCTCCTGGAAGAGGGCAACGTGAGGGAGATAATAAGCAAGATCCAGACCATGAGGAAGGATGCGGACTTCAACGTGATGGACCACATCCGCATCACGGCTTCCGGGAGCAGCAAGGTTCTCGGAGTCATGGACAGGAACAAAGACGCCATAATGCACGACGTCCTCGGCAGGGAGATCTCCTTTGAGGAGCCGAAGGGCTACGTGAAGGAATGGAGCATAAACGGGGAAAAGGCAACGTTCGGGCTTGAAGTCGTAGACTGACGGCCTGAAACAGGCAAGGCGCGGGACCGCACGGCCCTGCGCCTTTTATCATGCCAGGAAAGTTTTCACGAAAATATCCCGGAAGTCCTGCAGTAGTGGAACAGGTACTGCTGGGCAATCCCCGCATAGGGAAGGGCAAATTCCGGAAGTCCTTTCGGATAGAGGGCCTTCATGCACTTCCTCATCCAGGTGTCCACGGGGAATGCGTCGAGCCTGCCTGCCCCGAAGAGCAGCACGCAGTCGGCGACCTTTGGCCCGACGCCCTTAATCTTCTCGAGTTCCTTCCTGGCGTCAGGAAGCGGTCCGCTTCGGATGACATCCTCGTCAACGAGCCCCTGGGAATACCTCTTTGAGCAGTCGATGATGTAGGGTGCCCTGTACCCGCACCTGAGCGGAGCGAGATCTTCTTCTGAGAGTCCTGCGAGCGCGGAGGCCTCCGGGAACCCGCGGTATGAGCCGTAGTCCCTTCCCCATCCGCTGCACAGCCTCGAGAGGATTCCCTTTATCCTTGGAATGTTGTTGTTCTGGGACACAATGAAGCTCAGGAGGGTGTTCCAGAAGGGCTGGTGCATGATCCTTATGCCGGGGGCGTATCCGATTGCCTCCCTGAGGACCTCGTCTTTTGCTAGAATCGATTTTATCCCTGAGTAGTCGTCGTCAAGCGCCAGGTAGCGCACGTATTCAGCGAGAAAAACGCCTTCGGAAACCCCTTCATATACTATTTCCCCGTCCTTCTGGGCAAGAGTCAGCTGCCTCTCGAGGGCGACTCCCGTCCAGGACCCGTCCGGGTTCCTTGAAAAATTGAAGCACTGCCCGCAGTCGAGGGTCGCGTCGAGACTGTAGTCCGTGTATCTCAGAGTGTATGTTCCCATGGCCGCCTCCGCAGCATGTATAATCAGGAACCAATTATAGCAGAACACTCCATCCGGGAGCCCCTCGGATCCGTGATGAAAAATTCTGCATAAATTCAAAAATTCGGAGATATAAAAGCGGCTTTTTTGGAATTAATCACAATTGATAAATGGCGAATAAACTGTAAGTTTTTTGTTGAAAAGTTAACAACATCTGTTGAAAACTCCGTCAATGGCCTCTTGACGGGAGTTCTTCAACATTTTCAACAGAGATTTCAACATCCTCTGTGCACAGAATTAATACCGAAAGTAATAACACCTTTCCATGGAATGAATATACAGAAAATATTCATTTTTCCTTCCCGCGGTGCCTGCCCGGAGGCTCTTCCGTTTGTTTCCATTTAACGATCTCTATGATATACTTTTATAATTAATGAAAGAAGGAAGCATCCCGGGGGGATACGACAATTTGGCAAACGAGCTGATATGCGGCAGGAACGCTGTTGCGGAACTGCTGAAAAGCGGCAGAACGGTAGACACGGTATATATATCTTCGGAGGACGGGAAAAGACTCTCCTACATAGCTTCTCTCGCAAAGAGCAGAGGGGCTGTGGTCAAGAATGTCCCGAGATACAAGCTCGACAAGATGTGCAGGGGAGAGAAGCACCAGGGCGTGGCTGCATATGCCTCCGAGACCGAATACCGCGACGTCAGCGACATGCTGGAACTCGCAAGGTCGAGGGGTGAAGACCCTTTCATAGTGATAACTGACGGAATTGAGGATCCCCACAACCTCGGTGCAATAATCAGGACCGCGGAATGCGCAGGAGCGCACGGAGTGGTCTTCCCGAAGCGCGGAGGCACGACGATTACAGAGGCTGTCCAGAAGGCTTCTGCCGGAGCAGCCAGCACCATCATGCTCGCGAGGGTGGCCAACATCCCGGAGACGATCAGACGGCTCAAGGAGGAAGGCCTTTTCGTGTACTGCGCAGACATGGACGGGACGTACTGCGCAGATGTCGACATGACCGGTCCGTGTGCAGTCGTGGTGGGATCCGAGGGCAGGGGAGTCTCCAGGCTCGCAAAGGAAGTTTCGGACGAGACGGTCTCCCTTCCGATCAAAGGCAGCGTTAATTCCCTGAACGCGTCGGTCGCTGCCGGCGCCGTGATCTACGAAATCGTGAGACAGAGAATCAACAAATTCAGAGGTAAGCAGCAATGAGTTCGATTGACAACAGCGATGAGAGAGTCGACGAAATAATAAGAAAACTGTACGAAAGCAGGGAAAAGAGGGCGGAGGAACAGGCTTCTTCCGCTGCAGAAAGCCCTGCCGGAACAGGGGCCCCGAGGATATTCAAGGCAGGATCGTCCAGGCCCGTGCATGAGGAGCCGGCTGAGAAGGCGGAATCCGAGAAGGCACAGAAGCCGAAGACGGTGTTCGGAAAGTCCGAGGGAAAGAAATCCCCGGACGACAGGATAGAGAGAGCCCTCAAGGCGGCCAGGGAGGCTGAGAAGAGGGCAGCAGAGAAGAGAAAGGCCGAAAAGGAGGAAGCCCTCAAGGAGGAGAAGCTCAGGGCCGCCGGAAGGGCAGCTGCGAACAGACCCATAGAGGCTTCCGATGATGCGGATTCATGGCTCAACGACATCGACGCCTCTGCAGTGAGCAGGGCTGAGGAAGAAAAAAAGGCCGAGCAGAAGGCTGAGGAAAAGGCTGAGCAGCAGGCCGGGGAGAAGGCTGGGGAGCCCAAGGAAAATCCCGAGGAGGCCCCGGCAGAATCCGCCGCCACGGAAGAAGCTGCTGAAGAACCCGCAGCAGAGGCTGAGGAGAAGGTCCCGGAGGCCAAAAAGCCTGCCCAGGAAGACACTGTGAAGCTCAGGAAAGAGCGCTTCATGAAGAGCCTCGCTGAGATAGATGCTTCTTTCGAAAGGGATGAAACGCCTGCAGAAGCTCCCAGGGAGGCTGCGGCAGCAGTGCCCAAGGCAGCAGGCTCAACTGCGGATCCTTTCCAGTCTGACAGGTTTTCCTTCGAGGACTCCAGGCCGGATGTCCGTGAGGACGACGCAGGAAGATATGAGACCAGATCCATCCTCAAGGCGCTCTCGGTGGACGAGGGGCCGGAGGATTACGGCGAGATAAACAAGACCATGCTGACTCCGAGCATGGAGAGGGCTACTGAGGCCTTTGACAAGGTGGAGGAAGACACGGAGGCGGGGAACATCCCTGAGGAAGTCCCGGAAGAAAGGGATCTCAGCGGCCATCCCATTTTCAAAACAGAGTACAAGCCCGAGGAGATAGTCCCGGAGGAGTCGGAGGAGCAGAAATCAGAGCTGCAGGCACCCGAGGCAGACAAGGAGCACCCTCTGGAGCAGCTTGACAGCAAGGCCGCAGAGGTAGCCGCGGACGGCGTCCTCAACGTGGAAGCAAATGCAGAGGACCAGAGCTTCAAGAAATTCTTCGGGAACACCGTGATAATGGACACGGCTCCAATCCGCGAGAGGCTCAGGAAGGCCCAGAACAGGAAGCGCCGCGAGGAGCCCGAGAAAAAGGAAGAAGAGTCCCAGGAGGAATCCCAGCAGCCAGGGATCCAGTCGTCTGACGAGTTCAGGTCCCCGAGCCAGACGGAGCACTTTGCGGAAATCTACGACAGGGAAGTGTCCACATGCACATTCAGGACGGTCATTTCCTTCATAATTTCAGCAGTCCTCATATATCTGAACCTCACTGCAGAATACACGAGGTTCCTTGCTGAATCGTTCTCATCCAATCCGAGGATATTCGCGGCGGTCAACGCCGTGCTGATGCTTGTCTGCATAGCGTTCAACTACAGGAGCGTGTTCAGCGGCTTCTCAAAGCTTGTTTCATTCAAGGCCAACGCCGATTCAGTCACGTCATTCGCTGCGATCATCTCGTTCGCAGAGGCTCTCGTCGACGTAATAGGCACGAGGGATGCAGTGAGGCCTTACACGGCCTGCGTTGCCTCTCTTGCACTGGCTTTCTCTGCCCTCGGAGACCAGCTCACCGCCAAGCGGAACAGGTCCAATTTCACGGCCATCTCAGGGCAGTTCGAGAAATACGCCACGGCCCCTATGGACGACGAGCAGTTCACCAGAAGGATAACAAGGGAATTCAGGACCCACGACAACAAGGTTCTCCTCAAGAGAAAGACCGGATTTACCGACGGATTCGTCGAGTACAGCAGGTCCTCCGACATCGAGAACAGCAAGATGTCCCTCCCGACGAGCATCGTGTTCATAATCGCGGTGCTGTGCGGGGTTATTCAGATAATCAGGCAGCAAAGCGTCTCCGACGTGTTTGCCACGATGGCAGCAGCTGCGGCCCTGTCATCTCCGTTCACGGCCACCCTCGCCTCTGCCCATCCCATGTACAGGATGCAGCAGAAGCTCTCAAAGCTGGGGACCACAGTGCCCGGGTACAAGGCGGTCGACGAGATCACCGATTCCAACTGCGTGCTTCTCGAAGCGAGGGAGCTGTTCCCCAAGGGCAACGTGATGCTCCACGGAATCAAGACATTTGAGAAGGAGCGCATCGACAAGGCAATTCTCTACGCGGCTTCAGTCCTTATAAATTCCTGCGACACGCTGTCAAACGTGTTCATGAACGTGATCCAGGGCAAGACAGAGATGCTCTACAACGTCGATTCAGTTGTCTACGAGGACGGACTCGGATTCAGCTTCTGGGTCGACAAGAACAGGGTGCTGCTCGGGTCGAGGCAGCTTCTCGAAAACCACGACATAGAGATCCCATCGAGGGATTATGAAAACAGGTATACGAAGAAGAGCACGAGGGATGCAATCTACCTTGCAGTTTCGGGCAGGCTCTACGCCATGTTTGTGGTGAGCTACAGGCCGAACGCCGAGGTGCAGCGCGCACTCAACGGGTTTGCCAAGGAGGGCATCAACATCGTGGTCAGGTCCAGGGACTTCAACGTCACTGCCGACCGCATATCCAAGATGTACAACATTCCGAGGTCCACGATCACCGTCGTATCCGAGAGCGACATGATAGAGCTCGGGGAAAAGACCAACTTCATAGCCCACACAAAGTCAGCCCTCACGCACATCGGGACTATGAGCTCCTACGTCAACGGAATAATAGGATGCTACAACGTAAAGCAGGGTTTAAGGTTCGCCACTCTTCTCGAGCTGGTGTGCATGATATTCGGCTCTGTACTTGGCATAGCGCTCACTCTCTGGGGCACGCTGATAGGGTCCGGAGTCATGAGGATACTGCTCTTCCAGCTGTGCTGGCTCTGCGTGTCCGTGCTCGCTACTGTAATACGCAGATATAAATTGTACTAATTCACAAAAAGGTGTTTAAGCTTTCTGGTGTTTTGCCGGATAAGGGATTCTGTAAATAAAAATTCTCGTGTGATACACTGGTAAGGTAACTGAAAAGTAATGGATATCGGAGGAAAATTCTATGTCCCTTGCACCTGAAAAGATACGCAATGTAATGCTTGCGGGGCACAGCTCGAGCGGAAAGACGAGTCTTGCGGAGGCCCTGCTTTTTGAGACCAAATCGTCAGACAGATTCGGGTCAGTGGCAGACGGAAACACCGTCATGGACTACGATCCTGAGGAAATACGCCGCAAGGCGACGATAAGCACTTCGGTCTCTTTCTATGATTACAAGGGATGCAGGGTGAACCTCCTCGACGCCCCGGGGCTCTTTGATTTCGCACTAGGCGCTTATGAGGCAATACTCGCGGCTGATACGGTTCTTATCGCGGTATCAGCACACAGCGGCGTTTCAGTCGGGACAGAAAAGGCCTGGGACCTTGCCGAGAAGTACGGCAGGGCAAAGATGTTCTACGTAAGCAAGCTCGGAGCGGAGCATTCAGACTTCGACAAGACCATGAGCGGGCTCAGGGACGTGTTTGGGGACGCAGTGTGTCCGATAGTGGTTCCCCTCAAGGAAGAGGGCAAGCCCATCGTCTACGAGGACCTCGTAAACAAGAAGGCTTACACGTACAAGGACGGGAAGGCATCCGAGGTCCCGTTCGACGCCGATGCCGTTGCCGACTATCTCTCGGCCCTGAGGGAGCAGATATCAGAGACTGACGATGCTCTGATGGAGAAGTTCTTCAACGACGAGCCGTTTACAAAAGAGGAGCTCGTGACAGGAATCAGGGCAGCCATGCGCACCGGAAAGCTTGCCCCGGTCCTCTGCGGGGAATCCCTCACAAGGGAAGCCACGGACCTCGTCCTGGAGGCCATCAACGACTTTGCCCCGTCACCGGACAAGGCGGCACCCACTGAGGCAGTCGACAAGGACGGGAACAAGGCGGAGCTTCCGTGCGATCCCAAGGGACCGGTGGTCGTATACGTGTTCAAGACAGTGGCAGACCCGTTCGTCGGAAAACTCTCATATGTAAGGGTCGAATCCGGCGTTCTCAAGGCGGACTCAAACCTCGCGATTTCGACATCCGGTGTGCAGGTAAAGCCGGGAAAGCTCATTTCCCTCAAGGGAAAGAAGCAGATTGACGCACAGGAGCTCTCCGCGGGCGACATCGGGGCCCTCAGCAAGCTCTCCGACGTGAAGACCGGGGATACCCTCTGCCCGCCTGACAGGATAATAACCGTAAAGCCGGTCGAGTTCCCGAAGGCCACCCTCAAGATGTCCATATACACCAAGAACAAGGGCGACGAGGGCAAGATTGCATCTGCAATCCAGAAGATGCTCGAAGAGGACAGGACGCTCTCCTATTACATCAACAAGGAGACCGGACAGCAGATACTGGCAGGACTCGGGGACCAGCACCTAGATGTGGTGGCTTCCAAGATCAAGTCGAAATTCGGCGTAGATATCGGACTTGCCGTCCCGAAGATAGCCTACAGGGAGACGATCAGAAAGGCCGCATCTGCAGAAGGAAAGCACAAGAAGCAGACCGGAGGCGCAGGGCAGTTTGGAGTCGTCGACATCAAGTTCGAGCCCATGACCGACGGGACGGACTTCGAGTTCGTCAATGCGGTTGTCGGCGGCGCCGTTCCGAAGGAGTTCATTCCTGCAGTAGAAAAGGGACTCAGGGAAGCCCTCCAGCACGGAGTTCTGGCCGGATATCCGATGGTCGGCATAAAGGCCACGCTCTACGACGGAAAATACCATCCTGTCGATTCAAAGGAAGTTGCGTTCAAATCAGCGGCGAGGCTCGCATACAAGGCGGCGTGCAAGGACGCAAAGCCGTGCCTCCTCGAGCCGATTGACACCGTCAAGATCTATGTCCCCGACAGCAACACGGGCGACATCATGGGCGACGTCACAAAGCGCCGCGGCAGGGTCCTCGGAATGACGCCGATGAAGGCAGGGCTCCAGGAGATAGATGCGGAGATACCTGAATCCGAGCTCCAGGACTTCTCTACGTATATAAGGTCCACAACCCAGGGAAGGGGATCGTACGAGCAGGAGTTCCTTCGCTACGAGCAGGTGCCCTCCAACCTCGAGCAGAAGATCATAGACGAGGCAGACATGCAGGAGGAAGAGGAGTAAATCCCAAGGTACCCAGATGAAATTAGGTGGCAAATCCCAGTTTATTTCAATGGCCGCAATACCGGTCACCGCTGAAAATACCACATCAGGCTTCTGGAAGAGGAGGCTCTGCGATCTGGTGGATGCAGTCATCCTGGCGGGACTGAGCCTTGCGTCCGACATTGCCACGGGCAGCTATTCCAGCGCTGCCGATCCGGTGAAATACGAAGTGATAATGACTCTCGTCGTGTTCTTCGGAGTGTGGATAATAGCCTCTGTGATAGACGAGGTAAGGGCCAAGAGCTATCGCGAGTACGGAAACTGAGTTATAATTGAGTCCTGGCGCGGCATCCGGACCGATGCCGCGCCTGTTTTCTGCGGGTTTTAATGAGGAAAAAGAGAGAGAAAAAGTCTGGGGGCAGCAACCTGCTGTTCATAATGAAGCTCACCCGGAAGAGCATGTGGTTCTTCGCGGCGGGCATTGTTTTTGCCGCGTTCAGTTCATATATAGACATGATCGTCCCCGACATCATAAGGATAACCATCGACTCCGTCATAGGCGATGCCGAGATGACCGTCCCGGCGTATGCGTCATGGCTGGCAGAGGGATTTTCCACAGAGGCGGTATCGGGCTACCTCAAATCCAACCTGTGGGTCCTTGCGGCCGCAGTTGCCGTTCTCTCGCTTCTTTCCGCATTCTTCACCTATGCCTATTCAGTCATGAACGGCAGGGGCTCAGAATCCCTTGCAAAGAAGCTCAGGGACAGCCTCTATTCACATCTCGAAAAGCTGTCATTCACCTGGTACAACAGCAACCACACCGGGGACATAATCCAGAGGTGCACAAGCGACGTCGAAACAGTCAGGCAGTTCGTCTCTGACCAGCTCGTGTCAGCCGTCAGGATAGTGATCCTGATGGTAATATCGATGATCTTCATGTTCAGGATAGATACCACGCTCTCACTGGCTGTGGCGGCCACTTTCCCGATCATATTCCTCTACACTGTTATCTTCGGGAAGAAGACGTTCGAGAGGTTTTATGAGGCCGACGCGTGCTCGGGCGAACTCTCCACGATATGCCAGGAAAACCTCACAGGAATACGCGTGGTGAAGGCCTTCGGAAGAGAGAGGTATGAGAGGAAGAGCTTCGACTCAAAAAACGACGAACTCATAGGAAAATGGATGAAGCTCCACAGGGTTTCGACGGTGTTCTGGGGAGTCGGGGACTTCATTTCAGGCCTGCAGGTGATGCTTGTTCTGGTCCTCGGGACCGTGTTCGCAGTAAAGGGCAGGCTCACCGTGGGACAGCTGATTGCCTACATATCCTACAATGCCCTTCTGAGCTGGCCCGTAAGGGAGCTCGGG
Organism: Oscillospiraceae bacterium; assembly: GCA_050943435.1. GTDB lineage: Bacteria > Bacillota > Clostridia > Oscillospirales > Ruminococcaceae > RGIG5675. Next base: position 12,097 of record JBMNPE010000011.1, on the reverse strand, counting down.
AGAGTCGTGTCCAACATAAGCAGGGCAGGGGTTTCCATCGACAGGGTCTGCTACATACTGAGGAGCGAACCCGAAACGGAGCCCGAGAACCCGGTTAGGCCCGACATGAGCGGAGATATAGTGTTCGACCATGTGAGCTTCTCATACGACGGCGGCACAGAGGCTCTCAAGGACGTATCCTTCACAATTCCGGGGGGATCCGTGGTCGGGGTCATGGGATCTACAGGATCCGGGAAATCCACGCTTGTGGAGCTGCTCGACAGGATATACGACCTGGAACCCGGAAACGGAAGGATAACGATCTCCGGGACCGACCTTTCCAGGATTCCGAGGGACTGGGTGAGGTCCCATATCGGCCTGGTGCTGCAGGAGCCCTTCCTGTTTGCAGGAACGCTCAAGGACAACATAGGAATAACCAGGGACCATCCGGAAATGTCCGAAATAACAAGGGCCTCAAAGGCTGCGGACATGGACAGGACTGCAAACTCGTTCACCGATGGATACAAGACCGTGATAGGGGAGCGCGGTGTCACGCTCTCGGGCGGCCAGATGCAGAGGGTCGCGATTGCCAGGATGCTGATGGAAGACACCCCGATAAAGGTGCTGGACGATTCACTGTCTGCGGTGGATTCCCTCACTGACAGCAGGATAAGAAGCGCTCTGGACAGCGAATTCTCTGACTCCACGGTCATCATCGTCTCCCACAGGGTCAGATCCCTGGAAAACGCAGACATGGTTATAGTTCTGGACAACGGGAGAGTCGTCCAGACAGGTACGCCGGAGGAGCTCTCAAAGGCAGAGGGGCTCTACAAGGAAACTTTGGAAATACAGGCCGGGACTGACTGAGGCCGGAGGAGATATGGATTCTGAAATCTACGACAAGGAAGCGGTGCTCAAGAGCTACGACGTCCACCTCAAATGGTTCGGACTGCCGAAGCTCAGGCCGTACCTTAGGTCATGCAGGAAATACATTGTCCTCCTCATTGTCACCGGCATACTTGGGAGCTGCATGGACATAATCCTCCCGCTGTTCCAGAGCTGGGCCATAGACGGCTTTGTGGCGGAGAGGACCCTGGACGGGATCTGGGGCTTCACGGCTCTCTATTTCCTCACCCTGGTGTTCCAGACTGTCATGAATTCCACATCTGTGTACATGGCATGCACAACTGACACGATGATGGCCGGAAGCATGAGGAAGGCGGCATTCGACCACGTGCAGGAGCTGTCGCTCTCGTACTTCGCCAGGAACTCGGTGGGCCACATACATTCGAGGATAATGAGCGACACGGACAAGATAGGGGACATCCTGGCATGGAACCTCTTCGACGGGATATGGACAGTGCTCTACATTATCGGCGCTTCCGCAGTAATGCTGTCTCTAAACTGGAGGCTGGCGCTGTTTGTAATCGCAATAGTACCTCTGGTGACCCTGGCATCTGTGTATTTCCAGAAAAAGCTCAAGAGATACGGCAGGGAAATTCGGGAGGTAAACTCCAGGATCACATCGAAGTTCAACGAAGGAATCTCGGGGGCCAAGACGATTAAGACCCTCGTCATCGAGGACAAGGCATACAGCTCTTTCCAGAAGGTCACCGCCGAGATGAAGGCGGTGTCTGTCAAGAACGCACGGTACAGGGCACTCTTCAGGTCGGTCATGATATTCGGGGCTTCACTCGCTGTCGCAATCGTCCTGTGGCAGGGCGGCCTCATCACAAAAGCCGGGCTCATGGAGCTCGGCGTGCTGTCGGTATTCATGAACTACGCCCAGGGAATAACGGGACCCGTCCGCTTCCTGGTCGCCGCACTCTCGGACATGATTACCGTCCAGGTCAACATCGAGCGCTTCACAAAGCTCATGGAAACGAAGAGCGAAGTCACGGACAGGCCCGATGTGATTGAAAAGTACGGGACCACCTTCGAGCCAAAGAAGGAAAACTGGGAGAAGGTGCACGGGGACGTGAAGTTCGACGACGTCTCCTTCAAGTACCCGGACGGGGACCAGTATGTAATCGAGCATTTTTCCCTCGACGTCCCGCAGGGGACAGTCGTCGCCCTGGTCGGGGACACTGGAGCCGGGAAATCCACCCTTGTCAACCTGATGTGCCGCTTCTATGAGCCCACTTCGGGCCGTATACTGCTCGACGGAAAGGACCTGAGGGACAGGTCTGTGCTGTGGCTGCACAGCAACATTGGGTACGTCCTGCAGAGCCCTCACCTGTTCTCCGGGACGATACGGGACAACATGAAGTACGGAAAGCCCGATGCCACCGACGAGGAGATCATGAAGGCGCTCGAGCTCGTGTCGGCGAAGGACATCGTGGACAGGCTGGACAAGGGCCTCGACACGGATGTCGGGGAGAGCGGAAACCTGCTCTCCACCGGGGAGAAGCAGCTGATTTCATTTGCAAGGGCAATAATCGCCGACCCGCCCCTTCTGATGCTGGACGAGGCCACATCTTCAGTGGACACTGTCACTGAAAAAAAGATACAGAGCGCAATCAAGACGATGATAAGCGGCCGCACGGCCTTCATGGTCGCGCACAGGCTTTCTACGATAAGGGAAGCTGATATAATACTTGTCGTCAGGGACGGAAAGATAATCGAACGCGGTGATCACGAGTCCCTTATGAAAAAACAGGGGGTTTACTTCGAACTCTACACAAGGCAGTTCGAAGCAGAGAGCTGATGAGACTATTTGTAGCTGCGGTTCCGCAGTACATGGCACTTGATGCGCTCGAGGAGGCGCGCGACGGAATAAAGGAGCAGTGCCCTGCGTGCAGGTTCACCCCGAGGGAGAACATGCACCTGACTCTGGCGTTCATAGGAGAGGCCGGCCCGAAGCTCGTGGAAGAGGCCAAGAAGGCAATGGATTCGCTTGACCTCGAATCATTCACTGCCCGCGTGCAGGGCTCCGGCAGGTTCGGGGACACTGCCGTGGCTTTCATGAAGAAGGACAGGAAGCTGGCTGAGCTGAGAAAAGCAGTTGTCGATGCACTCGACGAGTTCGGTGTCCCCTACGACAGGAAGCCGTTCACCCCGCATATAACGCTTGCGCGAAAGGTTCCTCCGGATGTCACGAGGCCTTCTGTTGACACGGAATTCGAAATCAACCGGGTTCTTCTCATGAACAGCAGGCGGGTTGACGGAAAGCTGACCTACACGCCAATATACGAAAAGTCCCTTGACTGAGGCCCATAATGTCCTACATATGCATGCTTGTAAACAGCAGAGGCGCCGCAGCGGCAGGCGATTCGAGGGAAACCTTTGATCTCGGGATGCATCTGAGCCTGAGGAGGAAGGTATTTGTTTCCGACGACGGCAGAAGCATCTGGGCCATGTGCGGGCTCACAAGGTGCCTCGGAGTAGATTATTTCAGAAGGGCATCCGCGATACTCAGGTCCGGCGGATCCCATTCTCAGCAGCTTGTGAGGGTCGGAAAGCTCCTCTCGAGCGGTACGAGGATCCAGTCAAAGCTGTCCCGCGCGGTGAGCTCATTCACCCTGATGGCCTGCTTTGCCGACAATGACAGTCCGAAGGTCTATGTGCTGAGGGCCGTGAACGGGAGATGCTCGATAGAGCAGAGGGCATATCCGATATGCCTGGAAGCCGGGAGCGGGACGCAGAACATACCTGCACTCGAGGTTCCTGATCTCGACAGCCTGAGCCTTGCGGGCCTCGAGAGGACTGCGAGGCTGCGCACACAGGAAGCTATAGAGGGAGACAGGGCTGCCCACGAGAAGGATTGGAAGCACCGTGTGACGGTAGGCGGAAGGATAATAACGGAAACGGTAAGGTTCAAAGGCGGGAAATAAAGTTGGATTTCAGGATTGACGGGCTCGAAACCCTCATAGAGGCGGTGAACAGGGAGGGAATTCTCCCCATGTTCCAGTCCGGGATCCCCGGGTTTTCGGTGGACGACATGTCCCCGGAAGAATCCTGGGACGGCCCTGCAAAGGAGTCCCCGTGGGCATGGAAGGATGCCGCGGCGGGCAGCCGCAGGTGCGCTTACGGAAAACTGCTTGCAGGACGGGCGGGATTCGTGAGCCTTGAGTGGTTTCCAAAGTTCGCAAACTACCGCAGGGACGGGTACGATTTCGATTCCCTGCTCGACGACGGGCTTGCACTGCCGGGCACAGAAGAAATAATGAACATCATCATGAGGGAGGGTCCCACCACTTCCATGGTTCTGAGGCAGAAGATGGGGCTCGACACGAGATCCGGGAGGTACAGGTTCGAGAAGCTCTCAGGATGGCTGCAGATGCACTGCTATATACTGCAGGGCGGGTTCGTATACAAAAAGTACAAGAACGGCAGGACCGAGGACTACGGAATCTCGCTGTTTGACACCCCGGAGCACCTCTTCGGCGAGGACCTCGTCAGGAGCGCATATTCCGAGGACCCGGAAAAGTCGCTTGATGACATTATGGCGATGGTGACGTCCAGACATCCGGATTTTGACAGGAAAAAGCTGCGGGGACTTCTCAGAAGATAAATTTAACCCTTATAAAATTTACATATCTGTTGAGATTTTATTTAAACCTTCTGATAATATATAATTTATTGACTGCAGGGTTCTCTGCAGCTCATAAATCGGAGGCATCTCCACATTAAATGGACAATCAGGATTCTGACAACAAAATAGTTTGGAATTCAAACGGCGAGTACCATACCTCAAGTGCCCAGGAGCAGAAGCAGCAGGCTTCCGGCAGCGGAAATGCTGGCCAGAAAGCTTCCTCCGGGACGCAGCAGGGTCCCAGCCGGGTCTACAGCAACCCGCAGTATTCGGGTTCATATCAGGGAAACGGCAGCAGGTACTCCTATAACCGCGGGTCCAACAGGAATAAATCCCAGTCCGACAGCACCATCGAGATGATCAGCTGGGTCATCAACATCACCCTGATGGCAGTGGTTCCTGCCTTCGGGATTGTATGCCTCATACTCAAATTCTGCGGCATCGACATATGGGCCGCATTGCTGAAGGGCCTGCGCAATGCCAACGCCCCGAAAGGCCAGAAGAGCGTCCAGACACAGCAGAGGCAGGCCCAGGAGCAGCAGCAGTTCAATGCCGCTGCCAAATCCGCAGCAGCTTCCGGACAGGGGACTAACACCGAAATCAACCGCAGGCTCAAGGCCCTGAAATCCATAGGCACTGTCGGCGTTGTGCTCGCTGTAATAGGCTCCATGATACTGCTCGGCGGCGTCATGGAACTGATAAATATCATTGCAGCAGCACTTGCAGGTTACGGCACTTACGGGCTTTCCTCGACCCTGGTGGCTCTCGGCATCGGAGGCCTGCTGACAGGGCTCGGGGTGAACCGCATCAACAAGAAAAAGAGGGCCTCAAGGCTGTTCACGATGGTGGGCACCGACGACTGCGTCGAGATAGGACCGATGGCCGATGCCGTCGGCAAGAAATACGACCAGACCCTCAGGGACGTCGAGTACATGTGCGACAAGGGCTGCTTCGGCAGGGAGGCATTTGTCGACGAATCCAGGGGAATCCTCTTCATGAACAGGGCTGCCAGCGAGAGGTACATGGCCAAGGAGGCCGATGACGCCAAGGCGCGGGAGACCGCAGCCGAGAGGGCAAAGGCCGACGAGTACCAGAAGCTCATCTATCAGATAAGCGACGCAAACAAGAAGATCAAAGACGAGAAAATGTCGAAGAAGATCGACAGGATCCAGGAGATAACCGAGGCAATATTCAGGAAAGTGCAGGACGAACCGAGGAAGAGAAGCCAGATAAGCACATTCATGAACTTCTACCTTCCCACAACCCTCAAGCTCCTCAACACGTATTCCAAGATAGAGGACGAGCCCGAGAACGACAGCAAGAACATTGCCGACACAAAGAGCCAGATAGAGCACATTACCGACACGCTGATCGTCGGCTTCGAAAAGCAGCTCGACGCGCTCTACCAGAGCGACGCCATAGATGTCGCAGGGGACATAAGCGCACTCGAGAGCATGATGAAGAGGGACGGCTTCACGGAAAGCGAGAACGAGCTCAGGGCCGACGGCTCCCACTGATACACTTCAGGTATTATGAAAGGGATCCGGAATCATCGATTCCGGATCCCTTTATGTCACGATGTCTTCAGAGAAGCTCTATGCCGCTCTCCATGCACTCTATTCTCATGGAATCGCTCCACACGGAGCTCTGGACTTCGCCGATATGTGCCTTTTTGAGAAGGACCATGCACAGCCTCGACTGGCCGATACCGCCTCCGATCGTGAGCGGAAGCTGCCCTGCGAGTAGGTCCCTGTGGAATTTGAGGTTCTTCCTCTCCTCGCATCCGGCGGCAGCAAGCTGCCTTTCCAGTGATTCCGCGTCAACTCTTATGCCCATGCTCGACAGCTCCACAGACCTCCCGAGGGTCGGGTACCATACGAGGAGGTCGCCGTTGAGGCTCCAGTCGTCGTAGTCGGGAGCCCTTCCGTCGTGCGGAACGCCGTTTGAAAGAGGTGCTCCTATTCCGATTATGAAGACCGTCCCGTATTCTCTGCAGATGAGGTCCTCGCGCTCCTTCGGGCTTCTGTCCGGGTATCTCTCGAGCAGATCTTCTGAGGTTATGAACACGGGAGTCCTTGATTCCGGAGCCCCGAGCTCCGGGAATGAGCCGCAGAGCACCGCCTCAGTTTCTGCGAGTGCGGCACAGATTCCCACGACTGTGTTTTTTTTAAAACCGATGTTCCTGTCGTCCCTGGTGATAACGAGCTCCCAGTCCCACTGGTCGACGTAGACCGAATGGAGATTGTCGAGCTCCTCATCCCTCCTGATGGCGTTCATGTCGGTGTAGAGCCCTTCGTGTATTCCGAAGCCGTATTCCCTCAGGGCAAACCTCTTCCATTTGGCCAGCGACTGGACCACTTCCACAGAATACCCGGTGGCGGGAATGTCGAACGAAACGGGCCTCTCGACGCCGTTGAGGTTGTCGTTGAGCCCTGTCTCAGGCCTCACGAACATCGGTGCCGAAACCCTTGTGAGATTGAGCTTGCCTGCGAGCTTCCTCTCGAAGGTGTCCTTTGCCAGCTTTATGGCAAGCTGGGTCTTTCTCACGTCGAGGACGCTTTTATAGCCGTCCGGAAGTATGAGATCTCTGTCCATGGTGCAGCTCCTAGCTTTAAGTTAGTCTTTTGGCCGCATATGATGTACAATGTCACGGAATCCGCAATGGATTTCCAAAAGCACGGAAATAACTATACTTCTTTTGTAATGCTGGTGCAATCTGATGGAAAGTTATCTTGAAAACTGGTTTTCCACCCTGAAGGGAAAGAAAGTCATGTTCCTTGGCTGGGGCAAGAGCAATGCAGGCCTTGTCGAGCTGGCAGCCCGTGCCGGGGCAGACACGGAACTCAGGGACATGAGGACCGAGGACAGATTCGATCCCGATACTATATCAAGGCTCAGGAATCTCGGGGTGAAGCTCGTACTGGGTGATTCATACCTCGAGGGGCTCTCCGATGCGGACCTCATTTTCAGGACACCTGGGATAGACTGGAACAAGCCCGAGATCCAGAAGGCAGCCGCAGACGGGGTGGAATTCACTTCGGAAATAGAGAAAATCTTTGACCTTTGCAGGTGCAGGACGATCGGGGTTACAGGCTCCGACGGCAAGACCACCACGACAACGCTGATAGCGAAAATGCTCGAAGCGGCAGGGAAGAAGGTGCATCTCGGAGGGAACATCGGCACGACCCTTCTCCAGAGAATAGACAGCATAGAACCGGAAGACATTGCAGTGGTGGAGCTCTCGAGCTTCCAGCTCATCTCGATGAAGACCAGCCCCGACATCGCTGTAGTCACAAACCTCTCTCCCAACCACCTCGACCACCACAGGGACCTGGCAGAATATTACGGGGCAAAGACGAACATCCTGTCCCACCAGAAGTCTTCAGGCATTGCCGTCCTCTTCGACGACCCGACTGTAAGGGAATGGATGGAGCCCTGCGTGCGCGGGAAACTCCGTTTCTTCGGGAGGAACAGATGCCCCGACGGGGCGTATTTTGACGGGATGAGGATAATCTCTGCTTCAGGCGGGAAGGAGACTGAAATAATACTCTCTTCCAGGATGAAGCTGCCCGGGGACCACAACAGGCTCAACGCCGCTGCGGCAGTGGCAGCAACCCAGGGAATTGCGGAACCAGAGGCCCAGAGATCTGTGCTGTCGTCGTTTGCAGGAGTAGAGCACAGGATAGAACTCGTGAGGGAGATTGACGGGGTCAGGTATTACAACGACTCCATAGCCACCACTCCGTCGAGGACGGTTGCAGGGCTAAAATCCTTCGACAGCAAGATAATTCTCATAGCTGGCGGATACGACAAGAACCTCGAATACGGGCCCCTTGCACCGCACATCCTCGATCACGTGAAATGCCTGATTCTGATAGGTGCCACGGCGGACAAAATTGAGAAAGCGGTCACGGAGGAAGCTTCCCGCACCGGAAAGACTGCCCCAGAAATAATCAGGTGCGGATCACTGGAAGAAGCCGTTGGCACGGCCCGCGGCAGGGCCTCAAGCGGCGATGTCGTGATGCTGTCTCCCGCATCCGCGAGCTTTGACATGTTCAGGAATTTTGAGGAGCGCGGTGAATACTTCAAGGAGCTGGTAAACAAGCTATGATTGATTTTCTTTCGGAATTCGACGCTGAATTGAGGGAACTCGACAGAAAGGCCATGGAACTCGCAGCCCCTGCAATGAAAAAGGCAGAGGAGATATCGGACTACAACGCGGTAAAGGTCCTCAATGCCTTCAGGAGCACTGCAGTCGGCGCGGAGCACCTTTCGGGATCCACCGGATACGGCTACGGCGACATAGGCAGGGACAAGCTGGACGAGCTGTTCGCCAGGATTGTGGGTGCCGAGGATGCCCTCTGCAGGGAGCAGTTCATGAGCGGGACGCATGCCCTGACTGTTGCGATATTCGGGCTCGTGAGAAGCGGAACCAGGTTTTTGAGCGCCACGGGGGACCCATACGACACCCTGATGCCTGTCATGAGGGGCCCCGGATCGATCCAGGACTACGGGGCAGTCTACAGCTCGGTGCCTCTTCTCCCCGACGGCAGCCCTGACATCGACGGGATAACAAAGGCTGCTCCTGAGGCCGACGTGGTGTTCATACAGAGGTCACACGGCTACGACCCTGACAGAAAGGCTCTTTCCTGCACTGACATAGAAAGGATAACTGATGCAGTCAGGAAATCAGGAAGCAGGGCAGACATAATTGTTGACAACTGCTACGGGGAATTCTGCGGGCCGGATGAACCCCTCTCCCACGGTGCGGACCTGATTGTGGGGTCCATGATAAAGAACCCTGGCGGGGCTGTAGCCCCTACCGGGGGATATATAGCGGGAAGAAAAGACCTTGTTGAAAAGTGCGCAGACAGGCTCACCGCCCCGGGAACCGGCAGGGAGCTCGGATGCTGGCCTGCAGGACACAGGGACACGTTCATAGGGCTTTCAAGGGCACCGGGCATCGTCTGCATTGCCCTCAGGACAGGAATCTACGCGTCCGCCCTGTTCGGGCTTCTCGGATATGAATGCAACCCGTCGTATGACGGAGAAAGGCCGGACATCACTACGGTTATAAAGCTCGGGAGCGAGGAAAAGCTTATAAAATTCTGCCGCGAGGTGCAGTATAATAGTTTTGTCGATTCGGCGGCGGTTCCTGAGCCGTGGGATATGCCGGGATACGACAGCAGGGTCATAATGGCTTCCGGGTCATTTGTCCTGGGGTCGTCGATCGAGCTTTCGTGCGATGCCCCTCTGAGGGAGCCGTACGCGGTCTACCTGCAGGGCGGGACGTCGTTCGCGTGCTCGAGATATGCACTTCTCAAGACTGCAGCAGCCATCGGCAGAAAATGAGGAATCCGGAGGGGGATAAGGTTATGGCCGGGAAAAAGGAACCCGATCAGGGAAAGAAAAAGCAGCCGTCTGCATTCAAGAAGACTGCAAAGAACATATTGTTTGCCTTTATAGCCATGGCAGTGTACGTGGCTGCCATGCTGCTCATCTACTATTTCTCGAAAGGGCACATGCCCGGCACAAAGTTCGTAGTCTTCATAGTGCTCATCCTCGGCGCGGTCGGGGCAGTTCCTATAGCTTTCAACATGAAGTGGTTCGGCAGTCTGTTCCTGCTCTCCGGAATAGGAGGGTCTATAGCCGATGTCGCAGTGCAGAAGGCTTCTGACGGCTATGTCAGCACCACCACGGGCAAGTGGTACATCATCTGCCTGATCGCCGGGGCGGTAATAGGAGCTGTATGCGAAGGAGTCAGGATATCCATAAAGCGCGTAAGGGCTCAGAAACAGCAGCAGAAGCAGCTCGAAGAGGCCCAGAAGGTCGTGGATGCCAACAGCGCGGCACAGTCCAAGAACCAGTCCCAGGGAACCTCGGAAAATAAATAAGACCCGCAGCAGCGGGCCCGGAAAAACTCATATCGTGGGCAATAGGCACGGGGGAAGGCCGGAAGCTACTGCTTCCACCTTCTCCTGTTTTTCTGCACATAGATTGCCTGCTTGATGGAGAGGTACATGTCCTTCCAGAAGAAGAGGAAGAAGTTGAGGAGGGAGAAGAGTATCTGGACCCTGACGCTCCCGGGTCCGAGGATCAGGGAAATGATATAGAATGCGGCGTCTATGACTGCCAGCCATTTTACCTTGATCGGTATGAAGAAGAACAGCAGTACCCTGAAATCGGGGTAGAGGACTGCAAACGCAAAGAAGAGGGACATGTTGAGGTATATGTTCGATGAGTAGCCTGTGATGGCCGATGCGATTATGCATCCTATGGTCCCCAGCAGATAGTAGAAGTCAAATGTGAAGTCGCCCCATTCGTTTGCTAGAGAAGTGCCGATTATGTAGTAGAAATACAGAGCGAACAGAATGAATATGATCGAGGTCTCGGGAGGGACAAACAGGAATGTGATGAGCCTCCACACCTGTCCCTTGAGCACCATGGAAAAGTCGAGAGTCAGATAGCTTATGAAGTTGTAGGACGTGAAGCAGAGGTCGAGGAAGAATACCGTGGCCTGGGCTATCACGATGTACTTCATGAGGTCGTGAATGCACCTGCCGTGCATTTTAATCTGGAGTCTGTAGACAAAATCCTTCATTTCTTTTTTGTGAGCAGCCTTTCTGTTTGTGTCCTGCCAATTATACAGCATGTTTGTTAATATTGTGAAAATTTGCAGGAAGCATGCAGATTTCTCTCAGATTGATTTTGATATTCCGAGACAATATAATTATGAACATCCGGCATGCGGGTGTGGCGGAATTGGCAGACGCGCTAGACTTAGGATCTAGTAGGCAACTGTGCAGGTTCAAGTCCTGTCACCCGCACCACAATATCGAGATGACCCGGGCGCATCCCGCCCGGGCATTTTGCTGAGTCCCGGGTGTTTAACGCGGGACCTTTCTGGGGTACAATCTTAATTGCAGGCCTCACTGCTGAGGCCATTATTAGCGAATAAATGAGGAAAGGCAGCATAACCGGTATGAAAAAGCCCTACGAAAGACTGATAGAATATTCAAAATATCCGACTGCTTCTGACGACAGCTCGGATACAGTCCCCTCGACTCCGTCCCAGCTTGAGTTCGGGAGAGCCCTCGCCGAGGAGATGAAATCCATAGGGATGCAGGACGTGTCGATGGACGAAAACGGATACGTCTTCGGAACGATACCCGCTTCCAAGGGATACGAGGACGCAGACACGATAGGCTTCCTCGCACACAACGATGTCGTGCGCGAGGTTCCATTCGAGAACGTAAAGGCAAGGGTCGTCGAGTGCAACGGGGAGAGCGTAGTGCTGAATCCGGAAAAGGGAATTGTCACCACCCTCGCGGACTGCCCTGACCTTGCAAGGCTCAAGGGGAAGCACCTCGTCGTGACAGACGGGACTACACTGCTCGGCGCAGACGACAAGGCGGGGACGGCCGTCATAATGTATGCTGCAGAGAGGCTTCTCGCAGGTGAAGCGGTGCACGGAAGGATCCGCATAGGGTTCACTCCGGATGAGGAGATAGGACGCGGGCCCGATCATTTCGATGTAAAGGCCTTTGACGCCAAATATGCATACACGCTTGACGGCGGCAGATT
>JBMNPE010000010.1:0-29403 GCA_050943435.1 Oscillospiraceae bacterium | reverse complement strand
CTCTAAAAATAACAGTAAGCCTCATAAACTATTGCATTGGATAGCGGGGAGTTCTTATCTAGTCTATATATTCCATATTTCAGTCTATAAATATTTGAAAAATACATTGGCAGTGAACACATGGTTCATAGATACTAATGTCTTCATTCAATATGTTTTATTTTTTACACTTGCCTTTGCAACATTAAATATTTTGTATGCCTTAACGAGGGCAATGAAACAGTAGAGAAAAGACAAATGCGTAAGAATATTGTTATTTCAATTGTTGTGATAGTTGTGACATTCACCTTACTGGGGCTAATTGCTGATAGAAGTTATAAGGCTGGAAGCAATGTAGCATATGACAAATATTATATTAATAATGAAAATGATCTTATTGAATTTTCTAGGCAGGTGAACTCAGGAAATACATTTCAAAATACTATTGTGGTGCAGACGGCCGATCTCGATATGACGGGCATTCAATGGCAAACAATTGCTCCTTTTGATAGCGAGAGCGAGTTTTGTGGGATATATGACGGAGATGGTTATATCATCAGCAATCTGAACGTTAATACAGATGGAAATAATGCCTTGTTTGGAAAACTCGGAGGAGTTGTCATGAATCTAGGCATAATAAATTCATATATTCATGGATCCTGCGTGGGTGTAATTACTTCACATTCCAGCAATGAAAAAGCAACCATCATCAACTGCTATTCAGAGGCATATGTTACAGGAGATAGGGTGGGTGGCATTGCCGATAATTTTAACGGTGATATTGCAAATTGCTGGAGTGACTGCATCTTAAATTCGCAAGACAAATATATGCAAGGAGGCATAGTGTCCTATAGTTCGACGGGAATGATCAATTGTTATTGCATAGGAAAATCCGTGAATTATGAATATAAAAGAGCTGGTAGCACTGATATCAAAGGTATAAACAGTCAAGAAGAACTGATAAGAAAACTTAACAGGAATATATATAGTTCTGCAAAGGCTGTAAATGTAGACTACAGGCTATTAAATAAGTGGGAAATTAATGAAGGCGGAAAAGTTGTTCTTACACATGAGAAGACTGCTAATAACTTAAGTTTTAGTCAGTATATTTCTTCTGTTATTTTTTATTTTCCTGCGCTAGTAGCATTCGTAGTAATGACTATTATCCTTTCAAATATGCCAATAGATAACAAAAAGCAATATTAAATAAAAATAAAATTGTTCTCAGCGCTGTCCAACAATGGTGAGCAGCTTATTAAGTAGAAGACTATGATTTTTCCGGTAGTTCCACTGTTCGCGGCTTTATGATGCTGTCATTCTGTATCTATCGGTATATTTTAAATGAGATGTTATAAACATATAATTAATTTTCAACATACAAAATGAATATTACAACAATGTTATAATTCAAAAAATAATGAAAAGGCTAATAAAATATCATAAAATCTATAATATCTGAATAAATCATATTGAAAATCTTTCAGAAACGGTATATTTTTAAAGGCAATAAATTCGGCAGAGAGGTCGATGCCGGCACTGCTGTGCCTGCATCGGCTGTTTTCTAAGGAGGCAGAAATGGAAAAAAAGAACATTGACTGGAGCCATCTGGGATTCGCGTATATAAAGACAGACAAGAGATATGTATGTGAATACAAGGACGGTGCATGGGGAAAAGGGGAGCTTACGGAAGACTCCATGGTGACCATGAGCGAATGTGCCTGCGTGCTTCAGTACTCGCAGTCCATATTCGAGGGACTCAAGGCTTATACAGCAAAGGACGGGAGTATAGTAACCTTCAGACCGGATCTCAACGCTGAGAGATTTGAAAGCTCTGCCCTCAGAATGGAGATGCCGGTATTTCCTAAGGACAAGTTTGTCGAGGCAGTTGATGAAACCGTGAAGGCCAATGCGGCATGGGTGCCGCCATATGGAACAGGCGGGACTCTGTACATGAGACCGTTCATGTTCGGGATAAGTCCGGTCATTGGCGTCAAGCCCGCCGAGGAATTCCAGTTCAGGGTCTTCGGAACCCCTGTCGGTCCTTATTTCAAGGGCGGAGCAAAGCCGATTTCAATAAAAATAAGCGATTTCGACCGCGCGGCACCGCATGGCACCGGCGGAATCAAGGCAGGGCTCAACTATGCAATGAGCCTGCACGCGATAATGACTGCGCACAGAGAGGGATTTGCGGAAAACCTGTATCTCGATCCGGCTACCAGGACCAAGATAGAGGAGACCGGCGGTGCAAATGTTCTGCTGACAGACGGCAAGGGCACGCTGGTCGTGCCTAAATCGGATTCTATACTGCCTTCCATTACGAGAAGAAGCCTCGTATACATTGCAGAAAAGTACCTCGGCATGAAGATAGATGAAAGGCCGGTGTACTGGGAGGAGGTCGTAAAGGGAAACTTCACGGAATGCGGTCTCTGCGGCACCGCCGCTGTGATTTCGCCAGTGGGCAGCATCAATGACCACGGAAAAGTCATAAGCTTCCCATCCGGCATGGAAAAGGCCGGACCTGTCATGGAAAAGCTTAGGAAAACTCTCATGGGAATACAGATGGGCGATATAGAAGGCCCGGAAGGCTGGGTGCACAAGGTACTGTGAATTGAGAGTCCGGCTTGAGAGGTGCGGCGGCTTGGAATATGATATTATCTGCATGACTACAAGAAAACTGGAGATTTGATTTATGTCCAAGAACCGCACTTCAGTGCCGGAAGCAATAAAAGTGAGGGGAGCCAGGGTCCACAATCTGAGGAACATCGACGTGGACGTGCCTCTCAATGAGATAGTCGGTATATCCGGGGTTTCCGGGTCCGGCAAATCTTCTCTTGCCCTCGGGATACTGTATTCCGAAGGGTCGAGAAGGTATCTCGAATCGCTCTCCACGTATACACGCAGGAGGATGACGCAGGCCTCAAAAGCTGATGTCGACGAGGTTCTGTATGTGCCTGCGGCTCTGGCTCTCCACCAGCGTCCCGGAGTTCCGGATATAAGGAGCACATTCGGGACGGGAACGGAGCTGCTCAACAGTCTGAGGCTCATGTACTCGAGGCTTGCAAGCCACAGGTGTCCTAACGGGCACTATGTCGAGCCGTCAATAAGGGTCGCCGCGGGAAAGGATCTCGTGTGCCCTGTCTGCGGGGCACATTTCTATGCTCCTTCCGCAGAGGACCTGTCTTTCAACAGCAGGGGAGCATGCCCAAAATGCGACGGAACCGGGATAGTCAGGATAGTCGACGAGTCTACGCTCGTCCCGGACGAATCGCTTTCGATAGACGAAGGGGCCGTAGCGCCGTGGCAGACGCTGATGTGGTCGCTCATGAAGGACATTGCGAGGTCGATGGGCGTTCGCACGGACGTGCCTTTCAAGGACCTCACCCCCAAGGAGAGGGACATTGTGTTCCACGGACCTGCCGTCAAGAAGAACATCATCTACCAGAACAAGAAGACAGGCGCAGCCGGGGACATGGATTTTACGTACTTCAATGCGACATACACTGTGGAGAATGCCCTGGCTCATGTCAAGGACGAGAAGGGCATGAAGAGAGTCGAGAAGTTCCTGAGGCAGGATGTATGTCCTGACTGCAGGGGAACAAGGCTGTCCGAGGCAGCGAGGGCTCCCAGGGTTAGGGGCATAGGACTCGATGAGGCCTGCGCAATGACCCTGTACGACCTTTGCGACTGGGTTGAGGGAGTTCCGGGGTCGCTTCCCGAAGAAATGCGTCCCATGGCAGAAAATATCTGCGAGTCATTTAAAGATACCGCTGCACGGCTTCTCGATCTGGGACTCGGGTACCTCACTCTCGACAGGGCTTCTTCGACGCTCTCCACCGGGGAGAGGCAGAGAATGCAGCTGGCAAGGGCTGTCCGCAACAGGACGACAGGTGTGCTGTATATTCTTGATGAACCATCAATAGGACTCCATCCCTCCAACCAGGAGGGACTCAAGGGAGTAATGCACGACCTCGTGAGGGACGGAAATTCAGTGGTTCTGGTTGATCACGACACTACGATCCTGTCTGAATCCGACTGGATGATAGAGCTGGGGCCTGGCGCAGGGGCAGACGGTGGAAGGATAATAGCCCAGGGAACTGTCGAAGACATCGAGAACAACCCAGTATCCAAGATAGGGAAGTTCCTGTCCGGCGAGGAAGCTGCAGGCACAAAAAGCAGGATTCCTGAGGAGAAACTCTTCGATCAGGGGGCAATAAAGATATCGACCGATGCAATACACACCGTCAAGCCGCTGGATGTCTCTTTCCCAAAGGGCAGAATGTCGGTTGTGACAGGGGTTTCCGGGTCAGGCAAGACCACGCTCGTGCTTGAGAGCCTTGTGCCGGGGCTGGATGCCAAGATTCACGGGAAGAAGCTTCCTTCCCATGTGAAGTCTGTTGAGGCAGACGGGATAAGGCAGGTAAAGCTAATAGATGCGTCCCCGATAGGGATAAATGTGAGGTCCACTGTTGCCACATATGCAAACATACACGACGAACTGAGAAAGGTGTTTGCGAGGACTCCTGATGCCAAGGCACGGGGATACAAGGCAGGGGACTTTTCCTATAATACCGGCAAACTCCGCTGTCCGACATGCGACGGGACAGGAACAATAAGCCTCGATGTGCAGTTCCTTCCCGACGTGGATATCGAATGCCCGGACTGCCGTGGATCGAGATATTCGAGGGAAGCCTCGGAAGTCCACAGGAAACAGGCGAAGACAGATGGGGAGGGCTGCACCCTTCCAGAGCTGATGGCCATGAGCGTCGACGAAGCTCTCGAAAAATGCAGCGACATCCCGATAGTAAAAAGTCGGCTCGGGGTGCTGCATGACCTTGGGCTCGGATACCTGACCCTCGGCGAGCAGACGCCAGCTCTTTCCGGAGGCGAGGCGCAGAGGCTGAAGCTCGCGGATGAACTCGGAAGGGGACAGGCTGATTCAGTGTTCGTATTTGACGAGCCTACAATTGGGCTCCATCCACTTGATGTCAGGACCCTCCTCGGAGTTTTCAGGACCCTCATCTCCAACGGGGCCACAATCATAGTGATAGAACACGATCTGGACGTCATAAGGAGCGCCGACTACATCGTGGATATGGGTCCCGGAGGAGGAGAGAGCGGCGGAAGGGTAGTCGCTGCAGGAACCCCTGATGAAATCAAGAAATGCCCTGAGAGCGTAACTGGAAAGTACATCTGAAAGTAAAAAAAAGGACCGGTGCCAAATGGCATCGGTCTTTCTGGTTGCGGGGGTAAGACTTGAACTTACGACCTCCGGGTTATGAGCCCGACGAGCTACCAACTGCTCTACCCCGCGATATTTACTCCCTCACCTGAGGGAATTTTAGTATAGAGTTTTTTAAATAATATGTCAAGAAAACGGAAAGGGGACGCATCAGGAGGTGCGTCCCCGATTAGAGATTCATCAGATGAGGCCAGGCCTGATTATTGTCTTGAGCGCAAGAGTTATCATGTCGTCCAGGTTCTTTTCCTTCTGCTCTTTAGTGAGGGGCTTTTTGTCCCTTCCGAGCAGAGAGGAGCCTATAGTCATCATGGTAAGCGCCTTTGCCCTGTACCGCCCGGCAGCGGTATACAGACCTGCGGCCTCCATTTCGCTCGCGATGACCCCGTATTCCAGCCACTTCTTCGCATATTCAGGCTTGTTGTCAATATACATGAGGTCGTTGCAGATTGTGTTGCCGACGCGGACCTTGAGGCCCATCTCGCAGGCAGTCTGGTATGCGGCCATGAGCAGATCGAAGTCCGCCATCATGGCGAGATGCCCCGGAAGTATGTGGTCGTTTATTGCAGAGTTTGTGGAGCACGCCTCGGAAAACACTATGTCGCCTATGTCGAGATCCGGGTCGAAAGCCCCGGCTGTTCCTGTGCGTATGAGCACCTTGACCCCGTAGTCCCTTATGAGCTCAGTTGCGTAGATGAGCATTGCCGGAACTCCCATCCCTGTACCCATGACAGAGACGGGGATTCCGCTGTATGTGCCGGTATAACCGAGGATCCCTCTCACAGAATTAAAGAGCTTTGGATCATCGAGGTAGTTTTCAGCAATGTATTTGGCCCTCAGCGGATCGCCCGGGAGCACAATCCTCTCGGCTATGTCTCCTGGTGCTGCTTCGAGATGCATGCTCATAAGGGAAATCCTCCGTCAAATTCTCTGTTTCAGCCTTCTGAAGCCGCCTTGACTATAGCGGCAAAATCGTCAGCCTTGAGGGCAGCGCCTCCGATGAGGCCTCCGTCGATGTCCACCTGGGCGAGAAGCTCAGCAGCATTGGCCGGCTTCATGGAACCGCCGTACTGAATGGTGGTGGATTCTGCCGTCTCCACCCCGAAGAGCTTTACCAGGACAGTGCGTATGAATCCGCAGACCTCCTCAGCCTGGAGAGCCGTTGCGGTCTTTCCCGTGCCTATTGCCCAGATCGGCTCATATGCAATGATGACGTTCTTCATGTCATCTGCAGTGAATCCGTGGAGGTCGAGCTTGATCTGTTGGCCGATGCGCTCCTCGGTAATTCCGAGCTCGCGCTCTTCGAGGGTCTCGCCGACGCATATGATCACCTTCATGCCGGCATCTATGACTGCGCGGGCACGGAGGTTGACGGTCTCGTCCGTCTCACCGAAATACTGCCTGCGCTCGCTGTGGCCGACAATTACGTAATTTACACCGGCTTCTGTGAGCATCGGTGCGGAAATCTCCCCCGTATATGCCCCTGAGGCCTTGAAATGGCAGTTTTCAGCCCCGACTTTGATATTCGTGTCCTTGCACTTCTGGACTGCCACGGCAATGTCGGTAAAGGGGACGCATGTCACCACTTCGCAGGATGCATCCTTCACCAGTGGGATCAGTGCATCGTAGAGCTCTGCAGCTTCGGATGCCGTCTTGTTCATCTTCCAGTTGCCCGCTATGACTGCGGCGCGTCTAGCCTTATCCATCTATACAATCTCCTTCAAAAACATTCATCATATAAAACAGGGCTCCGCTCATGCGGAAGCCCTGTCGACAGCGGTTTCTTATTTGTCGGTCATAGCGGCGATTCCGGGCAGGTCCTTGCCTTCCAGGAACTCCAGGGAAGCTCCGCCGCCGGTGCTTATGTGGGTCATCTTGTCCGCATATCCAAGCTTCTTGACAGCCGCTGCGGAATCTCCTCCGCCTACAACGGTGATGGCGTCCTTGTTGTCTGCCATTGCCTTTGCTATTGCCTCGGTCCCCTTGCAGAGAACCGGATTCTCTGCAACACCCATCGGGCCGTTCCATACGACCGTCTTTGCCTTCTTGATCTCGTCAGTGAACAGCTGGATGGAGGCAGGACCGATGTCGAGGCCCATCATGTCAGCAGGAATGGATGCAGAGGAAACTGTCTTGACGTCGATTACTGCATCAATGGGGTCAGGGAAGTTCTTTCCCACTACGGTGTCAATTGGAAGGAGCAGCTTCACGCCGTTCTTCTTTGCGCGGTCCATCATATCTTTGCAGTAATCTATCTTCGTGTCGTCAACTAGGGACTTGCCTACCTGATATCCCATTGCCTTGATGAAGGTATAGGCCATCCCGCCGCCGATGATTATGGTGTCTGCCTTCTTGAGCAGGTTCTCGATGACTGCAAGCTTGTCAGCAACCTTTGCACCGCCGAGGATCGTGACGAACGGGCGGACCGGGTCTTCAACAGCGTCGCTGAGGTATTTGACCTCCTTGGCCATCAGGAATCCGTTGGCTGATTTTTCAACATAGGATGCCACGCCGACTGTGGAACAGTGTGCCCTGTGGGCGGATCCGAAAGCGTCGTTTACGAAAAGATCTGCAATGCTGCCGAGGTCCTTGGAGAACTCTTCCCCGTTCTTGGTCTCCTCGGGGCGGAACCTGGTGTTCTGGAGGAGAACAACATCCCCGTCCTTCATGGCGGCTATGTCTTTTCTCGCAATATCGCCGACGACTCTGTCGTCATCTGCAAACACGACTTTCTTTCCGAGAACTTCGGAAAGGCGCTCTGCAACAGGTGCGAGAGAGAATGCGGGGTCGACTCCCTTCGGCTTCCCGAGGTGGGAGCAGAGGATGACCTTTGCATTGTGGTCAATGAGGTACTTGATTGTGGGAAGAGCTGCTGTGATTCTTGTGTCGTCGGTGATCTTTCCGTCCTTGAGAGGAACGTTGAAGTCGCAGCGTACGAGTACGCGTTTTCCGGCGACGTCCAGGTCTTCCACGGTTAGCTTGTTGAATTTCTTCATTTGGCGCTTTCTCCTAATTAATTGTATTTTCTTGTTTTTGCTGCCTTTTAAACTGCTTCATCATTATATTACTGAGCATGTTTCCGTTCAAGAATTCCGGGGTCAACAATATTGTGCCCGAAACATTATTTTCAGGGGCAATCCGGACAATTGTGATGCAGAGAAAATGAGTTGAAGTATGGCCCCTCCGGTGATATTCTTATCAGAATACAAAATCAGAATCCACCAATGACCAAGTGTGCGCAGGAGGCGTTTTATAGTGAACAGGGTAATAAGGAAATCCTCTAAGCTGGACCATGTGGCATATGACGTGCGTGGTCCGGTGCTCGACAGGGCATCGGAGATGGAGAGAAGCGGAATAGAGATACTCAAGCTCAACATAGGAAACCCGGGGAGATTCGGGTTCCATGTCCCCGACTATCTCATAAGCGAAATGACAGCCGACATCCCTGATTCGGACGCCTATTCAGAATCAAAGGGCATTCTCGAGGCTAGGGAGGCCATTGCCGGATACTGCGCAAGGAAGGGCATTGAAGGCGTCACTGCGGATGACGTCTATACCGGCAATGGCGTGAGCGAGATGATCTCCATGGCAACCCAGGCGCTCCTCGACAACGGAGACGAAATACTGCTTCCTGCCCCTGACTACCCTTTGTGGACTGCATGCTCAACTCTTGCAGGCGGCCATCCCGTCCACTACATCTGCGACGAGTCAAACGGATGGCTCCCCGATGTGAAGGACATGGAATCAAAGATAACCTCGAGGACAAAGGCTATCGTCATAATCAATCCGAACAACCCGACCGGTGCTGTATATCCGAAGGAGCTGCTGGAGGACATTGCCGCACTGGCCAGAAAATACGGGCTGGCGATATTTGCTGACGAGATTTACGACAGGCTGTGCATGGACGGCATAGAACACACTTCGATTGCCTCTCTCGCACCTGACCTCTTCTGCATCACGATGAACGGACTCTCCAAATCCCACAGGGCAGCGGGATTCCGAGTTGGATGGATGACCATATCCGGTGACAAGAAATGCGCCAAGAGCTACATCGAGGGACTGAACATGCTCTCGTCCATGAGGCTCTGCTCCAACGTTCCTGCCCAGCACATCATAAAGCTGGCTCTTGCCGACAAGGGACCGGACCCTGACACCCAGCCCGGCGGCAGGTTCTACGAGCAGAGGAAGACGATAATGGAATGCATAGACGAAATTCCAGGGCTCACCTGCGTTGAGCCGAAGGCAGCGTTCTACTGCTTCCCGAAGCTAGACACGGCCAAATTCAACATAAAAGACGACGAGAAATTTGCATTCGACCTCCTCGAGAAGAAACACGTCCTCATAGTTCACGGCAGGGGATTCCACTGGCCTGAGCCGGACCACTTCAGGATAGTCTTCCTTCCGGAAAACAAGGTTCTCAGGGAGGCAATGGAAGGCTTGAAGGAGTTTCTTTCCGACTACAGGCAGGCCTGAAGCAGTCCTCTGGAAATCGTTTTCCCAAAACCGATGAATACCCCTCGCCGCACCGTTGACCGGTGCAACGGCGAGGGGTATATTTTTAAGTTGGGCGGGATGTGGAAACAAAGCACATCCGCAGGATTTTTCGACATTAATAAGCGAAACAAGGAGGATAACTAGTGGACAAGACGAAATTCACGAGCCCGATCCGCGAGGAAGTGCTCAGTCTTCCGGAACTGTCGGACGCTTCCACGGAGCGCTGCTTCGGGAGCGAGAAGCTCAAGGGGCTGATGCCAATCTCCGAGATCTTCGATGTTCGCAAGATCATAGTTACCGGCGCCGGAGACTCATGGGTGGCCGGAGGAGCAATGCTCCCGGTAATGAAGAAGTACTGTGATGCGATGCAGGTGTCGGTCTACAACCCGATACAGTTCTCCAGATTCGTTACCAAGGGCGACATAGGAATAGGCGAGCCCAACAGCCCGCTTGCCATCGGAATAAGCGTCGGCGGCGGCACAGCGAGGGTCGCGGAGGTCCTCGAAAAGGCAAATGCGATCGGTGCCTGCTCGATGCTCATCACCAACAATCCCGAATCAAGGTGCGCCAAGATTGCAAAAAAAGTGTTCTATGTCGAGACGCCGGAGTACCCGTATGACAAGATGATCCATCCGAACATCAGGTCGTATTTCGCTTCTATGACAGCTCTCGCAGCCCTTTCCTGCAGGTTCGGCCATGTCAGGGGACTGCTTCCTCCCACTGCCGAGGATGACTTCAAGAACGCCATAAGAACTTACTGCCACAGCTGGGACCCGGTAATGGACAGCATTGATACCCAGATGTTCGAGCTTGCACAGAAATGGTGCAGATTTGAGAAATTCGACTTCATAGGATGCGAGACCCAGCTGTATTCGGCGATATTCGGCCTTGAAAAGTTTTATGAGAGCTGCGGTACGATCTGCAACTACGACGACCCAGAGGACTGGTGCCACATCGACTTCTTCTGCAAGGATCCGGAGACGATAGGGACAGTGTTCCACGTCGACAAGGATTCCCCGAGCCTCTCAAGGGTAAAGGAGACAGTGGCTTCAGCTGTTTCCATCGGAAGGCCGACCCTTGTAGTGACAAACTCCGACGACGAATTTGCCGAAGGAGCCGAGGTAGTGAGAATCCCGAAGGCCCCGGAGGGATACGAATGGGTAATGCCGCTGATGGAATACGTTCCTGACGCCCTGCTTGCAGGCTACTGCGCCACTCTCGGCGGAAGGAAGAACTTCGTGCAGTACGACCCGATGACCAAGGAATACGACAAGGAAAGTCTTCATTCCAAGCCGAACGCTATGACCATTGGGACCAGCGAAGTCCAGATACATTTCTGAGGAGGCTGTCTGGATGCTTTACAACATTGATATCGAAACAGAACTCAACGGCTGTCCTTCCATCACCGCGCAGGTTAACGACCTGGTAAAAAAGAGCGGAGTCAAGGAAGGTCTCTGCATCGTGAGCGTGCCTGACGGAACGGCAGGACTCTGCATTACATCATTCTGGGACGTCAGAGGGCTGTATGACCTCGAGGACGAAATTTCGAGGAACATACCAAACCGCGTGAGCTACAGGAACCAGGAATCACCCCATGACGCATCCGGAAGGGTCAAATCTGCCCTGATGGGCACATCAAAAGCCCTGATCATACACGAGGGAAAGCTGATTCTCGGCTCTTCCCAGGGCCTTGTCTACATGGAATTCGACGGACCGCGCAAGCGCAGCTTCCAGGTAGAAATAGTAGAGAAGGCGTGAGGAGGGTTTAGAAGATGTATCTTGCAAAGAGATCGGTACAGACCGAATACATGGGGATGCACGACATCACGGCCGCAGTCAGGGAAGAGCTTGAGAAGAGCGGAGTAAAAAACGGAGTTCTTCATGTTTCAATGCTCCACTCTACAGCAGGACTTGTCGTGTGTGCAAAGGACGACGCCAGCAGAAAGGACGTCATGAACTCCATAGAGCGCATGGTCCCCACGAGGGTGGATTTCAAGCACAGGGAGACAGCGTCCGATGCGGGCGGCCATGTCAAGACAGCCCTCACTAATTCGCAGATATCCTTCATTGTGGAAGACGGGAAGCTCGTTCTCGGACCTGAGCAGGCCATAGTCTTCGCTGAATTCGACGGCCCCCGCCCGCGCTCGTTCTACGTGAGCGTGCTGGAAGGCTAAAGAAAGGAATTTGACAGCATGGAAAGAAAAGATTATCAGGATCCCCTGAAACTTCAGTGCCTGAGCCTGCCGGAACTCTGCCAGGTTCAGATAGACGGCGTCAGGAAAGGCCTTTCAGACACGATACCTGAAGATGTAATAAAAGGAATACGCAGGGTTATAATTACGGGCTGCGGGGACTCCTACCTCGCATCGATATGCGCAGTGCCCGCCTTCAAGAAATTCGTGAACGCCTTCGGCAACCGCTTCAGCGCAGAGCGCTGCATCGATGTCGCGAGGAGCCTCGAATTCGACCCGAGGTATTCGGATGTCACGCTGGTAGTGGCGGTTAGCGCGTCCGGAAGCCCGAACAGGGTCGCAGAAGCCCTAAGAAGGGCAAAATCCAAGGGATGCCACACCCTGGCTCTCACGAATGTGCCTGATTCCCAGGCCGCCAGGGAGGCTGAGTACAAGCTCATTGTGAACACCCCTCCTGTCGATTATGCAACTCCTGGACTGCGCAACTACTACGCATCCCTCATGGGACTCTATGCTCTGGCTGCTTATATGGGAGAAGCAAAGGGGCTTTCCCCGAAGGGATCCCTCGACAGCCTGTTTGAGGCAGTAAAGAAGCAGACAGGCGACTATGCCCGCGAAATGGACAGGATCGACCAGCAGATGTACGAACTTGCCCTCAAGTGGAAGGACCTCAAGAAGTTCGAGTCCATTGGAGACGACGTCAACTGGGCATCGGCATACTTTATAGGCGCGAAGTTCGTCGAAGTGGCCGGAATGATGGTGCCCACGATGGATTCAGAGGATTGGTGCCATGTGAACTACTTTGCCCACGACAGCAATGCAATCGGCACGATCGTGGTAGCCCAGAAGAGCGCACCTGACAGGTCAAGGGTGTGCGAGACGGTCCACCAGGCCAGGAACGTAGCGAGACCGGTGCTCGTGACGGCTGACTGCCCGATAGACGAGTTCGGCATCAAGGACGAAGGCGTTGAGTACTGCGAAGTTCCGGCAGCGCCTGAGGGATTCGAGTTCATAGGACCCATGATGAACTACGTCCCAGGTTCACTGCTCGCAAGCTACTTTGCAGCTATGAACGGGGAGACGTATTTCCGCGACGAGAACAGCCCGCAGAAGAAATCTCCCGTCGGCAGCACCATCAAGACGAGCGTCATCGAGGTGGTGGACTGATGGATACTTATAATGTAAGCACCGGAAAGACTGGCCTGTTCGAAGTGACGGACATGGTCAATAAGTCCGTTTCCTCAAGCGGAATCAAGGAAGGGCTCTGCGTCGTGTATTCTCCGGACACGGATGCCGGGATAATCGTCACCGCCTCGGGCAGGGATGACATTCATGAGGATATCTTTGAAGACTTTGAGAGGATATTCCCAGCACACAACAAGCAGAACTTCAAGGGCGATCTCGACGAGGCTTCCGCACACTCCAAATCAGCTGTCGCCGGTGTATCGCTGGATATAGCGATACACGACGGAAAGGCCGTGATCGGAAACGGACAGGGCGTGTTCATTGCAGACTATGACGGAAAGAAACCCGAAAGGGAATTCTACGTCAAGTGCATCTGACCGCCTAACAAGAAATCTGGGGCCGGCGGTGAAACCGGCCCCTTTTAACAGGGAGGAACAACTTGGCATACGAATATCTTGCCTGCGGGAATGTGATGCTCGATTCAGTGAGATTTCCTGGAAAGGCAGAGAGGTCCAGGGAACACATTGGCGGACCCTCGACTTTCGCCTATTCTGGAATCAAGCTTTATACCGACAAGGTCATGCAGGCCAGCCACGTGGGGGAGGACTATCACAAGCTCTTCGACCCGTGGATCGAAAAGAACGGGGTCGAAAAGAAGGGTTTCGACGTCAAATGCGATCACTGCAACCATTCATGGCTGCTCTTCAAGGAAGACGGGACATATACCAACGACCCTGAGCAGAAATATTTCAGGTCCGACTGGATGCAGGACTTCGGGTATATGAAGATTTCCCCGGAGGAGATAGGCCGCTGGACTTCTGAGGAGCCCATAAAGGGGATATATCTCGCCCAGAATGTCGACTACGTGTTCTGGAGAAAGCTCGAGGCAGTGCGCAGGCGCGACGGATTCACGATGATGTGGGAGATGGAAGCCCCTAGTTCGTACTACGAGTATATGGATGCCGTCCTCAATGCGGCAAAGACAGCCGAGCTGTTCTCCATAAATATCCAGGAGGCTTCAAACCTCTTCCGGGTGAGCACCGACGAGGATATCATCGCGGCGCTGCAGAAGATGCCGTTCAAATTCACACTTTTCAGGGTCGGAGAGAGAGGTGCATATGCAGTCACTCCCGACGCAGCGTTTTTCCTTCCCCCAGCTCCCGGGCCGGTAGTGGATCCCACCGGGTGCGGGAACACGTCGACGGGCTCCGCCCTGTATGCATGGTGCGAGGGGAACGACCCATTGATGACCGGAATAATGGCGAACGTCGGTGCATCGATGAACATAAGGCAGTACGGGGTGATCCCAGACTTCTCCGCCGTGAGGGATGAAGCTTTCGAACTGGCTAAGCAGCTCTATTCCGAATATTCGAAAAAGTACGGCATTAAAAGCTGAATCAAGGGAGGGGTGGATTCGTTTCCACCCCTCCCTTTCTGGTATGTTATAATCACGGTAATAACAGAGCAGAAAAGTTGCGGAGGTGCGTCTTATGAAAGGCATCATTCTCGCGGGAGGAGCTGGCACGAGGCTTTATCCCCTCACAATGGTAACGTCGAAGCAGCTTCTTCCGGTATACGACAAGCCGATGATATATTATCCGCTCTCAACGCTCATGCTCGCAGGCATCAGGGACATCCTTATTATTTCTACTCCCAGCGATACGCCTAGATTTGAAGCCCTACTGGGAGACGGGAAGCAGTTCGGCCTGAGGCTCAGCTACAAGGTCCAGCCCTCCCCGGACGGACTCGCCCAGGCTTTCATAATCGGCGAGGATTTCATAGACGGCGACTGCTGCGCTATGGTGCTCGGCGACAACATCTTCTACGGCGCAGGCTTCTCAAGGTACCTCAAGGCAGCGGTGGAGAATTCTGAGAAGAACGGGCGGAGCACCGTATTCGGATACTACGTCAACGACCCCGAAAGATTCGGCATTGTGGAGTTCGACAAGGACGGCAAGGCCATATCGATAGAGGAAAAACCTGAAAAACCCAAGAGCAACTATGCGGTGACGGGGCTGTATTTCTATAACAGCGACGTCGTGAAGATGGCTAAGGAAGTCAAGCCCAGCGCAAGGGGCGAGCTCGAGATCACTTCCCTCAATGAATTGTATCTCAAGGAAGGCCTCCTTGATGTGCAGCTTCTGGGGAGGGGCTTTGCATGGCTCGACACCGGAACCATGGACAGCCTCGTGGATGCGGCCGATTTTGTGCGCATGATAGAGAGGCGCCAGGGGATAAAGATCTCCGCTCCTGAGGAAATTGCGTATAAATACGGATGGATATCAAAGGAAGAGCTCCTCGAGAGTGCCGAAAAATACGGGAAGTCCCCGTACGGAAAGCATCTGAGGAATGTTGCGGACGACAAAATATCATATTGATTGGAAGGAGGAAGCTTTATGACGATGATAGTCACCGGCGGAGCCGGGTTTATTGGGAGCAATTTCATCTTCCACATGAGGAAGAACCATCCTGATGTGAAGCTGGTCTGCATCGACAAGCTGACTTATGCCGGGAACCTGTCCACGCTGGAGCCCGTCCTGGACAAGGACGGATTTGTGTTTGTAAAGGCCGACATCTGCGACAGGGATGCGATGGACAAGGTGTTTACGGATGAGAAGCCTGACGTGGTAGTCAATTTCGCAGCCGAGTCACATGTGGACAGATCAATAGACAACCCGGGAGTGTTTCTTGAGACGAACATCATAGGCACATCAGTTTTGATGGACGCATGCAGGAAGCACGGTATAAAGAGATTCCACCAGGTTTCGACAGATGAAGTTTACGGTGACCTGCCCCTTGACAGGCCCGACCTGCTGTTCACAGAGGAAACCCCGCTGCACACCAGCAGCCCGTACAGCAGCTCAAAGGCATCTGCAGACCTGCTTGTGCTTGCGTACCACAGGACATACGGTCTGCCTGTCACGATAAGCCGCTGTTCCAACAACTACGGCCCGTACCAGTTCCCTGAGAAGCTCATCCCGCTGATGATCATGAATGCTCTGGATGACAAGCCCCTCCCGGTCTACGGCGACGGCCTCAACGTCAGGGACTGGCTGTATGTAGAGGACCACTGCAGGGCAATAGACCTGATAGTCGAGAAGGGACGCGACGGGGAAGTGTACAATGTCGGCGGCCACAACGAGATGGCAAACATCGACATAGTAAAACTCATCTGCAAGTACCTCGGCAAGCCTGAGAGCCTCATACACCATGTCACAGACAGAAAGGGCCACGACAGGCGCTATGCCATCGACCCCACAAAGATACACAATGAACTAGGATGGCTTCCGGAGACAAAATTCGCAGACGGGATAAAAAAGACCATAGACTGGTACCTTGCGAACGAAGACTGGTGGAAGCCGATAATCAGCGGCGAATACCAGCAGTACTACGAAAAGATGTACAAAAACAGGTGACCGGGTACTATCCATGAATATGAATACAAGGCAGCAGAACACCTGCTGCCTTGCTTTTTGCCCTCAGATAAGATGACACCGGGAGGAGAGCTCCTCAAGGGCGGCACGGTCCTCTATTACATATCCGCCTTGTATCTTCTTTATATACCCCCTTTTTATGAAATCGGACATGACATACAGGAGATGCCTGTAGGAAACTCCGAGAAACTGGGATGCCTCGGTGTGTCTGATGCTGTATATCCCATTGCTGGATGCAGTCAGTATGAATTCCGCGAGCCTTTCCCTCAGCCTGAATCCCTGGCTCTCCATATGAAGCCTGTCATTGTCAATTGTCTTCCTGCTGAGCATGAGGCAGAGGTTCCTTAAAAATACCGGGTCTTCCAGTATTCGGTCACGGCACCTCACCGTGTCGACCGCATAGCATTCGCACCATGTAAGGGCGGTGATCCCGTTGGGATATCTGTCCGGATCGAGCAGTTCAAGCTCACCTATGAAGCTCGGGGCAGTGGAAAAATTGAGGGAGACCCTGCCGTCCTCGAGAGTCGTGGTTATCTTGACCCTGCCGCTGAAGAGATAGTAGAGATATCTCGGCTGGACCCCTTCCCTTACGATGCAGTCGCCGGGTGAAAACCGGAAATATGAGGTGTAGGGCGATATATCAAACCCGAAAAACGATTCAATCGTCATTCTGTTCAAGGCGTCTGCCATAAAATCGCCCTCCCTGTATGAGAAATCTCATATTTTCTGAAATTATAACATACTATCATTGTATAGATAGAAGACAGATATCTCTCTCGCCAGGGAATATCACTGTGTGTGAGTACAATGGAGGCGCTTGTATGGTAATACAGATCTACGGGTGCGCAGACCTGAAGGATGTCGAACTCTGCGCACAACTCGGTGTTGACAATGTCGGGATAAGCTTCGGGGACGTGAAGCATCTGGGACCCAACCAGAGATCGTCAGCGGAATGCAGGGATTTCTTTGAGAAGTTCCCGAAGGGCATAACCAGGGTCGGGCTGACCATTGCGTCAGACGTGGATGAAATAATCCATGACCTGTCCATATGCATGCCCGACATTTACCACCTGTCCGGAGATATAGAGAACATCCCTCCGGAAGGCGTGGAGAGAATACGCAGGGCATATCCCGGCCTCAGGATAATGCAGGCCATACCTGTCCTGTCGGGAGCGCCTCTCGAGAATCAGAAGGCGCTGAAGCTCATAAAGGAATACGAGGATGTCACAGACATTTTCCTGATAGACACAAAGGATCCGGACAGCACCATAGGAATCGGCGCTACCGGTGCTTCCCACGACAGGAACATAGACAGGGCCATCATAGAGAGCACGAAGGTCCCGTGCATCATTGCGGGAGGACTCAATGCGGACAACGTCGCGGACGCCATCCGCACTGCAAGGCCTTACGGTGTCGATTCCTGTACTCTCACAAGCTATGACCGCAGCACTGGAAAGAGAGGCAAGGACCCCGCGAAACTGAGGGCATTCGTGGAGGCAGCGAGAAATGCCTGAAAAGTTCGGAAAGGCAGTGGTCCTCGGGGACGCATGCGTCGACATGACCGTTCCGCTGCCCGAGTTCAAGAAGGGAAGACAGGGCGACGACTTCATACAGCCTACTCTTGCTGGAGGCGGGACATGCGCCAACACTGCGGTCGCGCTGTCAAAGCTGGATGTCGAAACGGCGTTCATGGGGACGCTGGGACAGGATTCCTTCGGAAGGTACCTGCTGGACGAGTTCAGCACTATGGGAATTGACACGGAATTCGTGCAGATAGACCCGGATTCCAATACCGTATGCTGCTTTGCCTTCCTCGACCCTTACGGGGAGAAGCACATGTGGGCATGGCCCAAGGAAAAGCAGTCATATGCGAGGCTCGATGTCGGAAAAATCGACCTCGATAAGCTCAAGTCGGCATCTTGGCTGCACTCATCCGGAATGAACTTCTATGCAGGCGGACCTATAAGGGAGATTCTTCCGGAGCTGTTCAAAACGGCATATGAAGCAGGGGTGACAACGTCTTTCGACCTCAATACGAGGGTTGCTACTCCGGAAGCCCTCGACCCTGGAATAAAAGAGGCGGTGCTCAAGACCCTCCCGTACTGCACATATATACTCGGGTCCGCCAGGGACGAGTTCTACAGCCTCTTTCCATGCAACGACTGGAAGGACAGTGCAGGACACTTTTCCACCAAAAACAATACCGTGATCGCGAGGTCCGGCGCGGACGAGACATGGATACGCGAAAGAGGCGGAAGCTGGTATTCCGTGCCGTCTTTCAAGGTGAAGGCGGTCAATACGACAGGAGCGGGAGACGTATTCAATGCCGGCTTTGTTTCCGGAAGGCTTCATGGAAAATCGACGGCTGAATCCGTGAGGTGGGGTGCCGCGGCAGCGGCATATAAAGTGGCAAGGGGCGGAGCCAGGGAGACTCCCGACATGTCACAGCTTCTAAAATTCATGGAATCGTTCGGGGAGGATGCTTGACAGTGGCTGAAAGAGAAAAGAAATCCGGATTTCTGGCAACTGCCGCGGGGTTCGGCGCGATACTGATCTGGGCTTCGAGCACGTTCTTCTCGAGGTCCCTCACCGAGACGATCGGGATTTTTACGCAGGCTGCAATAACTGCATTCTTCGGAGGCATTGTCTCCCTCATAATGCAGGCGTTCACGGGAGACCTCAAAGGTGCCATAAAGCGCGCTCCAAAGGCCTACTGGCTGGTTACGATCCCGCTCTACGTTCTCTACAAGATTTCAATATCAATGGCTGTCGGGGCGGCCCCGGACAGGACCGGGACGGTGACTGCAAACCTCATCGCACAGCTTTGGCCCCTTATGACCCTGATATTCACGATAATCATCTTCAAGAACAGGACAAAGAAGCTGTTCTGGCTCGGAGTCGTGATCTCATTCCTCGGACTGCTGACTGCAAACTCGGGTGACAATTTCGACCTCGGGTCAATATTTGTAAACATCGGCAACGCCTGGGTCGCGTGCCTGTTTGCACTGATATCCGCAGTGGCATGGGGACTCTATTCCAACATGTCGAGAAAGCTGACCATGGGCACGGATGCGGGCTGTGTAGGCATTCTGATGATGGCTGCAGGTGTTGTCTGCGAGATTATTGCCCTCATCAGGGGAGAAATCCCTGTATTCACAGCAGGGTCCTGGTGGAGCCTTGCCTTCTCCGTCATAGCAGTTGCAGGAGCGGCGACATACTTCTGGGACATCTCGATGAGGAAGGGAAACCAGATGCTGGTGATAATAGTGTCCAACTTCCTCCCTGTCATATCCTCGCTGCTTTCGGCATGGCTTCTCGGAGTCAGCTTCGACCGCGGACTTCTTGTCGGCGCATTCATGGTAGTTGCAGGAACCATCATCTCGAGAGAGTGCATAATTAAGGAGTAGGGGATGGCCAGATTTTCAGCTCTCATTTTCGATTTCGACGGCACAGTGGCTTACACTGCCCCCGATGTGTGGGAGGCCGTGGAAGCAGGGACAATGACGTTCGGGAAGAAGGTTCCTCCCGAATACCGTGCCGACCCCAGAAATCTGTCTCTGCCGGTCAGGAGGATATTCGAGGACTGCGCCGGAAGGCCTCTCTCCGACACCGAACTGAGAACTGCCGCTGCGGCACTTTCCAGACTGTACGGAAGGGACACAACATACAGCTCGACAGTACTGTATCCGGGAATGGACGAGCTGCTCGACAGAGCGAAGGAGGAGCATCTTGCCACCGGAATAGTGACAAGAAAGAGTGCAAGGTCCCTCGAGAGGATACTCAGGATGAAGGGATGGGACCACTGGTTCGACATGTGGTATGGAAGCGAATCCCTCGGAGGAGGGCTCACGAAGGCTGAGCTGATCTACGGGCTCATACGGGACATGCCCGGCTGCGAAAATCCGGTTTACATAGGCGATTCCGCAGGCGACATAGAGGCCGCCAGGGAGGCCGGCGTGCCATCGATTGCAGTCACCTACGGCGACGGCGATACGGAAAAGCTGCTCAGTGCCGGTGCGGGGAAGGTGTGCTACAGCGTGCCGGACGTCTACATGTGGCTTTATAACTGCTGAAATCCCCGGTTTCGGGGTTCTCGCATAGATTTCAGAAAGAGGTGCTAATATGCTTAAAAATTTCAGACATGTGGTTTCCACAAGGTTCGTATTCGGCGATGATGCCCATGAGCACGTCGGAGAGGAACTGAAAAAGGAAGGTGCCAAAAAGGTACTCATCGTACACGATTCGGGAAAATTCCTGTATGACACAGGGCTCCTCGCCCATGTGGAGGACCTTCTGGCTAAGAGCGGGCTCCAGACATATGAACTTCCGGGAGTCAAGCCCAATCCGAGGCTTACCAAGGTGAGGGAAGGCATCGACCTGGTGCGCAGGGAAAAGATAGACTGGATGCTGGCCATAGGCGGAGGGAGCAGCATAGACACTGCAAAGGCCGTGGCAGCAGGAGCCCTCTATGACGGGGATGTGTGGGACTTCTTCCTCGGCAAGGCCCATATTGAGAAGGCACTGCCTGTTGCAGTCATCCTCACTCTGCCGGCAACAGGAAGCGAATCAGGTGCTGTTTCCGTCATCTGCAATGAGGAGACTCAGTCAAAGTTTCTCACAAGTTCAGAGGCAATCAGGCCGAAGATAGCATTCATGAACCCGAACTTAACTCTCTCGCTCCCGCCGTTTATAACCGCATGCGGGATCGCGGATATGTTTTCCCACATGATGGAGAGGTATTTCTCCGATGACGACGAACTCAACACGATAGACTTCATGCTCGAAGGACTGATGAAGGCACTTGTGACATTCGGAAGCGCAGTCATGAAGGAACCCAAGAGCTACAGATACCGCGCTGAGATCATGTGGATCGGCACGGTGGCCCACAACAACACTGTAGGCGTGGGCAGAAACCAGGACTGGGCCTCACACAACATAGCAAATGAGCTCTCGGCCCTCTACGACACACCTCACGGTGCATCCCTCTCTATAATCACGCCGTACTGGATGAGATATGTGTACAAGGAGCATCTCTGGAGGTTTGTGAGGTATGCGGACAAGGTGTTCGATATAAAGCCCACAGGCAATGACGAAGAGGATGCCCTCAGGGGCATCGACGCTCTTGAGAAGTTCTTCAAGAACGACCTCAAGCTTCCGGTCTGCTTCTCGGACTACAATATACCAACAGATCAGCTAGAGAAGATGTCTGAAATGGCCGAGGCTGAGGACAGGAAAGGCCATATCGGATGCTTCAAGGTGCTATATAAAGAGGATATATTGAAGATATACAAAGCAGCAGCACACTGAAGGAGGAAGCTTTTATGCCGCACATCACAATAAGGGCCTATCCGGGCCACTCTGAGGAAGAGAAGAAGGAGCTTGCAAACGCGATTGCTGATGATGTCGTGAGATGCTTCAGCGTTCCCCGGGAAGCTGTTTCAGTATCCATTGCAGAAGTGAGCCAGGAGAACTGGAAGAGGGACGTGTGGGACACTGAAATGCACGGCCCGGGAATGAGGCTTCTAGTGGAACCCGGATACAAGATGGACTGAAAGGGGAGGATGGACGCATGAAATACATTGCTGCCGGATCGGTCATCACCAACAGGATCTGGTATAAGAACGGAAGTCTCGTGGACGGCGTCATGGGCGGATGTGGAATGTTTGCCCTCGAGGGTATGTACCTCGGGACAAAGGAAAGCATGCTGTCTGCGACGGTTGGGCCTGATTTTGACGATTATTACGGAAAGTGGTTTGACCGCAACGGCATGAGCAGGGACGGCCTCTGCGGGAGGCTGTACAAGACCCTATATAACGAGCTTGTATATCTCGAAAACGGGACTTTTGTGGAGTATTCCATATACGACCCGAAGACTGCCGCCCACGACGAAGGTGTGGCGGCAGTGGTTCCTGACGACTATGAGCCCTTCCTCGAGGACTGCAAGGGCATGTACATGCTTGTTCCGCCGGAAGGGAAGGACCTCGAGAAGTTCGAGGCATTAAAGAAGAAATACGGGTTCGGGCTCATGTGGGAGTACAATCCCGGCTCGAGGTTCAAGAACGGGAGGGAGTGGACCTTCGATTTCATCGACAAGTACACCGACATCTATTCCCTCAACAGGCCGGAGAGCTATGAGCTTTTCGAAACCCAAGATGAAGAGAGCACCATAAAAAAGATAATGGAGCTCGGAAAGCCCTGCTATTACAGGGTGGGCTCCAAAGGAGCATACATGGTGGAAGACGGGAAGGCGGAATTCGTGCCTGTGGTCAATATCGTTCCGCATGAACAGGAAATAGACCCCACGGGATGCGGCAATTCATCTACTGCAGCTGCTGCGTGGGCATACTTCGAGGGCTTCGACATCCTCATGAACGGCATCTGGGGAAATGTCGTGGCAGGATACAACGTGCAGCAGTACGGGCCTTACCCTGTCATTGACGACTCCACAAGAAAACAGGCAATGGACAAGGCAAAGGAACTTTACCAGCAGCTCAAGCACTGAAATTATATGGGAGGAATCACATGAACAGAAAAGATTACGAATGCTCTCTCGCCCAGCAGTCGTGGGTGTGCTCCGACGTCGTCCGCTCCGTGCTGGAAACGGTCAGGAACGGCCAGCTCGGGGACGTGCTTCCGGCAAAGGAGATTTTCGATGCTCAGAAGATAATAATCACCGGCTGCGGAGACAGCTACTGTGCAGGGCTTGCAATGCAGCCTGTTTTCGAAAAGGTTGCAGGAGTGAGGACCGAAGTCTGGAGATGCATAGAATTTTCCAGGATAATGAGCTCCAAGCAGCTCGGATATTCCCCAAATACCCCGATGGTAATAGGGATATCAGTCTCCGGAAATCCCGCAAGAGTGCAGGAAGCCCTCGAGAGGGCAAATAAATACCATGCAAACACGATCCTTATTACTGACAGGCCGGACTCCCCAACTGCAAAGATTGCAAGGCATGTCATGTATATGGGGCTTCCTGAAGGCACCCCCTACGGACCGGGGGCCAACAGCTACATCGGCTCGATAATCTGCCTCATGGTCATGGCAATCAGGATAGGCAGGGCCAGAAACAGGATAAGCCAGAACGAGTGGGCTGACATAAATGCCGAGATCCAGAAGTATGCGGACGAATTCCAGGGCAGGATGGAAGAATACAACGACACGGCTTTCAGGATCGCAGGAATTTGGAAAGACCTCAAGGCCTATGACTTCATAGGCGACTATGCGGATTACGCCACGGCATTCATGGGATCCGCAAAAGTCCTTGAAGCGTTTGGCGGATACACGACATACGACGATTCCGAGGACTGGAACCACATCAACTTCTTCTTAAAGGAACCGGAAAAAATCGGCCGCGTGATTGTAGCAAATTCCGACACTCCGTCCTTCAACAGGCTCAAGGAGACGGCAAACACGGTAAAACTCCTGGGAAGCCCTGCTATTGTGGTCACAGACACGGCTGCTGATGAATTCCCCGAGGGATTTGAGGTGTTCACTACTCCGAAGCCCAAGTATTCCTGGATGGAGCCCATGATGCAGCACTGGTGCTTCGCGCTAGTAGCCGACTATATATCCACCCTCAAAGGGATACAGCAGTTCAGGAGGGACGATCCCATATGGCAGAGCGATCTCGGCAGCAACAGGCTCCGCGGCCGCACCGAGATAAAGATCGTCTGAGGAGGCAGGAATATGTTCTACACTGAAACGATAGAGCTCACGACAGAAAAGAACTCTGTGACCGATATAACCCCGGAGATGAAGAGGGTCCTGGAAAAGAGCGGAGTAAAGAACGGCCTCATAGTCGTAGAGGTCCCGCACTCCACTGCAGGCGTCATGGCGACGACCGGAGGACCAGTCGAGGTCAGGGAAGACCTTATGCACGAGGTTAAGAGGGTTGTGCCCTCGAGGATCAACTTCAGGCACGAGGAATCCCCGGACGACGCGGCAGGGCACATCAAGTGCGGGCTTTTCGGGAATTCGATAACAGGCATAGTAAAGGACGGAAAGATGGTTTCCGACGGCAAGCTCGGGTACTTCTTCATGGAGTACGACGGACCGAGGGCCAGGAAGTACTGCATCGCCGTCATGGGCGAATGAGAGGAGGGGCACCAATGAAGCACAACGAAATGGACAGCGGGATGCTCAGAGAACTGAGGAACAACGTGAGGCACATCAACAGCTTTGGGGCCACCCAGACGTTTGACTATATGCATGCAGCTTATCCCGAGGACGAGATTAAGAAGATAAGAAATGTTATCCTTACGGGCTGCGGGGACAGCTACTGTGCAGGAATAGCGGCGAAACCGGTGTTTGAGAACACCGAGACGTTCAAGGGAACGGGGATGGCTCCGGGCACCCCGACAGAGGCGCTAAGGAACATCGAGTTCACGAGGTATTACAACACATATCTCGGATGGGATCCCCTGACAGTTGGAAGCTATCTAGTATGTGCAACTTCGGTATCCGGAAACCCGGTGAGGCCGAGGGAAGCACTTGCCAGGATCAACGAGCTCGGAGGACATTCCGCGGCTTTTACAAACAATCCGAGCGGAATCTTCGCTCAGACTGCAGAGCATGTCATAGACTACCAGATGGCACCGAGTGAGAAAAACGTGCCGAATGTGAGATCCTACCAGGCGTCGGTCTGGTCGCTCATGGTATTCGGGCTCTACATGAGTGCATGCAAGGGCCAGATAAGCTGGGAAGAGGCCGATAAGCAGCGCATGGCTGCACTCGAATATGCGAACAGCTTTAAGGCTTCCGTGATAGCCGAGATAGAGGAGCACGCCTTTGACATCTCCCGCAGGTGGGAAGAGGACGGAGTCGATCTGATGGACTTCATCGGAGAAGGTGCCGATTATGCAACAGCATTCTTCGGTTCGGCAAAGATGGTCGAGTCGTTCGGAGGCCTCACTACCAATGATGATGCCGAGGACTGGAACCACATCAATTACTTCAACAGAACTCCTTCAAAGGTCGGGACATTCATCGTGGCAAATACTTCCTCGCCCTCATTCAGCAGGGACCTTGAAACGATAAACGTGGCAGTGGACATGGGGCGGCCTGTGGTTGTGATCACTGACACCGACCAAAAGCTGTTCCCCGATGATGCCGAGGTATTCTCCCTACCGAAGCCTGAGTACAAGTGGGCAAATCCACTCATGGAGCATCTCCCGATGGATTTTGTCGCAGCCTTTACGGGGCTTTTGAGGGAAGAGTCGCCTTACCGCAGATACGAAAATGCGACGAGCAGGCAGAGTCTGGACGTCGGAGCGGCGAGATTCACAAAGAGCGAGCTCGTCATCGTGAAATAAGGGAGGCGGAGCATATGGCATATATGGAAACAAGACATCTCCGCACGGAATTCAATGGAGTCACCGACATTACCCACGAGGTCCAGGATATAGTCAGGAAGAGCGGGATCAGGAGCGGGTTCTGCATCGTCCACTGCTCTCACACTACGGCCGGAATAGCAGTCACGAGCTTCTGGGACAAGAGGGGCCACGTGGACATCCAGGAGCAGCTGGACGTGATAGTCCCGACGAGGAACGATTTCCACCACACCTTCGACACCCCGACAGATGCCGCGGGACACATCAAGACTGCGCTGATCGGAGTGACCGTCCCGCTGATTGTAGAGGACGGGAAGGCTATGCTGGGATCCTCCCAGGGAGTCGTGTTCCTCGAATTCGACGGACCGAGGGACAGGCAGTTCACTGTCAAGGTGTTCCCGGATATCTGATTTGTACAATTCCCCTGAACTGAAAAGTCAAAGAACACAGCACTTTTTAAAGTGCTGTGTTCTTTTAAGGAATTATTATGGTTTGTCATGTATAATACCGTTTAATTGCAATAAGGACCCTTCGATAGGAATAAGCATATGAAAATCAAGCATTCTATAGACAGGCTGTTAATAAATGAAACTGAGAGCGGCTCCACAGTCAGGCTCAGGGGATGGTGCCTCGCGGATGATGCATCTGTCCCGGAAATTTATCTCAGGATCAACGGGGAAAAAACAGAATGCCTGGTCAACCATGAAAGCAGGCCGGATGTTGTTTCAGCACTGATTCCTGTATTCAATAAAAACGGTATATATGACGAAGCCATTCTCAAATCAAATGCCGAAGAATGCGGGTTTGTGATATGCCTCGAAAATTATAGAGAAAAGATCCAGACTATTGATCTTGCCGCAGCAGTGAACGGTGATGAAGAGAATATATGGGGAGTCAGCGGCAGAAGAATAGACAGGTTCACCCTTCACTCAAGGACAGTGCTCTGTTTCATCGAAGCACCTGTATTTGACAGGGGATCCGGGGAATGCACCGTATTCGGGTGGGCAGATGATCCTTCAGGGGATGAGATAGAATTTCATGTTGTCGACAGTGACGGCAATGAAATAGAGCATCAGGTTTACGGGACATTCTGCCCTGAGCCGAAAGAACTGCTGATAGATTTAAAGGATGTCCCGGAAAAGGGATTTAAAATCGTATTTCCCTTCGGGGAAGGAAATACATATTTTATAAAAACCAGGACATCCTCGGAAGAAGCCCTGTTTAAGATCCCCCTGAGCAATGGAAATGCAGGACATGCAAAGTTCTACAGGGGCATACAGTTCCTGAAACCGTATATTTTCAAGCATGTTCTCAAGTCAATCAGGGATAACGGAAAAACATGCGGAGTCAGGAAGGCCTATTATATTGCAAGGTCCCAGATGGACAGGGGAGATTACGATTTCTGGCTGAGGGCACATGCGATTTCGAATAAAGAGCTGAAAGCCCAGAAGGAATCCGGATTAGAGGAAA
Organism: Oscillospiraceae bacterium; assembly: GCA_050943435.1. GTDB lineage: Bacteria > Bacillota > Clostridia > Oscillospirales > Ruminococcaceae > RGIG5675. Next base: position 2,084 of record JBMNPE010000010.1, on the reverse strand, counting down.
AACTCAAAATCTCACTTCTGGTCCCGGCTTTTAACACCCCGCCGGCCTTCCTGAAAAGGATGCTGAATTCTGTTATCAACCAAAGCTATTCAAACTGGGAGCTGTGCATTGCCGACGGCAGTGAGGAAGACAGCCCTGCCAGAAGGATAATCAGGGAATACTCATCCAGAGACTCTAGGATAAAAGCCGTCTATCTAAGTGAAAACTACGGGATATCAGGCAATACAAACAGGGCCCTTGATATAGCTACAGGCGATTATATTGCCCTCTTCGACCATGATGACTTCCTCGAGCCGGATGCGCTCTATCAGGTTGCAAAGGCCATATACGGGACCGGATGCGATGTCGTCTATACTGACGAGGACAAGTATTCAACAAAAGACAAAATATTCAGGGATCCGAATTTCAAGCCGGATTTCTCAATAGATTTATTGAGGTCAGACAATTACATAACACACTTGTTTGTAGTAAAAGCTGAACTGATTAAAGAAATAGGGGGATTCAGGAGCAGATTCGATGGATCCCAGGATTTTGACGTCATTCTGAGGTGCACGGAGAAGGCAGAGAATATCAAGCATCTCTCAAGAGTGCTGTATCACTGGAGAATGCATGGAAAATCTACTGCTGAAAACCCAGAGAGCAAACTCTACTGCTACGAGGCAGGGAAAAGGGCACTGGACGAGCATCTTGTGAGACAGGGGATCAATGCTGAAAGCAGAATGTACCCCAAACCCCTCTATGGGCAGTACCGGACTGTATATGCAGTTGATGACAAGAATTCTGTATCGATAGTATTGTCTGGGGACAAATCAGCAGAAAGAATTTCTAATTGCCTTGAATCCATTCTGAAGATTGAATCTCACAGAAACATTGAAATAATTCTGCCGCTGACTGAGAAAAAATACGGCGACAGCACAATTGCAGATGCCATTGTCCGCCTTAAAAACCAATATGGCATTGATATCATTGCCGTAAATTGCGGAAGCGGGAACACAATGGCTTCCCAGTATAACATCGGAGCCCAAAAGGCGTCCGGGGATTTCATCCTCTTTCTTGATTCCAGCCTGACAATGATCAGGCCCGATTCCATTGAGGAAATGCTCGGAATAGCCATGCGTAAAGATGTCGGGACAGTAGGGGCCAGAATACTGAGGCACAACGGAACCGTATTTCATGCCGGGGTGGTTTTCGAAAAATACGGAAAGGCAAGAAATACCTTTGAAGGAGTATATAGAGAAGACCCGGGCTATCTCGCCAGACCAATGGTCTGCTGTGATTACAGCGCAATCAGCCCCCTGTGCATGATGGCTTCCAGGGACACATATTTAAAACTTAAGGGATTTGATGACAAATTCCATGGTGTGTTTTCCGGCTATGACTTCTGCCTGAGATCGGGAAAATTATCTGTATATACCCCATTCTCTGAGTGGATTATTTCAGAGGATGAAAAACTTGACCCGGAAGAAACAGTTGATGAATTATTTAAATCAAAATGGAACAAGCTGTTTATTGAAGGCGATCCGTTCTACAACAGCGGCTTTGAAATGAAATACCTCTGGTCAAAATGATAGCCCGGATGACTATTACATCCGGGCAGACGATCAGTAGGAAGATGCATTTCAGCTGCTGCTACTGCTGCTTGTCGAGCTCTTGACGGAATACAGATAGTAGTCGTTTGATATCCTTACTAATACGTAATCCATGTACTTAACAACATTGTTCTGGTCTACTTCGCCGTTGTACTGCTGCTCTTCGGTGTCGGCTGATGAAAGATAGGCAATGTGCAGCGTCTTTGTATTGCCGTCGGTGGTGATCTGCTCTACAACAGGGGAATAGCTTCCGGCCAGGCTTGTTATCGGGAGAATATAATATTCGTTCTCACTGTCGTACTCGAAGATCACTTCGCTGTTGGAAACATCGGAAAATGTCCTGTGGGTAAGCTTGTAGTCGGGCCCGTACATTTTCTCCGCGTACCTGTCGACTATAACTGTGCTGATAGTGAGCTGACCCGTATCCTCGGTCCTCGGCCATGAGGATGAGTCCTCATTTGTGAATGCAGACCATATTGCTGCTTCAAGGAGCAG
>JBMNPE010000009.1:0-30662 GCA_050943435.1 Oscillospiraceae bacterium | reverse complement strand
CTTGCCGGGACCCTCAAAATAATCTGTTTCGACTGTACTTCCCAGACAAGGGAAATGCTGAAAAAAGGCGTGATACTAGTTTCCATATGCCAGGAACCGGAAATACAGGGCTACCTGCCCTTAAATCTATTGTTCAACTACCTTGCCCTTGGCACAAAGCCTGAGAAGGAATACTTCTATACAAAAATAGAGATCGCCATAAAGGAATCGATCTGAATGCCAGAAGCTGATATCTCTCAATAGCCCTTTTTCCTGTTGACTACATGTGCAAGCGGGAGTCCGTGCGTCCAGCAGTGCAGGTTTGAAACTGATATTCCCACGACTTTTTCCAGCGTCTGCTTCAGGGAAAAATTGCCGGCGACATGGGGAGTAATTATTACATTCCTCATGCCCCAGAGGGGGCTGTCAGCAGGGAGAGGCTCCGGGTCGGTGACATCCAGTGCGGCACCTGCCAGCTTTCCGTTCTCAAGTGCCTCTGCAAGGGCATCCTGGTCTACTGCAGTTCCCCTGCCGGCATTTACAAGATATGCACCTGGCTTAACCCTGTCCAGCACCTCTTTTGTGATGACATGCTCTGTTTTCCCGGTATCCGGGAGCACCATAGCGATAATATCAGCAGATCCGATGATTTCGGGCAGATCCTCAAGGCTGAATACAGCGTCCGTGTATTCCGGCCTTATGTCTTTGTTGCGTCTTATACCTATTATCCTCGCCCCAAGGGCCCTCATCTTTCTGGCATAGGCTCCTCCTATGTCTCCGAGCCCCATGACGAGAACAGTAGAGCCCTCGACGGACGTAACCATTCCCTCCGCCTTCCAGATTCTACTGAGCTGGTTGTCGCGGTACATCTCAAGCTTTCTTATGAGAGAGAAAGTCAACGCGATCATGTGCTCCGATACAGTGGTGCCATATGCCCCGGAGGCATTTGTTATGACTGCTTCTTTCCTCACAAATGGAGAAGAACAGTACTTGTCAGCACCTGCGGAAGCAAGCTGGATCCACTCGACCCTGTCGTTCCCGGAAAGCAGCTCCCTCTTTATCCCGCCTATCACGGCATCTGCAGCAAGGGCTTCCTTTTTTCCGGGATTCTCGCAGAAGACAATATCGCACTCGAACAGCCCTCCGGAGGCCTGCTCGAGCATCAGATCCTTCTGCTCCTGATTCACAGGAAGAGTAACCAGTACGTTTTTTCTCTCCATGTCATTAATCTCCAATTTTTTCTAAGCCGGCTGTCGCCGGATGTGCAGTGTAGACGCCGCTGTACTTCTTTTTCATCCTGTCAGCGCATCCCAGCGCTGACGGCTCATCCTGGAAAATTCCGAATACCGCAGCGCCGGAACCCGTGAGAGAAGCTCCGAGAGCCCCGCTTTCAAGAAGGTCCCTGCACATTTCCTCCGCCCCGTCGGAATACCGGGTAAATACATTTTCCAGCTTCTCAGATATTCCCCTGATATCCCCGCGTTCGGCGGATCTCATAAGCCCTTTGGAATCCGGGACAATGAGCTCGGGAGAAGAGTCAATCTTCTTAAACATTTCTGCAGTGGAGTTGCCCCCTCCCTGCATGAGGATTACGAAACAGCAGTCCGGCATTGTGCTGCGTTCGATTACCTTTTCCCCGATGCCGCACACCCTTGCAAGGCCGCCTGTGAGGCAGAACGGGACGTCAGCCCCTATCCCGAGGCCGATTTTCACCATGTCGTCAGAAGAGAGTTCAGCACCATACAGCCCGCAGACACCTGCAATAGCCGCTGCGGCATCTGCAGATCCTCCTCCCATTCCAGCCTTCTGTGGTATGTGCTTTTCAAGCCTTATTTCGATGCATGGATCAGATATGCCCAGCCTTTCTGCAGTGAGCTCAGCAGCCCGGACTGCGAGGTTGTCTTTTCCATCCGGAAGGGATGGGTCATCTGATACGACAGTTATTCCACCCTTCCCGGTCTTTTCCACCGATACAATATCGAAGAGGTCAACCGAGCAGAACACCGAGTCCAGAAGATGATATCCGTCGGCTCTCTTTCCCGTGCACCCGAGAGTCAGGTTGAGTTTTGCATTGGCCCTGTAAACTGCCATCACTGCCTCATTTGAGCTTCCTGAGGAATCCCCTCTTGATATAGACTGCCTTCTGCGGGCAGAGTTCATGGCAGCAGAAGCATTTTATGCATTTGCTGTAGTCTATGGACGCCCTGCCGTCGGATATGGTTATCGCTTTCCTCGGGCATGACTGGGCACATCTCCCGCATCCCACGCAGTTCTTCCCTATCGCGGGCCGCGAGGTCACGCAGGAAAACACGAGCTTCACCACCGGCCTGAAAATCCCAGGCACGTCATCGGCAAGGTTGAATGATGCGCTTTTTGCGCGCTTCACGTCCTTTAACGGGACAATCTCGTCCCCTTCTATGTCGATGTCATTTACATCCTCGGGGGCAAATCCCAGGGAGATAGAGCTCTCCACCGTTCTCGCCTCTTCAGGCTTCATACCTATCGCATATGCCAGAACCCTGTCAAGCAGGAACGGGTCCCTGGAAGCAGCAAGAAATCCGTATTTGCGCGGGGTTCCTGCGGCAGGACCGTCTCCTTCCATTCCAACGACGGCATCGCAGATGCTGACCTCCGGCGCTATTCTCTTTGCCAGCAGGCATATTTCCGTGCAGAACCTGTCCCTATCCGGGAACCTCAGATGTGTTTCAGCCTTTACCGTCCCCGGCACTGCCCCGAACATGTTCTTGGCAGCGGCGCTGAGTCCCGCCATGGCGTGCGTCTTGAGCTTGCAGACGTTGATAACCACATCGGCGCTGAGGATGACGTTGCTCACAGGGACTGACGAACCGTTTTCGAGAACAGCGTCAGTGCTGTCTATGTCAGTTGACAACTCCGCGCCGAATTCCTCCGCAGGGCCTGAAAATCCGCACGCCCTGTAGGATGCCAGTGTCATCTCTGCAGTATTGACGCCTCCAGGGGAATCGTACACTATGAGTTTCCCGGCACCGTGCCTCGAGAAGTACGCGAGCACAGCCCTCACCACGGAAGGATCTGTTGTGATGGCGTCCTGGGGTTTGCACCTTCTGAGCATATTGGGCTTAATCAGGACAGTTTTTCCGGAAAAATCTCTGTCCATCCCGCAGTTGTCAAGAAGCGAGGCAATCGTTTCGACGACCGCCTCGCTGTCCTCATAGCTGTCTAGTTTTCTGTAAAATACCTTATCCATCAGCTTTTGTTGTGTTCTTCGACCACGCGGACCGTGTCGCGGGCAATCATGATCTCTTCGTTTGTCGGGATGATCATGACCTTTACCCTCGAATCAGGCGTTGAAATTACTCCCTCATGCCTGTTGAGCTTCTTGTTTTCCTCTTCGTCGACCTTGACTCCGAGGAATTCCAGTCCTGCGCAGATATTTTTCCTTGTCCTCGGGTCGTTCTCAGCTATTCCGCCTGCAAAGAGGATGGCATCGAGCCCTCCCATAGCTGCCGCATATGCACCGATGAACTTCTTGACCTGGTATTCCAGTATCTCGAGGGCAAGCTCCGCCCTCTCATTTCCCTTTTCAGAAGCCTCAATCAGGTCGCGGTGATCGCTTGAGATTCCGCTGACGCCTATGAGTCCGGATTCCTTGTTCATGATTTCGGACATTTGGTCAGGGGTGAGGTGTTCCTTGTTCTCAATATAGGTCACAACGGAAGGATCGATTCCTCCGCAGCGGGTGCCCATCTCGAATCCGTCGAGAGGCGTGAGTCCCATGGAAGTGTCGATGACCTTGCCGTCCTTGATCGCGCTGAGGGAGCTGCCGTTTCCGAGGTGGCACACGACGAGCTTCGTCCCGGTCGGATCCTTGATCCCCGTGAGCTCAAAATACCTGAGGCTCACATATCTGTGGCTTGTTCCGTGGAATCCGTAGCGCCTGATGGAATATTTTTCGTAATACTTGTACGGTATCGGGAATATGTATGCCTTCGGGGGCATTGTCTGGTGGAATGATGTATCGAAGACTGCCACGTTCGGCTTGTCTTTTCCGAAGACCTGCCTGCAGGCCCTCATTGTGGCTGCCTGGGGAGGATTGTGCAGAGGTCCGAGCTCCCTCAGGGAATCGATGTCTTCGATTACCTTGTCGGTAACCCACGTGGCCTTTTTGTAGAGCTCGCTGCCGTGGAGGACTCTGTGTCCGACGGCATAGATTTCATCCGGGGAATCGATGACCCTCGTCTCGCCCTCTGTGAGAAGCTTGGCGACTTCCTGGAAAGCCTCGGTGTGCGTCGGGAAATCGGCGTCGTATTCAATCTTGTCGCGTCCTGTAGCCGTATATTTGATATGTCCTCCGGCTCCTATTCTCTCGACGTTGCCTTTTGCGATCACAGTCTCGCCGTCCATCTCGATCAGCTGGAACTTTAGGCTCGAACTTCCTGCGTTTAAAACCAGAATCTTCATTTCTTTCTCTGCCGCGGCCGGAATCCGCCGGCCGAATCCTCCTTGCTATTTGTTTTTGTCCATGCCCGGGAGGCCGTTTCCTGGGGCCGCCCGTCAACTTTACTATACTCAAAGAACTGTATTATTATATCAATACACAAATGGTCTTTTCAATACTGCAGGGGAGGTGCCAGAGATGCGGATATTCGCGGTAATAGCGGAATTTGACCCGTTTCACAACGGGCATCTCGTTCCCCTTGCAGAAGGCCTGAAGGCGGGCTGCACCCACTCGATAGCCGTAATGTCCGGGAGCTGGACGCAGCGCGGGGAGCCGGCCATGTTCTCGAAATATGCCCGTGCGGAAGCTGCAGTCAGGTGCGGATACGACCTCGTGCTGGAGCTTCCGGCACCGTATGCCCTCTCCTCCTCGGAGCGCTTCGCCGCCGGGGCGGTTTCTCTCATATCAAGCCTCGGATGTGTGAGCGCTCTTTCATTCGGGTCTGAATGCGGGGACCCGGATCTCCTCCTGAAAACAGCCCAGGCCATGGAATCACAGATGGTGAAAAAGAGGATAGACGAGCTCTGCAGGCTCGGGGACAGCTATCCTGCAGCTAGGCAGAAGGCACTTGAGGTCTTCTCCCCGGATCTCCTGCCTGCCATAGAATATCCGAACGACATCCTGGCCGTGGATTACCTGCGTGCCATCCTGAAGGCAGGAGGCGCCATAGAGCCGATTGTCGCAAAAAGGCGCGGCGTCCGCCACAACTCCGATATTCCGAGCAGGAATTTTGCCTCTGCGTCATATATAAGAAACGCCGTCAGGGGCGGCATTCTCCCCAACGGGTTCATGCCGAATGAATCAATGTCGGTTTTCATGCGGGAAATGGACTTTGGAAGAGTCTCCCGCGGGACCGAAGGGCTCAGCTCCGCCATCTTTTCGAAGCTGAGGCTTATGGACAAGAGCAAGTTTTCAGAATATCCGGACTGCGCAGGCGGCCTGGGGGACAGGATATTCTCTGCAGCGGCCAGGGCTTCCAGCGTTTCCGACCTCTACGCTCTGGCGAAATCCAAGAACTTTGCGATGACCAGGGTCAAGCGCGCCATAGCTGCAATCATGATCGGCATAAATGCCGGCATCAACGAAAAGCCTGTCCCGTATGCACACATTCTCGCAATAGGAAGGAACGGCGACGAGGTCCTATCGAAGATATCCGGGAGCTCGTCCATCCCGATGTCCGACTCGACCAAGAGGCTCGCAGGGGAAAACGAAGACTGCCGTATGTTTGCAGAGATCGAAACGAGGGCCTCTGAGCTTCAGGCCATCTCCATGGAGGAAATGCCTCCCAAGGGATCCGAAAACGACAACAGGCTCTATCACGTGTAGGAAGTGTTATTAGATGAACCGGATAATTGAATCCTCCAGCCCGGAGGAGACGCGCTCCGCCGGGGCGGAGCTTGCAGCCACACTCAAGCCCGGCGACACAGTGGCTCTCTACGGGGATCTCGGAGCGGGAAAGACCGTCTTCGTCTCCGGGGCAGTGTATGGACTCGGCTATAAAGGCCACGTTACAAGCCCCACCTTTGCAATTGTCAATGAATACTCTGGCGGCCGCATTCCTGCTGCGCACTTCGACATGTACAGGATAAAAAACGAAGCCGACCTGTTTTCCACAGGGTTCTACGACTACCTCGACAGGGGATATGTCCTGTTCATAGAGTGGAGCGAAAACATCCCGTATGCGATTGAGGACTATTTCATCAGGGTGAAGATATCCGGATCCGGCAATACGAGAAGGATAGAAATTTCAGACGGGAGGAACTCGAGATGAAGCTGTTCGCGGTAGATTCCTCTGGTTCCGCCGCAAGCGCGGCTGTTTTTGTGGACGGGAAGATCCTCACCGAAAGCTTTTCCGATGTTGGGCTCACCCATTCCACCACCCTTCTGTATATCTGCGACGAGGCGATGAAGAGGGCTTCCCTAAAGCCATCCGACTTCGATGCCTTTGCGGTTTCCGACGGACCCGGCTCATTCACGGGCCTCAGGATCGGGATAAGCCTGGTAAAGGGCTTCGCATATCCATTCGGGACCCCGTGCATACCGGTCTCCACGATGGAGGCATTGTCTGCGAACGTCCCTCCGTCTGACGGCACTGTAGTACTTACATGCAGCGATGCCAGGAGAAACCGCGTCTATTATGCTGCCTTTTCCGGAGGGAAAAGGCTGTGCCCCGATGGAATAATGGAAATACCGTCCCTTCCTTCATTTCTCAGGAATCTTGGCGACAGATTTATAGCAGTCGGTGACTGCGCCGAAAAAGTCGTCTCCCAGATAGGCGGGGAAGTCGATATCTCGGCAGCTCCCGAACACCTGTCCATGTGCAGGGCCTCGTCTGTGGCAAAGATCGCCGCAGAGTATTATGATATTGGGGAGTTCGTCACACCGGCCGAACTCAAGCCAAGTTATCTCCAGCCGTCACAGGCTGAAAGAGAAAAGAATTCACATTCGGAGGAAAGACAGGACAAATGAAAATAGCACTTGCAAGCGATCACGGGGGATTCCAGCTCAAGCAGGCGGTAATGAAGCACCTCGATGAAAAGGGATACGAATACGTGGATTACGGCTGCTACACGGAGGAGTCATGCGACTATCCCGACATGGCGGCCAGGGCGTGCAGGGCCATACAGCGCGGAGAATGCGACAGGGGGATAATCTTCTGCGGCACCGGCCTCGGAATTTCGATGGCAGCAAACAAGTTCCGCGGGATAAGATGCGCAGCCGTCAGCGACTACTACGGGGCCAAGTACTGCAGGCTCCACAACGACGCAAATATCCTCTCGCTCGGCGGAAGGATACTTGGCGAAGGAGAGGCCGAGGAGCTTGTGGACGTATTCCTGACAACCGAGTTCGAGGGCGGCGAGAGGCACAGCAGGAGAATAGAAAAGATTGCCGAGATAGAAAGAGGAGAGCTCCCCGAAACCTGAACCTGATTTTGACACAGCATTCCCGGAACTCATGTTCCGGGAATTTTTTTGCCATTTCTTCATATTTCAGGGCATCGGGACAGATTAGAATACACAAAAAAAGACGGGGAATAAGATTCCCCGTCCTTGTGAGTTCTGAGTTCCGGATTATTCGTCCTTTGCCCTTTCGACCAGCTGGTCGTACTTCTCGTGGGATCCTTCGACTGCTTCTGCAAACAGCTTCTCTGCGCGCTCCGGGAATGTACGGGTCAGTGAAGAATACCTGACTTCGTTCATTATGAAGTCCTTGTAGTCCGCAGTAGGCTTCTTGCTGTCGAGCTGGAACGGATTCTTTCCTTCCTTTGCACGGCGCGGATCATACCTGAAGTTGAACCAGTAGCCTGCCTCGACCGCCTTCTTGATCTCGGTCTGGGCATTAACCATGCCGCCCCTGATTCCGTGGTTGATGCACGGCGCATACGCGATGACGAGGGAAGGTCCGTTGTAGGACTCGGCTTCTTTTATAGCCTTTACTGTCTGCTGCATGTCGGCTCCCATTGCCACCTGTGCCACGTACACGTATCCGTAGCTCATCATGATGGAAGCGAGGTCCTTCTTCTTTGTCTCCTTGCCGGCTGCCGCGAACTGTGCGACTGCTCCGACAGGAGTGGACTTGGATGACTGTCCGCCTGTGTTGGAATAGACTTCCGTGTCGAATACCAGGACGTTGATGTTCTCGCCGCTGGCGAGGGTGTGGTCGAGTCCGCCGAATCCGATGTCATAGGCCCAGCCGTCTCCGCCGAACGCCCAGATGGACTTCTTTGCGAATACATCCTTGCTCTTGAGCAGTTCCTTGGCCTCGGCGCTTCCGTCCTTCTCGAGCATCGCCACGAGGTCGTCGGTAGCCTTCCTGTTCGCCTCTCCGTCATCGAGGGTGTCGAGATAGGCCTTGATGACCGCTGTCTTGTCGGCATCTCCGCTGACTTTCTCTGCGAAGGCCTTGATGTCGTCGACAGCGTGGTTGCGGCGTACGTTCTCAGCTATGCACATTCCGAGTCCGTACTCGGCATTGTCCTCGAACAGGCTGTTCGCCCATGCAGGACCGAATCCGCGGTCATTGACCGTGTACGGGCAGGCCGGCTCGCTTCCGCCCCAGATAGAGGAGCATCCGGTGGCGTTCGCTATGATCATCCTGTCTCCGAAGAGCTGTGTTACGAGCTTTGCATACGGAGTCTCGCCGCATCCGCCGCACGCGCCTGAGAACTCAAGCAGCGGCTTGCGGAACTGGGATTCCTTGACGGCGTTCCCCTTGAACTTTTCCTTGACTTCCGGCTTCTCTCCGATTCCGAGGCCGTACTCGAAAACCTTCTGCTGATCCATCTGATCCACAGCGGGCTTCATCGTGAGAGCCTTCTCCCCGCCCCTGCCCGGGCAGACATTTGCGCAGCTTCCGCAGCCTGTGCAGTCCAGCGGTGAAACAGTCATAACGAACTTGAGCTGAGGAAGTCCCATCATCGTGGCGGATTTTACTCCTGCCGGGGCATTCTTGAGCTCTTCCTCCGTCATCGCCACCGGGCGGATGACGGCGTGCGGGCACACATATGCGCAGAATGCGCACTGAATGCACTTTTCAGGATTCCATTCGGGGACGTTTACAGCGATTCCGCGCTTCTCATATGCGGATGTCCCGGTCGGGACATGTCCGTCTGCGAGATCCACAAATGTGGATACCGGCAGCTTGTCGCCGCGCTTGTGGTTGACAGGGATAAGAACGTCTTCAACATACTTCTTGACGTCCTCAGACCTTGCTTCCACAGTCTCCTTCTCAACTGCTTCCGTGGAATCCTTCCAGTAGTCGGGAACATCGATCTTGACTATGGACTGGCTTCCGGCATCAATAGCGTCGTAGTTCATCTTTACGACGTCGTCGCCCTTGCGTCCGTAGGTCGCCTTTGCGGCTTCCTTCATGTAGACGATTGCCTGGTCCTCGGGGATGATTCCCGCGAGCTTGAAGAACGCGGACTGCAGAACTGTGTTGACCCTTCCGCGGAGTCCGAGCTTCTTGTCGATGACGTTGCAGTCGATCGTGTATACCTTGATGCCGTTCTCGGCGATGTACTTCTTATCCTTGGCGGGCAGATGAGCTTCGAGCTCCTTGAAATCCCACTGGCAGTTGATGAGGAACGTGCCGCCCTTCTTGATGTCCTCGACCATGTCGTACTTTCCGATGTAGGCCGGGTTGTGGCACGCTACGAAGTCGGCCTTGTTGATGAGGTACGTGGAATGTATCGGGGATTTTCCGAAGCGCAGGTGGGAAACCGTTACGCCGCCGGACTTCTTGGAGTCATAATCGAAGTATGCCTGCGCATACATGTCGGTGTGGTCTCCGATGATCTTGATGGAGTTCTTGTTCGCGCCGACAGTTCCGTCGGAGCCGAGGCCCCAGAACTTGCAGCTCGTCGTTCCCTTGGGCGTCGTGTCCTCGATGTCCTCAACCTTGAGGGACAGTCCGGTCACATCGTCCTCGATGCCGACTGTGAACTTCTCCTTGGAGTCTGCGGATTCAGCATTCTTGAACACCGCAGCTATCTGGGCAGGAGTCGTGTCCTTGGAGCCGAGGCCGTAGCGTCCGGAAACGATCTTTGCTGAATCAAATTCGGATCCGCGCACTGCCGCTATTACGTCGAGTGCGAGAGGCTCGCCCTTGGATCCGGGTTCCTTCGTGCGGTCCATGACAGCTATGTTCTTGACGGTCTTCGGAAGGGCTGCGAGGAATCTCTTCGTGCAGAAAGGCCTGTAGAGGTGGACATTTACGAGTCCGTACTTTCCGCCCTTGCTGTTGAGGTAGTCGACTGTCTCGATTATGGTCTCTGCGACAGAACCCATTGCCACGATGACCGTCTCCGCATCCGGTGCGCCGTAGTAGTTGAACGGTGCATAGTGGGTGCCGATCTTGGCGTTTACCTGGTTCATGTAGTCCTCGACTATCCCGGGGACTGCCTGATAGTACTTGTTGGAAGCCTCGGAAGCCTGGAAGAAGATATCCGGGTTCTGGGCTGTGCCGCGCATAACAGGATGCTCAGGATTGAGGGCAGAATCGCGGAACTTCTGGACAGCATCCATGTCGACCATGTCCTTGAGGTCGTCGTAGTCCCATACCTCGACCTTCTGGATCTCGTGTGAAGTGCGGAATCCGTCGAAGAAGTTGAGGAACGGTACACGTCCCTTGATTGCGGACAGGTGGGAGACTGCTGTCAGGTCCATGACTTCCTGGACGCTGGAGCATGCCATCATGGCAAATCCGGTCTGGCGGCAGGCCATTACGTCGGAATGATCTCCGAATATTGAAAGAGCATGAGTGGCTACGGCGCGCGCTGAAACGTCAATGACGCACGGCAGGAGCTCACCGGCTATCTTGTACATGTTCGGGATCATGAGGAGAAGGCCCTGAGAAGCCGTGAAGGTTGTCGTCAGAGCTCCGGCTGCCAGAGAGCCGTGGACTGCGCCGGAGGCGCCTCCCTCGGACTGCATCTCCACCAGCTTTACCTGATGTCCAAAGATGTTCTTGCGTCCCTTTGCAGACCATTCATCAACGTGCTCTGCCATAACCGATGAAGGCGTTATCGGGTAAATGGCGGCTACGTCAGTGAAAGCGTAGGACACATGTGCGGCGGCCTCATTGCCGTCCATTGTGATCATTTTGCGTGCCACTTTGCTTTTTATCCTCCTTTAAAGATGTACAGAGTCAGAACACAAAAAAGCTTCTCAGACAGGCAATCTCAACAGAATCTGCCTGAGAACACGATAATTTTATCACGCAAATCATATAGTGTAAAGAAACGGAGGGCCCCTGAAAGCCCCGTTTTACACTGATTTTAAGCTGTTCTGCGGCAGATTACCTTTCCCTCCTGAGGCGTCCTCCGCACACGCAGCGGTACATCGACGGGTGCCTAATAAGGCGGCACATCTTCTGCCTCTCATACCTCCTGCCGCATGCAAGACACACGACTGAATACCTGTACTCGGTCCTGACCCCGAGTTCCTTCGGATCTGCCCTCGTCCTTATGTCGTACCCGTATGCGGACTTCATCATGGCGGCGTACCTTTTCCACAGCGCTCCGTGGTTGGAGCAGCCCGGGCAGGTGTGAAGGACCTCGTGGGCAAGGACATTCCTCACAGCCCCTTCTCCGGCTTCCGCTACCCTTGAGGAGAGCATTATTTCATATGTCCCGTTCTTTCTTTTTGTGCAGGATCCGAAGCCTGAGGTCGCCTTCCCGCTGATCCTGACACGGCGTGAAATGTGTTCCGAGACCGGGATCCCGATATTCTCAGCCTGCCATATGACTTCCCCAAGGAGCATGTCCACATCGCTTTTTGTGCATCTTGTTTCCATATGCCGAATTATACACCGCCCGGGACCTATATGGCGGTCCCATGCTTCCGAGGCTTTACACTGCCGCCGAATGCTGTGATAATTTAATTGCCGGCTTTGATTTTCAGCCGGAAAAGGAGGGAATTTATGGGAAGAATCGAAATGTCTCCCGGCATATACATGTCGCCTCTGCCGGTCTGCCTCGTGACGAGCGGCACTGCAGATGCACCTGATGTCTGCACCGTGGCGTGGACCGGAGTAGCGTGCTCAAAGCCCCCGAGGGTGTACATCTCCCTCATGCCTTCGAGGCTCACGCACCAGAAAATAGATGAAAACGGAGAATTCGTGATCAATCTCGTATCCCGAAGCCTTGTCCGGGCCGCTGACTTCTGCGGAGTCAGGTCCGGCAGGGACGTGGACAAGTTTAAGGAGGCACACCTCACGCCGGTCTCGTCTCTGGCCGTGGCTCCGCCCACCATCGACGAGTCTCCCCTGTCAATCGAGTGCAGGGTATTTAACAGGTTAGAGCTCGGAAGCCACGACATGTTCCTTGCAGACGTGGTCGCGGCTACTGCCAGGGAGGAGCTCTTCGACGAAAGCGGAAAGCTGAGATACGGAAGGGCTGACCTCGCCTCCTATTCCCACGGGGACTACGTCGAGCTCGGAAGAAGCCTCGGCGGATTCGGGTTTTCCGTGAGGAAATCGGGAAACAGGCACTGACTGCCTTTTATATAAGGAGATGATCCTTTATGAAGCTTAATTACAAGAGGACATTTCTCGTAGGCCTGGCGTTCATGTCCATCTGCGCCTTCTGGCAGATGTACAACAACGTCATCCCCCTGATACTCAACAACACTTTCCACATGAACAAGACGCTGTCCGGGACACTGATGGCCCTGGACAACGTTCTCGCCCTGTTCCTTCTCCCGCTGTTCGGCAAGATCTCCGACAGGAGCAGGAACAGGCTCGGGAGGAGGATGCCCTTCATCATCGTCGGGACAGTATCCGCCGTGGTGCTGATGATGTTCCTCCCGGTGCTCGACAACAGCTATTACGAGTCCCCTGCCGAATACAAGATCATCCTATTCACCGTAGTGCTGATGATGCTCCTGGTGGCAATGGGGCTATACCGCTCCCCTGCGGTTGCCCTGATGCCGGACGTCACGCCGAAGCCCCTGAGGTCCCAGGCCAACGCCGTCATAAACATGATGGGAGCCATTGGAGGAATAATCTACCTTATAATAACCAGCTTCCTCTATTCTTCCGCAAGGGTCGGCGGCCTGGACCATGTAGACTACGTACCGCTGTTTTCCATCGTGGCTGTGATAATGCTGGTCTGCGTCGGGGTCCTCGTCATGACGATAAACGAGCCCAAGCTCGCCGCGGAGAACATGGCCTATGAAAAAGCCCATCCGGAACAGGATGTGGCGTCTTCCGGGGGAAGCTCGACAAAGCTCCCAAAGGATGTCAGAAAGAGCCTAATATTCATCCTGCTTTCGATATTCTTCTGGTTCTTCGGCTACAACGCCGTGACAACATGGTTCACCACATATGCCGAAGCCGTTTGGGACATGGCCCTTGGCGAGGCTTCCATGTGCCTCACCGTCGGAAGCGTAGGCGCGATAGTCGCGTATTTCCCGATAGGGTTCCTCGCAGCCAAGATAGGCAGGAAGAAATCGATCATGGGAGGCGTCGGCCTACTCACGGCATGCTTCCTCTTCGCCTATATCTACACTCTTTCAGGCGGCGGCTTCTCCCCGATACTCTATGTGCTGTTCGTTCTCGTAGGTGTCGCATGGGCCGCAATAAACGTCAACTCCCTTCCGATGGTCGTCGAGATGTGCCACAGCTCGGACGTTGGGAAATTCACTGGCTATTACTACACGTTCTCAATGGCAGCGCAGTCCCTCACCCCGATAGTATCCGGGGCAATAATGGAGAGGCTCGGATACAGGCCGCTCTTCCTCTATGCGGCAGCGGCTGTGTTCATTTCCTTCCTCACCATGATCATGGTGAGGCACGGGGACAACAAGCCCCCTGCCCCGTCTCCGGCCAAAAATGCCGCATAAGCGCAGTGCTCATTAAAAAAGCTCCTGAAGGAAAATTCCTTCAGGAGCTTCTTTTAGTCTTTGTCAGGAATCAGTAATTTTCTGCCTTCAGCTCGAAATAAGCCTTCGGATGTCCGCATACGGGGCAGATCTCCGGCGCATTCTTGCCTACATGGATGTGTCCGCAGTTAGAGCACTTCCATACGACAACGCCGTCCTTCTCAAACACCTTGCCGTCCTTGACGTTCTCGGCGAGCTTCTTGTATCTCTCCTCGTGCGTTTTTTCGATCGCTGCAACGGCGCGGAATCTTGCGGCTATCTCCGTAAATCCCTCTTCATCGGCGACCTTGGCGAATTCGGGGTACATCTGGGTCCACTCGTAGTTTTCGCCTGCGGCTGCAGCGTCGAGGTTTTCAGGTGTTCCGCCTATTCCGTCCAGGTACTTGAACCAGAGCTTGGCGTGCTCCCTTTCATTCTCTGCAGTCTCCATGAAGATCTGGGAAATCTGGACATATCCCTCTTTCTTGGCTACGCTTGCGAAAAAGGTGTATTTGTTCCTTGCCTCAGACTCGCCGGCAAATGCTGCCTGCAGGTTCTTTTCTGTTTTTGATCCTTTGAGTTCCATAAATATTCTCCTTGTGATTAAAATTCGATTTGTGTATTAATATATTACCATGAATTCAGGCATTTCTGGATGAAGTTCCGGTTGAAAATGCATCATCCCAGGAGGGCAAAATGAAAATCGGCGTTATCTGCGACATACATTCGAATCTCCCTGCCCTCGAGGCGGCTGTCGGAGAACTCCGCAGGCGCGGGTGCTCTTCATACATAATATGCGGCGACATAGTCGGATTCGGACCGAGGCCCGAGGAATGCGTCAACCTCGTGAGGTCTCTTCCCCTGACGGCCTGCGTCCGCGGAAACCACGAGGACCTGGTTCTTGCCGGAGGTCCCGAAAAGATCGGAATTCCGTCCAGGGTTCCGGCAGAGCATTTCCTGTGGCAGCTGGAGAGGCTTTCCGGTGGATCCCGCTCCTGGCTCGCTTCGCTTCCAGCGCAGTCCGGCTTCGAATTTGCAGGGCTGCCTGCAGTGGTGACCCACTGGCCGTGCCCGGAGGGAAAGCGAGCAGACGTCAAGGCTCCCATGACTCCCGAGTATATGAGCACATTCCTGGAGGGCCCGGGAATACTTCTCTTCGGGCACCATCACGACCCGTGCTCCTATGAAAGCGGGGACGTGCACATCATAGACTTCGGCACCCTCGGGTGCGTTCCGGAAGGGGCGAATGCCCTGTGCGGCATAATCTCAGACGAGGAAGGCTTCTATGCCAGGACAGTGGAGGTGGAATTCTCACAGAAGAGGAACACTGCCGACATGAAGAGGCTCGGGGTCCCCAGCGCAGACTGGATAATTGCCCACTATTTCAACAGGACTGTCTGAGCTTCGCAGGTATATGCTCCTCAATTTATGTACAAAGAAAGGGACCGCGGCACAGCCGCGGTCCTTTTCCAAAAAGGAGGTACAATAATCTGAGGAGGAATTGTACTTTCCTCCGGCTGCCCACTGTCCGCAACCGGATTATCTAAACTATAAAGGTATTTTTCAGAAAAACATTTAATAAATAATTACGATTTTGTTAACCCGCGGCCGGATCAGATGGAAAAAATCTTTCCGGTCAGGGCATAAACGGCCATTGACAGGCCCGAGAGATATATCAGCGTCACAGGCAGGCCCCTGAATGACTTTGGGACTGAGGAATTCTGTATCCTCCTCTGTCCTTCCGTCGTCATGCATACTGCTATCGTATAGCCCACTGCGCTGCCTATTGAGAAGATTATTGTCTGCAGCAGGTTCATCCTGCTGTTCTCAGTGAGGAATATCGTCCCTATGACGAGCGAGTTGAACCCCGCGGTCGGCATCTCAGGCACGGCCTTTTTGACAAATTCCAGCGGCATCCTCTTCACATTGAAAAGCAGCACAGTGTAGAACGAGGAGGCCATGCATATGGCTGCCGCAAGCGGCCTCAGGAATCTTTTCCATGAGATGAGGCTCAGGAGATAGTGGTTTACCAGCCAGTAGAACAGCCCGCTGAGGGTCATGCACTCCAGGAGGACGATCATGAACGCCAGGGTGTCCGTGGTGTCATCCGACAGCGAAATCAGCATAGAGGTCCCGAGCCCCCTCGCAAACACGGCATTTTCCACCGTCATCGCCGTGATGAGGAGCATTATGTATGAGAGGATGCTGGCAAGAACGTCCCTCATTTCTTATCCCCTCCCCTCGAAGCGAGATCCTTGTAGATGCCGACGAGATACTGCCACAGCGCCGCAAGAAGACCGATTATAAGGAATCCTCCGCCTGCCGTGGTCAGCAGCCTGAACTTGGTCCCAAGCACTATGGGGTTGCCCATGAAAGTGCCCGAGCCGAGCATTTCCCTCAGTGCGCCAATTATAAATGCCGCAACGGCAAATCCTATGGCAGTGTTCAGTCCGTGGACAAATGCCTTGCCGATGGGTTCCCTCACCGGGATTGCCGATCTCGAGATCACTATCTCGTCGGCTGCGAGGAGGGGCAGGTAGAGTCCCACTGCTATTCTTATCGAATTGAGGGTGTACAGCTGCTCCAGCAGCATCAAGGCCGGAATATAGCTTATCGCCGCAACAAGCACGTACAGGCTCGGCCAGGCCCTCTGCGGACGGTTGATGCACAAAAGGGAAGCCAGAGGCCTGGTGATGATCGACATTATCGCGACGGCTATGCTGATTATGATTGCGCTCCTCACGGAATTCACGACTACTATCAGAGGAGCAAGCCCGAGTCCGGAAATGAACACAGGGTTGTTTACAAATATGACGTCTTCCTTGAGCGCATCGCTGAACGAACGGTTCAGGCGAGTGCTGCGTCCCTTACTGCTCATTTCCGCCTCCTTCTCCCGCTCCGGGGACTTTTGCCTCCCCTATGCTGTTCTCTTCCTCGCCTACGGTAATGACGATCTTCGGCGTGAACACCCTGTCCAGCCATGTGGTCAGAGGGCTCAAAAGGAGAAGGGCGAACGGAGTGCCGAGTGAGAACACCCCGATTCTGGAAAATATCATTGAAGCTATCCCGAGGAAGAAGCCGTAGACGAGCATCGCCTTCGGCTGTTTCGGGACTATGGTCGGCTCGTTTACGAGGTACGCCGCAGAAAACGCTATGCCTCCTGAAAGCAGCTCATAGACAACGGATTTGAGGTTGCCGGCGGATATCCTCGGGAATATGAATGCCCAGACAGCACAGCCGACGTAGAAGGCCACCGACACCTGCCAGTCGTACTCCTTGTGCAGGATGAGGAAGATCATTGCAGCCACGAGAATGAGGAAAAATGTCATCCCCATCGGGCCGCAGTAGTCTCCCGATACCATATCGGATATGTCCACAAGCGGAACCGCGCCTAGCTTGAGCGCCTGCGACGGGGAGGTGTACAGCTTTGCCGTGCACTCAAGTCCCAGGCTCAGGTTGGTGAATGTCTTCGGATATGTGAATATCCTGTCGGAAAAGCATATTGCCGTAGCGGTGAACCCGAAGGCAGACGGATGGAATGGATACCCCTTCCAGCCTCCGAAGACCCACTTCCCGATCATCACGGTGACAAATGACCCGAACACGACTATCAGGTAGTTGCATGAAGCCGGCATCATAAAGGCGAATATCAGTGCGTAACACACGCTGCTGAGATCCGTGGGATCCACTCTCCATCCCCTGAGCAGTGCATTCAGAAGGTCGCATATGACTGCAACAGCTGCCGCAGTCAGGAGTATTATCAGCGGCCTCAGCCCATAGAGAAACACGTCAAGGCCGGCCAGAATCACCATCGTGAGCATCTGGTCCCTGCACGCTCTGTATGACGGGTGCAGCACCCTTTGGTTTTTAGATCTGTCCTTCATAGAAAGAAGCGCCGCCGGTCATCCCGGCTTTCAGCAGTTCTTCATTGCCGAGATGCTTTCGGCCCTGTCTTCTGCCTTGAATACCGACGATCCGGCCACAAAAACATTTGCGCCTGCCTGTGCAGTCAGAGGGGCTGTCTTCGGGGAAATTCCCCCGTCAACCTCCAGGAATTCGAGGTCGGGCCTCATCTTCCTTATCTCCCTGATCTTGGGGCACATGTCCTCCATGAACTTCTGTCCGCCGAATCCCGGCTCGACTGTCATGACGAGCACGAGGTCGACATCATCGATATACGGTGCGGCCTCGGACGCGGGAGTGGCAGGCTTCAGCGCGATGCCGGCCCTTACTCCGAGGGACTTTATCTTCCTGATTGTCTCTTTTGTGTCAGATGGAGCCTCGACGTGGAAAGTGATGAGGTCGGCTCCGGCTTCGGCAAAAGCCTCGGCGTACTTGAGCGGGTCGTCTATCATCAGGTGCACGTCGTAGAAGGCCTTGACTGACTTCGAAAGGCTTGCCAGGACGGGGATCCCGAATGAAATGTTCGGCACAAAATGCCCGTCCATCACGTCAAAGTGGATCCAGTCGGCGCCTTTATCAAGCACGTCCTCTATGTCATCGCCAAGAGAGGCGAAATTTCCGGAAAGAATGGAAGGTGCTATATAGTTCATAGAATATCCTCCGTCAAGAGTGTTGTCCGGTTGTTATTATACAGCTAACGCAGAAGCGTTCAAAACAGGTTCACCTGTGCTGCTCCTGGCCCTGGCCCTTCCGCCTCTTGAGAAGGGGCTTCTGACCGTCCCTGCCGCCGGATTCCTCTTCCTTTTTAGGATTCTGAAGTATCACCGTGAACGCGGCATACTCTCCCTGGGTGCTTGCCGCATAGATCTTCCCGTTCATTATGTTTACAAGCTTCTTTACTATGTACAGTCCGAGTCCGGTCCCCGTCCTGTCCATGGCCCTGGATTTGTCTCCCTTGTAGAATCTGTCGAATATCCTTCCCAGGTCCTCAGGTGCAATTCCGGCACCGGTATTCCTTATCTCGATGCTGGTCGTTTCCTCCATCGGGTTTACAGTGACCTTTATCTCCCCTTTCTCAGGGGTGAATTTGATCGCGTTGTCGACGAGATTGTAGATGACCTGGTGGAACATGTCCGGATCGCACATCACGTATGCCGGCTCATCCGCATTGAAATCCGGAACGTGTATGCTCTTCTCGGATATCCTCTGCTCGCAGCTCAGCATGACGTTTACAATGGTGTCCCACACATTGTGGACGACAATGTTCGGCTCCCTCTCCCCCGCTTCTATCTTCGAGAGATTGAGAAGCTCCGTCGTGAGCCTCGAAAGCCTCTTCACCTCGGAAAGCACAATCTTGAGGTAGTGCTCCTGCTGGTCCTTTGGTATAGTTCCGTCCAGGATGCCGTCGATATAGCCTCCGATGGTGGTCATCGGGGTCCTGAGCTCATGGGAAACATTCGCCACGAAGCTCGACCTCGATTCCTCCAGATCGCGGAGTGAGTCCGCCATCTTGTTGAAGCTCCTGGCGAGGTCCCCTATTTCGTCGTCCGCATCGGTCTCCGTAACCCTGACTGTGAAATCCCCTTCGCTGAGGGCCTTGGCTGCAGCCTGCATCTCCGTGAGCGGCTTCACAAGGTTCTTGGTCTCCGCATAGACAATGCAGCTGGCAATGAGCAGCATTGCGCAGACAGAAATAAGATAGATGACGCCTATCTTCGCCATGAATCCGTAAAGCACCCTCACAGGCGCCATTGCGAAGACGAAGCCGTAGAGAGTGTCGTCTATTACAAGCGGGACTCCGTAGAAATACTGCGGCCCGCCCGTGAATTCCTCGTTGAGCATCCCCTGCCCGGAAACATATCCGTCGGATACTATCCTGCTTAAGGCGCTCTGAGGCACTCCTTTTTCCTTGTGCACGCAGTTTCCGAGATCAGAGCAGAGCTTTACCGTTCCCTCGGTATCGCAGAAAAACACTGTATTCTCTGATGCCGAACCGATGACAGCGAATTTGGATTCTATCTCATCCGACAGGACATACAGGCCGCCCGTGTCGGAGAGCTCTTCTGCCATGGTCGAGGCACCGAGCCTCGCGCTGATTCCGAGGTCGTTCTTTATGGACTGGCCGAAATACTGCACGCACAGCCCCATCATGCTCGCCCCGAGTATCACGGTGCATATGAGGATCGTGAACGCGTAGCGGAGATAAAGCTTTTTTAAAAGGCCTCTTTTTTTCAACTATTGCTCTCGCTGTCCTTCGGCGTCTTTACTTCGAATTTGTACCCGACTCCCCAGACTGTCTTGAGGCACCACTGATCGGATACTCCTTCCAGTTTTTCCCTCAGTCTCTTGATGTGGACGTCAACCGTCCTGCTGTCTCCGAAATATTCGAATCCCCATACTTCGTCGAGCAGCTGGTCCCTCGTGAACACCCTGTTCGGGTTCTTTGCGAGGTGGTACAGCAGCTCCAGCTCCTTGGGCGGGGTGTCGACCACCTTGCCGTCCACCTTGAGCTCGTATTTCGTGATGTTCACGCTGAGCTTGTCATAGTTTATCTCGCCGTCGTCTTCGTCCTTGTGGTATCTCCTAAGGACGGCCTTTATCCTGGCGACGACTTCCTTTGTGTCGAACGGCTTTACAATATAGTCGTCGGCACCGAGCTCCAGCCCCATCACCTTGTCGAATGTCTCGCCCTTCGCAGTGAGCATGATCACCGGTATCTGGCTCTGCTCGCGGATCTTCTTGCAGGCTTCCCATCCGTCCATTCCCGGCATCATGATGTCGAGAAGGACAAGAGAGGGCTTCTGCTCCTTGGCTATCTTGACGGCATCTTCGCCGTTGTAGGCAATAAGGACCTCATATCCCTCCTTGACCAGGTACAGCCTCAGAAGTTCGCATATATTCTTTTCGTCGTCTACAACCAAAATCTTATCGGCCATGTCATCCTCCATAACATCCGAAAATTACGGGAATTTATGTTATCCCATAAGTGTTGCCGCATTTTGAACAACGGCTTTTTAAGGTTTGTAAATAAGATAATATATTAATAGGGCCGGATTGTAAAATGCCCGGCCGCAGTCATGAAGCCCGTGTTCCTTGCCTAGGGTAGCCGGAGGATATATAATTTTTTTCGTCGATTTAAAGACATTTTTCATTACACATGTAAGAGGTATCAAGGCAGATGAAGCTAGGTATTGTAGGTCTTCCGAATGTGGGGAAAAGCACACTTTTCAACGCCGTCACCAAGGCGGGAATCCCGGCGGAGAACTACCCCTTCTGCACCATAGAACCGAATATAGGAATGGTCACCGTGCCCGACGAGAGGCTCGACTGGCTGTCCGGCCTTTACAATCCCAAAAAGACCACGTATGCGACAATCGAATTCGTCGACATAGCCGGGCTTGTCAAAGGAGCCAGCGAGGGAGAGGGCCTGGGCAACAAATTCCTCTCCCACATAAGGGAAGTCGATGCGATAATCCACGTCGTCAGGTGCTTTACCGGCGACAAGGTCATCAGCGTGATGGGAGACACCAACCCCGTGAGGGACATCGAGATAATCGACTGCGAGCTCATAATGTCCGACCTCGAGGTGCTCGGGAAGCGCATCGACAAGGCGGAAAAGGCAGTCAAGGGCGACAAGAGCGTCCAGAAGGAACTCGATTTCATGAAGCGCGTCCGCGACTGGCTCAACCAGATGAAGAACGCGAGATCCATTCCGCTTTCGGACGACTGGGAGCGCGCCATGATGGATTCCCTGCAGCTGCTCTCGGCAAAACCCGTGATCTATGCCGCCAACCTCTCCGAGGACGACCTGTTCGGGGACCCGGAGAACTCTGAGTTCTACAAGCAGGTACGCGACCACGCCGCCGCGGACGGCTCGGAAGTCGTCCCGATATGTGCAAAGGCAGAGGAAGAGATGGCCGGCATGGATGAGGCCGACAGGCAGGAGATGATCTCCGAACTCGGGATAAACGGGACAGGGCTCGACAGGCTGATAACCGCGAGCTACCACCTGCTGGGGCTTATCTCGTTCCTGACCTGCGGAGCTGACGAATGCAGGGCATGGACGATAAAGAATGGGACAAAAGCGCCGCAGGCTGCCGGAAAGATACACTCCGACTTCGAGCGCGGCTTCATAAGAGCCGAGATAGTGTCCTTTGATGACCTGAAGGCATGCGGCACCATGCTCTCGGCAAAGGAGAAGGGCCTCGTGAGAAGCGAGGGAAAGGATTATGTCATGAAGGACGGGGACATTGCACTGTTCCGCTTCAATGTCTGAGGAGACCCAGAGGGAAAAATGAAAATATCTGTATTTGGATATCCTTATTCGGGGTCCGAAAAAGCGGCGGAGAAGCTCTCAAAGCTTTTCGGATATGAAATTACGTCGCCTGAGGAAGCGGCCATGGAGACGATCTGGGAAGAGGACGGTCCCTGGCTGGTTCATGGGATAGGCGAATACGAGGATTTCGACAAGCAGCTGCACGCGTCCGACATGTGCCTGATGCTTGCCCCGTCTTCCTTCAAATGCGCTGTTGGTGCCCTCAAGGCACACGCAGGCTTCGGGAGGGCGATGCAGGCTCTATTCCTCGACAGGAAGGGCCCTGTAGGCCTCATTATCCGCGACGTCGGACAGGATTACGACAGCAAGTTCATAACGATACGCAGCAAGCGGCAGTGGGACGACTTCATGAAAGGCGCAGCCAAGATGGCCGGCAAGACTCCTAAGAAAAAGCCTGAACCGGAGCCGGCGCCGGAGGCGGAAGCCGAGGAAGAGGATTCCCAGGCTTAAGTCAGCCTCTGCCTGCGCTGCCGGCCTTATATAAATCGGAGTTTTTATAGGATGTCAATGATAAAAGTCTCCGGACTCACCTTCGGATACGAGGGGAATCCGGACCTGATTTTTGACGACGTCTCATTTACAATCGACACCGACTGGAAACTGGGGCTTATTGGGAGGAACGGAAAGGGTAAGACCACGTTCCTCAATCTCCTCATGGGAAAATACCCCTACTCGGGAACCATAACCTCCGATGCCCGGTTCGACTATTTCCCCTTCGAGGCCCCTGACCGGGACGAGGATTCGTTCAGCATGGCCGAGAGATATGTGGACGGTTTCCAGGAATGGAAGCTCGTCCGGGAGGTCTCCCTACTCGACATGGACAGCTCGGTGCTGTACATGCCGTTTGGGACACTCAGCCAGGGCGAGCGGACCAAGGTCATGCTCGCCGTGATGTTTCTCAAGGAAAACAACTTCCTGCTCATCGACGAGCCCACAAACCACCTCGACATGAGGGCGAGGGAGGCCGTGAGCCGCTATCTCGGCACAAAGAAGGGGTTTATCGTCGTATCCCACGACCGTTCCTTTCTGGATTCCTGCGTAGACCACATCCTCTCTATCGAGAGGACAAAAATAACTGTCCAGCGTGGAAATTTCTCCTCGTGGTGGGAAAACAAGAACAGGACGGATGCATTTGAGGCCTCGGAAAACAGCAGGCTAGAGAAGGAGATCAGCCGTCTGGAGAAATCAGCGGAACAGACCTCGACATGGGCTTCCAGAGTGGAGTCGTCAAAATATCACAGGAGCTCCGACTCATCCCAGGACCGCGGGTATATAGGCAGGAAGTCCGCCAAGATGATGAAGCGCTCTATTTCCGCCAGAAACCGCAGGGAGGCCGACATACAGAAAAAATCGGCCCTTCTAAAGAACATTGAGAAGAACGAGCCCCTCAAGATGCACCTGATTCCAAACCGGAGCGGCCCGATCATCGAGGCACACGGCCTCTCAATCACATATGGCAGCCGCAGGATTTTCGAAGGAGTCGATTTCAGGCTTTCGGAAGGCGACAGGCTCCTGCTCTCTGGGAGAAACGGATGCGGCAAATCCAGCATCATCAAGCTCATAGAAGGGGCCGGCATAGAGCACAGCGGCCAGATCTCCGTGAGAAGCGGGATCGTCATTTCCTCCCTCCCGCAGGACACGTCTTTTCTGGAGGGGAGCCTCAAGGAATTCGCCGAAGCCAGCGGAATCGACAGGACCCTGTTCATGACAATACTCAGGAAGCTCGATTTTAAACGGGACATGTTCGAAAAAGACATGGGGAGCTACAGCGAAGGGCAGAAAAAGAAGGTGCTCCTAGCGAAGAGCCTCTCAGAAACTGCTAACGTGTTCATCTGGGACGAGCCGCTCAACTACATAGACCTGTTCTCCAGGATCCAGATCGAGGAACTTCTTCTGGACCAGAAGCCAACGATGATTTTCGTGGAGCATGACAGGTCGTTCGCCGAGAAGATCGCGACTAAAACAGTTGAAATCAAAGCGCCTGGAGACTGACTGAAGTCCCCAGGCGCAGCTTTTCTCTGCTGTTACAGGCAGATTGGATCCTTTATCTGTGAATCGAACATCTCATTTGCCTCTTTCACTATCTTCTCCCTAAGCTCCTTCGTGTAGTGCGGATAGGGGCCGTACTGCGCGGCGTTGAGAGATGCAGCGATATTCGCGTATATCACGGTCTTGAGAGGATGGAATCCCTCGGTATACCCGTAGAGGGAGCATGCGGTCGAGCAGTTCCCGCACCCTGTAGCATCTACGCTGTTCTCTGTGCCTACCGACGGGGAGAACCACGCCTTACCGTCCTGGATCATATAGGCTCCCTTCGTCCCGCAGCGGAAGAAGCACGGGACGCCTATCTCCTTGATCCTCTGTATGGATTCCTCCTCGCTCTTTGTCCCGAAGAGATTCATGGATTCAGGCAGATTGAGGGAATACATGTCGACGGACCTCGCCCTTTTGATTACGGCGTCTTCCATCGAGTGGTCGTTAGTGTCGGAAGTATAGACCTCCCACATGATATTTACTCCGGGAGCCTTCTTCCTTATGTCGTCGATGTAATTCCAGTATTCCGCGCCTTTGGCCGAAGCCTCCATGTAGATTCCCTTTGTATCGGAGGATATGTGAGGGAGGACGCGGTCCTTCGTCAGCTTCGAAAGCTCTGACCACTCAGCCCAGTAGTCCTCGCCGTAGATGGAATATTCCTTCCACTCCCCGGAAGGCTTGTACTTGACCGTCGAATACTGGGTTTTCGGCACACCGACGATAATTCCGTCAAACGAGATGCCGTTTGTCCTGAAGTAGTCCCCGATCTCCTTGTCGTAATCCGGTCCGACCACTGTCACGAAAAGCACGTCGTCGGTATACGGCTTGATCCCGTTGAAAGAGTAGATTGTTCCGCCAAGAAAGCCCTTTACCTTGTGCCCGTCGGCGTACTCCATATCGTTGAGTATCATTGCCCCGGTAACTACGTAGCGCATGTCACCCTCCAGATGATAATTTTTTGTGTCAGCCCGGTCTTAAGGCGCCGGAACCGTACAGGTGAGTATATCACATTTTCCCCAGTCTGTATCAAAATGCCATAAATTGCTTTTAAAGTCCGTTTCTTGGTACATATGTCCTGCTATTCTTTAATTGTAAAGAAAAGAGATACCCTGCAGCCGGACATTTTCCCTTCAAACGGGCAGACCGGATCTTCGGATGGAGGCATTCGAGATGAAAAACAAAAAGAACAGATTTTACGACTTCATGGCTTCGCTGGCATTCGTCTTCAATGTAGACTGGGACGATGAATACCTTGACGGCTGCGGAGACTCCGATGAGGGCATCCACATCACAGAGAAGCCCAGGATCGCCTACAGAGACGCTGGGTGACAGCGGATAAGCAGAAGAACACCCGTCGGGAATTTTCCGACGGGTGTTATTAATATCCTGATAATAAAAGCTCAGCTGTAAGAACCGGTGACCATGGACAGCATGGCGTCAAACGAGTTTACGACCTCCTCCGGACCTATCAGCTTGGCCTTGTTGCCGAACATGAACACCCACGCGAAGAAAGCCGGTGAAACCTCGACATTGATGTGTACGATGAACCTCTCGTCGTCCACCTTTTCCATTATCACATCCGTGCCGAACCTGTCCACCACCACGTTTACAAGGGATTTGTCGAACATCATGTCGACCTTCTGCCTTATCCCGCCGAACATGGAGAACTGCTCCTTCATGTACTCTGCAGCGTCAAAGGCCCGTATCACCTCGTTGTCGTCCCCGTCCTCATCTGTGACATATACCTGGACCATCCTGTCCACCCGGTAGTTGTGGACCTTGTTGCGCTCCTTTGTATAGGCGGCCAGGTAGTAGTTGTCATCTGCATACAGCAGCGCCACCGGGGTCACAAAGTAGTCGTTTCCGTTTTTGCGGTACACGCGCTGCTTTTCCATTGAATAGTCGAAATATTTGAATCCGAGCTTCTTGTTGGTCTGTATAGCATTGTGTATGCAGTCCACGCTGTAGTAGATGCTCTCATTCATGGTCTTTATCCTGCCGTCGACGAACACCTCGCGCTTTATCTTGGCGGCATCATAGACGCTGGCTTCGCCCGAGAGCTTCTCAATGAGCTGGACGCTCTTCTTCATGGTGACAAACTTGGAGGACCCGATTGCGTCAGCGAGAAGCTTGAGCTCCGGGACTTCGAACTTTCTGCTGAGGAGCTTGTAGATAGTGGACCTCCCCTGTCTCTCGCTCCCTATGTCCATCCCGAATTCCTTTAGAAGATCAATGTCGGAATAAATGGATTTCCTCTCTGCATCTATCCCGCAGGTTCTGAGGTACTTCAGGATCTGCTCCATCGTCACGCCGTGATTTTCATCTGTCTCGTTTTCCAGATACTTCATGATATAGAGTATCTTGAGCTTCGAGTTGGCATTGCCTGCCATATGTCCCCCTCCAAATATAGACAAAATGCTTTTGATACGCATTATATAGCAAATCATATTTACTGTCCATTGAATTGTACTTTATTCTGACGGACCTCTCTGATTTTCGAAATAATACATTATGCTATAATGATGTATCATCTGCTGAAAGATCAGCACCTGTGCCAAATTCACTGCAGCGGAGGATCTGCTATGGCTGACGATAAGAAGGGCTATTTGAGCGACGATGAAGAACTGCAGGCGATCGCAGAACGCATTGCTGAAATAAAGGCAAGAAAGAAAGCTGAAGCGGAAGCCGGTTCAGGGCAGGGATCTGTAACAGAGACCCTCAAAAAGGAGAGCGAAGAAGCCGAGAGAGAGGCTTCCGAGGCTGAGAGGGCGGCAGAAGCCGCACGCAGGGCAGCCGAAGAGGCAAGCATCGAGGCTGAAAAGGCAGCGCTCAGGGCCCAGGCACTCAAAAAGACCGCTGAAGAACACGAACATCAGAGCATCAGCCACGGGACTGCATCTCATGAAACTGAGCCAGCGGATGACTCAAAGGTTTCCTCTGCCCCTGAAGCCGGGTCGGGAAATTCCTCGGGGAATGGCGGCGGAAAAGGGCCCAAGGATCCCTCACGCAGCGGGAAGAAGTCTTCCGGGAAAAAGGAGAAATCCAAGCGGAAAAAGACTTCGAGAATGCTGATAATCGCGGCAGTTATAATCTTCATAGCAGCCGCAGGAATGATAGGATATTCGCTCATCAGCGAAAAAATAGCCATAGAAAACCACTACTATGCAGCAGAGAACAGGACACTCAACGGCAGCGGACATGAGTACACTGTGTCTGATGACCTCACTCTCGCCGCATATCTCAAGCACCCGTCCCTGCTCCCGGGAGATACGATCAAGATCGAAGGGGACATAGTTCTTGACATTGACACTTCCTTCGACGGATACCTGGATGCATCTCTTGTAAACTTTGACACAAGCTCGGGCAGCCTCTGCTTCTCCAACGGCACCGTGGTTCTCCGCAGCGGACGTTCAGATTCTGTCGATCTCGGCGGGCTCACGCTGGACAGCTGCACGCTGTACATAGAGGCTCCTAAGGCCTCAGTGACCTGGAGCGGTGCCTCAGGCCTCGAATCCAACATAGACGCGGCATCCCTCAACGGCACCGAAAACCTCAACGATCTCGGCCTCAGGGCAGTCGGAACCAAGTTCACCGTCCAGCTGACTGTCACAAACAGCGGATCTTCAGCATCGGAAGCCTGCACTCTTTCCCTCTCGTCCGACGGGTTCATATTCTCGGACGGAGACGAAATCAGCGTTGAGAGCATCCCGGCAGGGGGATCGTCAACTGTCGACGTCAGTGTCATAGCCACACAGGGAGGCAGGCACCGGATAACGGCCGTGAATTCAGACGGAACCACCGAGGTATCAGGCACCAGCGAATATATCGATGTGCTCGGCACGGGCACTTACACGGGCGATCTGCATGTGCTCACCTCGACTGACGGGAGCTACCCGGCGGCCGAGGAAATGGCCCAGACAGCCCTTGACAGCGGATTCTCGTTCATGGGAAGCACAGGAATCTCGGATATAGGTGAAGCCCCCGACGTTTCGGATATCGCAGGCTCCACGAGATTCTGCATACTCCCCGCTGCAGAGCTGTTATCCGACAGCGACGACGTCCTCTTCCTCGGATATCCGGAGGACAGGGACCTGCCCTCAACCAATTACGGCCAGTGGAACGGCGTATACAGCACCTGGACATACCAGGATGCCGTTACCCAGGGATACAGCCTGGGGGCTACCGCGATCATCACGCATCCGTTCACAGTGGGAACAATTGAGGAAAAGATCGCAGAAATCAGCAGCATAATTAACGCATCAGGGATTGAGATAGTCGAGCCGGGCCTCGAGTACGGAAGCGATGCATGGACATCCGGCATCTCCGCGTGGGATGCAAGAAATGCCGGAACTTCCGGCAGGATGTTCATCACCGGAGGGAGCTCAGCGTCATCTGCTTCCGATGTCGGCAGTGCGTTCATAGGCGGAAATCTCACCACTGTCACTGAAAGGTCCGTGATTTTAATTGTCAACAGCGGCAGCTACTATGCCTCCACGGGGCCCCGCATTACTTTCAGGCTCGCCGGCAAGGAAATGGGCAGCACCATTGAAGCTGTCGACGGCGACACGCTTTCGCTCGCAGTCGGCGCGGTTTCCGACACTCCTCTCGTCTCCATAACAGTCCTGAGGGTGAGCACGGATGAATCCGGAAATGTGGTTTCCGAACCAGTCTATACCGTCGACCTCTCCGGCAAGGGGCTTTATTCCTATTCTGAGCGCACCACTCTCGATGCCGTTCTGGGCAGCTTCTACAGAATGGTAGTTACGGCTGAGGCATCCGACGGGGGGACGTCCCAGGGATATGCCTGCTCAAATCCGATATGGGTAACAGAGACCTCTGACGCCTCATCCAATGCTTCACTGCTTTCGGTAACCTACACGAGCACTGCAGGCAGCAAGGACACTACAGAAGTCAAAGTGTCAGGCGACGGCACATATTACCTCCAGTGCAACGGCGGGATGTTCACTCCGGACAACCTGACAGTTGAGACTTCCGGCAAATCCTACACCATTGACTATCATCTCAATTCGAGCAGCCTTTTCGACGACTTTGTCACAGTTTACATCACTGCGGAAGACGGCACTTCGGCCTATGAAAGGATTTACATCATTCAATAACGGGAGGCATCCGATATGACTGAACAGATTAAAAAGATCCTCGATTTCGTCCACAAGAACCCCGTCCTGTACTTTGCGTCTGTCGACAGGGATTCACCCAGGGTCCGCCCATTCGGCTCCATTATCGAACTGGAGGACAAAATCTATATGGGCATGGGGGATTTCAAGGAGAGCTACAGGCAGGTGAGAGCGAATCCAAACATAGAGTTCTGCACCTGCGCCGGCGACGGCACCTTTCTGAGGGTCCGCGGAAAGGCAGTCTTCGACGACAGGCAGGAGGTTTGGGAAGCATTCCTCAAGAACGAGCCGGAACTGGCCCAGCTGTATACAAGGGAGATCGGAAACAGGATGGCCACATTCTATATTTCGGAGGGCTATGCAGAGTTCCAGTACGGCGACGGCCATTTCGACAAGTTCTGCTTCTGATTTTTCAACAGTTAATGTACATCATCCCGGTGTGTGCCGAATGGCATGCACCGGGCTTTTTCATGTTCCGTGTTTTGAACAAAAAAAATATAGCGCCATGCCTCTTCGGCATATGCGCTATATCTGGCTCCCCCTGTCCGGCTCGAACGGACGACCCTGCGGTTAACAGCCGCATGCTCTACCGACTGAGCTAAGGAGGAATATTAAGGACCGGCGCTTACCTATTTTCCCAAGCCGTCTCCAGCTAAGTATCTTCGGCACGACCCAGCTTAACTTCCGTGTTCGGGATGGGAACGGGTGATCCTGGGCGTTAACAGTACCGGTCGTGGTGTTAAAAGCTTCCGTTTTGGGGAAGCGGATAACCTGTGTAAAGTATTCAGTTTATAAGGATCTTTGCTGGTGACCCGAGGGAGAGTCGAACTCCCGATTGGGGCGTGAGAGGCCCCCGTCTTGACCACTTGACCATCGGGCCACCTCGTGGTGCACCATCAGGGATTCGAACCCGGGACCCACTGATTAAGAGTCAGTTGCTCTACCAACTGAGCTAATGGTGCATGTGCACCCGGGGCATGTACCCGGAAAACCGAACATTGATTCAAAGAATTTTTCCTGTTTCGGCAGGGTCCTGGCGAACCTCTGGATGAGGTCAAGCCCTCGACCGATTAGTATACGCAGGCTCAATGCATTGCTGCACTTACACCGTGTACCTATCACCTTGTAGTCTGCAAGGGGTCTTACCTGATTGAATCAGTGGGATATCTCATCTTAGGGTGGGCTTCACGCTTAGATGCTTTCAGCGTTTATCCCGTCCGCGCATAGCTGCCCAGCTGTGCCATTGGCATGACAACTGGTGCACCAGAGGCGCGTCCGTCCCGGTCCTCTCGTACTAGGGACGGCTCCCTTCAAATATCCTGCGCCCACGACAGATAGGGACCGAACTGTCTCACGACGTTCTGAACCCAGCTCGCGTACCGCTTTAATTGGCGAACAGCCAAACCCTTGGGACCGAATACAGCCCCAGGATGCGA
>JBMNPE010000008.1:0-31088 GCA_050943435.1 Oscillospiraceae bacterium | reverse complement strand
GAAAATCGACTCTTGCCATCCCCCTGCAGCCCAGTGCCCTGTAGGCGGCAGCTGCTGTCTTTTTAAGATGCTCTGAGAGCTCGCTGCTCATCTCAGCCGGGAGGACAGTCTCGCTCGCATTGATGTATTTGGACTCATAGTCGTAGAATTCGTTTCTCGGCCTTATCTCGGCGGCATCAGACACGAACACGTCCGCGCCGCTTCCGAAGGCGGCCGCCTCAAACTCCCTGCCGACAACAGCCTTTTCGGCTATCGCCTTGCAGTCGTATTTGAATGCGAGTTCGAGGGCAGGAACCAGCTCTGTGCGGGAATGAACCTTGGAGATCCCCACTGAGGAGCCGGCATTGGCCGGCTTTACGAACATCGGGTAGCCGAGCTTTTCCTCAAGCCTTTCCACTAAAGAACTGCCTGAATCCATGTCCTCCGGGTATACCGCAGCCCATTCTGCGTGCTTTATTCCAGAGGCTTCAAGCATAATGGCTTCTGCGATCTTGTCCATGCACAGCGCGGATGAAAGCACACCGCATCCAACGTATGGGATTCCTGATATGTCGAGGAGGCCCTGCATGGTTCCGTCCTCGCCGTTTTTGCCGTGCAGTACTGGAAATACTGCATCCAGGCGGATCGTCCTGGGGTTTCTTCCCGATACATAGAGGCCGTGAACCGACCTGTCCGGGGAAATCACGGCTGGCTCGCAGGAGGGGTCCTTTTCCCATTTTCCTGAGCGCATTTCATCGGTATTTCCTGTGGTCAGGAGCCATCTTCCGTCGGCAGTTATCCCTACGGGATAAATATCAAAGAGATCCCGGTCGATGTTGTCGACTATGGATGCCGCTGATACGCAGGATACTTCGTGTTCTGATGACACACCGCCGAAAAGAATCCCTATGCTGCGTGTACTCAAAGGAACCGCCTCCATCGCAGGCCGCCACGGACTGCCTCAGGTGAGAATAATCACGGCGGGCTTGCATAAATTTCAATGTTTTATAATAATATCAGATTGCAGGACTGTCCACAATCAAACTGCCACGCGCCGCATGACCGGATGCCGTGCCTGCGGGATTATTAAAAATCCGCTGTTGACAAAAATCCGACCATACAATATAGTGTTAGTA
Source organism: Oscillospiraceae bacterium (assembly GCA_050943435.1). Classification (GTDB taxonomy): domain Bacteria; phylum Bacillota; class Clostridia; order Oscillospirales; family Ruminococcaceae; genus RGIG5675. Next base: position 29,973 of record JBMNPE010000008.1, on the reverse strand, counting down.
CCTCTTAGCAGGTCTATTTTTTTGCGCCATAAATGAACGGCGCAGGACTGCAGAGGGAGGCTTTGAAATGGGAGGGCCGAAAGAATGAGAGTTACAATTACCCTTGCATGCACTGAGTGCAAGAACCGCAATTATACCACTGAAAAGAACAAGAAAAAGAATACGGACAGGCTCGAGATAAAGAAGTACTGCCCGCACTGCAAGAAGCGCACTCTTCACAGAGAGACTAAGTAAGATGGCAGACAAGGCTAGTGACAAGAAGCAGGCTTCCGGCTCCAAGCAGCAGAAGAAGAAAAAGCCGGGCCTCTTCAAGAGGATCGGAAAGTTTCTCCGCGACACAAGGGGAGAATACCGCAAGATCGTGTGGCCTACCTGGAAGCAGGTTTGGAAGAATGCGGTTGTCGTCCTCGCCTGCGTGCTTATAGTGGCAGTTGTCGTCTGGGGAATAGATGCCCTGTTCAGCTGGATCCGCGCCATTATATTTACGAGCTGAGGCAGACAGATGGCAAAGCAGGAAGCAAAGTGGTACGTAGTCCACACGTATTCCGGTTATGAGAACAAGGTCGCTACCAATCTCGAGAAGATGGTCGAGAACCAGAGGCTTCATGACTACATACAGGAAGTGCGCATCCCGACCGAAAAGGTGATCGAGGTCAGCGACAACAAGCGCAAGGAGATCGAGCGCAGGCTGTTTCCAGGATATGTGCTCGTAAAGATGGTGATGACCGACGAGAGCTGGTATATCGTGAGGAACACGAGAGGAGTGACCGGCTTTGTTGGTTCGGCAAACAAGCCGATACCGCTTTCTGACGAGGAGATAGACAAGCTCGGAGTCGGGATGAACACAGTCGATGTCGATTATTCGATAGGAGACAGCGTAAAGGTCAACGAAGGACCTCTCGCCGGATACATCGGAGTCGTGGAAGGGATCGATGAGGAGCACCAGAAGGTGAAGCTCAAGGTCTCGATGTTCGGAAGGGAAACCACCGCCGAACTTGACATCTCAGGCGTGACGCCTGTCTAAAAAGTATGACCGCCCTGCAGAAGGGCTTAATGTCAGAGGATCCCGCGAGGGATCCGTGGGAGAAATGAAATTTTCATCATTTCGCTTAACCACAAATGGAGGATTCTGAATTATGGCAAAGAAACCAGAAGCATTCATCAAGCTGCAGATACCTGCAGGCCAGGCGACTCCGGCTCCTCCGGTAGGACCGGCTCTCGGCCAGCACGGCGTAAACATCATGGCGTTCACGAAGGAGTTCAATGAGCGCACAAAGAACGACATGGGGATGATCATCCCGGTCGTGATTTCCGTATACGCCGACCACTCATTCACGTTCGTAACCAAGACGCCGCCTGCTGCAGTCCTCATCAAGAAGGAGTGCAACATCGAAAAGGCATCGGGCGAGCCGAACAAGAATAAAGTTGCGGAACTGTCCCGCGAATCCCTCAAGAAGATCGCAGAGATCAAGATGAAGGATCTCAATGCTGCCAGCCTCGAGGCCGCCATGAGCATGGTGGCAGGCACGGCCAGGAGCATGGGCGTAACTGTTGAGGAGGCAAAGTAAGATGAAGCGCGGGAAGAATTACCAGGACAGCCAGAAGCTGTTCGACAGGACAAAGACATATGATACCGCCGAGGCACTCGATCTCGTCTGCAAGACCGCAAAGGCGAAGTTCGACGAGACCATAGAGCTTCACCTGCGCATGGGCGTCGATTCACGTCACGCCGACGAGCAGGTCCGCGGAGCTGTCGTGCTGCCCAACGGGACAGGCAAGACCGTGCGCGTAGCGGTGTTTGCAAAGGGCGAAGCTGCAAATGCGGCCAAAGAGGCCGGCGCAGACATCGTCGGTGAGCAGGACCTCGCCGAGAGGATCCAGAAGGAAAACTTCATGGACTTCGACGTAGTCATCGCGAGCCCGGACATGATGGGTGTCGTGGGACGTCTTGGAAAGATCCTCGGACCACGCGGACTCATGCCGAACCCGAAGGCCGGAACTGTCACTCCCGATGTGGCCAAGGCAGTCCACGATGCCAAGGCAGGCAAGATAGAGTACCGCCTCGACAAGACGAACATCATCCACGTCGTCATCGGAAAGGCCTCATTCGGACCCCAGAAGCTCCAGGAGAACTTTGACACTGTTCTCGACGCGATCGTCAGGGCCAAGCCGGCAGCTGTCAAGGGACAGTACATCCGTTCCTGCACAGTCAGCGCGACGATGGGACCTGGAATCAAGGTGGCAACACAGCGCTACCAGACCGCTGCCCCGCAGGAGCAGTGAGCTTGACACGGCTGCCGGTGCAGCTATATAGTTTATATGCTGTTTTAGCCTGAGACAGCGGGTGCCGGAAACGGTACAATGGGAAACCGCCCGCCGAGGAGAAAGCCGCTTAAGCCGAAAGGCACTTGATACGGCATCACAATTTCCTCGGGGATTTCCCCGGGGAAATTTTTTGGGCTGAAATCTGTATATCCATTTTATTAAAGGGAGGTGAAACAGAAAGATGCCCAATCAGAAGGTACTTGAACAGAAGCAGAAGCTCGCGGACGAGCTCGGAAGCAAGATAAAGGATGCGGCGTCGGTTGTTCTCGTGGACTACGAGGGAATCAATGTCGAGGACGACACAAAGCTGCGCTCCGAGATGCGCGGGGAGAACGTGGAGTATTCAGTGGTCAAGAACTCCATACTCAGCCACGCCCTGGACGCTGCAGGCTATTCGGAGCTCAAGGATCTGCTCAGGGGAACAACGGCAATCGCGATCGGCTCTGACCCGATAGCCCCTGAAAAGATACTCAAGAAGTATTCCGACAGCCTCAAGAAGAACTTCAATTTCAAGGGCGGAGTTGTCGACGGAAAGGTAGTGTCGGTTGACGAACTCCAGGAACTCGCAGTGCTGCCGTCCCGCGACGGACTCATCAGCATCCTGGCGGGAACCCTGAACGGAATGATAGCAAGGCTTGCAAGAGCGGTCTCGGAAGTAGCCAAGAAGCAGGATTCCGGAGAAACCGCGGAAGCGGCCGCCCAGTAATCAGAAACCAGCAGAAAGACGCCGCATAAGGCGCATACAAATTTGACGGAGGATATTTAAAATGGCAGATATAGCCAAAATGATCGAAGAGATCAAAGGCATGACAGTCCTTGAGCTCAACGAGCTCGTAAAGGCAATCGAAGATGAATTCGGCGTTTCAGCCGCAGCAGCGGCAGTTGCAGCACCTGCAGGCGGAGCAGCAGCTCCTGCAGCAGAGGAAAAGACGTCCTTCGACGTCATCCTCACAGACGCAGGCGAAGCCAAGATGCCTGTCATCAAGGCGGTCAAGGAAATCACCGGACTCGGACTCAAGGAGTCCAAGGCCCTCGTCGACGGAGCCCCGAAGGCTGTCAAGACAGGAGTTTCCAAGGCCGATGCAGATGCCATCATGAAGCAGCTGACAGATGCAGGCGCATCAGTGGAACTCAAGTAACAGAACCAATACCGTACATTGCGGCGTCCCGGGATTGCCGGGGCGCCGTATTTTATTCTCGGCAGACGCACACGGCTCGTGAAAAGAATGACAAACGGCACGGGGGATTTTTGGGCGGAAAACAGAAAATGAACATGCGGGCGGGAGTTGGCCCGGCAAGGTTGTATACTGAATCTGTCACGCGGGGGCGGACAGCCCCCATATAAATAACCGGAGGTAAGCCAATGAAATCCGATATAGAGATCGCCCAGGAAGCTGATATCCGTCCAATAGCCGAAATAGCCTCAAAGCTGGGGCTGAAAGAAGATGAAATCGAACAGTACGGAAAATATAAGGCAAAGATAAGCGACAGCGCAGAAATAATCGGGAGGGGAAAGAAAGGGAAGCTGATTCTCGTCACGGCAATAACGCCAACTCCTGCAGGAGAGGGCAAGACAACCACTTCGGTCGGCCTTGCCGATGCCCTTTCGGCCCTCGGAAAGAAGACTGTTGTAGCCCTGAGGGAGCCCTCACTCGGACCCGTCTTCGGGATAAAGGGCGGGGCAGCAGGAGGAGGATATGCGCAGGTCATACCGATGGAGGACATTAACCTCCACTTTACCGGCGATTTCCATGCGATAGGCGCGGCAAACAACCTGCTTGCGGCCATGCTCGACAACCACATATACCAGGGAAATGCCCTTGGAATAGACGTAAACAGGATCCAGTGGAAGCGCTGCGTGGACATGAACGACCGCCAGCTGAGGCACATCCAGGACGGCCTCGGGGGAAAGACCGGAGGTGTTCCGCGCGACGACGGGTTCGACATTACCGCTGCGTCAGAAGTAATGGCTACGCTCTGCCTGGCTGACGGGCTTTCTGATTTAAAAGAAAGGCTCTCTAAGATCGTCGTTGCCTTTGATAAAGACGGCAGGCCTGTCACTGCTGGAATGCTCAACGCCCAGGGTGCTATGGCTGCCCTGCTCAAGGACGCAGTAAAGCCTAATCTCGTGCAGACTCTCGAAAACACCCCGGCAATCATCCACGGCGGGCCGTTTGCAAACATAGCCCACGGATGCAATTCTCTCATAGCCACGCGCACGGCTCTCGCACTGGGGGACTACGTCGTGACCGAGGCGGGATTCGGTTCCGATCTCGGTGCGGAGAAGTTCTGCGATATAAAGTGCAGGATGTCAGGGCTCAGCCCCGACGCGGTGGTTCTGGTTGCCACGATACGAGCTCTCAAGTACCACGGTGGAGTGGAAAAGGAAGATCTCGGCAAAGAGGATACCGATGCCCTTGAAAAGGGGTTCCCTAACCTCATGAGGCACTGGCGCAACATTACTGAAGTGTTCGGGCTTCCGTGCGTAATAGCTGTAAACAGCTTCCCGACTGACACAGATGCGGAGAGGGAAAAGCTTCTCTCGATGTGCAGGGAAAACGGCATGACTGCTGTCATGTCGGAAGTGTACAGCAGGGGCTCAAAGGGAGGAACAGACCTCGCAGAAAAGGTTCTGGAGGAGATACCGTCTGCAAATGGCGTCAGGTTCTCCTATGACCTCGATGAGACAATAGAGAAAAAGCTTGAAGACATCAACAGAAAGATATACGGCGGGGAAGGCGTGGAATTCTCGGAAGAAGCCCTCGGACAGCTTGAGATGCTGAATGAATGCGGATATTCCGGGCTACCGGTCTGCGTCGCAAAGACGCAGTACAGCTTCTCCGACAATCCCAAGCTCAGGAACGCCCCTGCCGGAGTGCCTCTTCATGTGAGGAGCCTCAGGATATCCGGAGGAGCCGGGTTCATCGTGGCAATAACAGGCAGGATTATGACCATGCCGGGCCTCCCGAAGCAGCCGGCAGCAGAGAAGATAGACATAGACGGCAGCGGGAAAATTACCGGGCTGTTCTGAGCGGCCTGTGCAGGGAGGTATTGATGGTAGGGAACAGAGAAGGATTGATAATGTTCGGCAGACCCCTCGCCGAGGCACTGGAGGCTGAAAACGCAGCGAGGTCCTCGAGACTGGCCCAACGCGGAAAAGTTCCGAAGCTCGCAGTCGTGAGGGTGGGCGAGGGCCAGGACGACGTGCACTACGAAAATTCCATAGTGAAGAAGGCGCCGAAGTCCGGGGTGGAGGTCGTCAGAGCCACTCTCAGGGCGGGATGCAGCCAGTCTGAGCTGGAGGATGAAATAAGAAAGCTGTCGCAGGATCCGGAAATAAACGGGATTATAATGATGAGACCCCTGCCGCGCGGTCTCGACGAGAAAGCGGCAATACAGCTCATCTCCCCCGGAAAGGACGTGGACGGGGCCACTGATGTGTCCATGGAAGCTGTGTATGCGGACAAGCCTGGATTTTTCGTGCCCTGCACTGCCCAGGCTGCTGTAATGATGCTCAAATTCTACGGAGTCGAGCTCAAGGGGGCGAGAGCCGCGGTAGTGGGCAGGTCTTTCACGGTAGGAAAGCCGGCCGCAATGCTCCTCCTGAAGGAGAACGCCACCGTGACGATATGCCATTCGAGGACGAAAGACCTCGAAGGCGTCCTCTCCCAGTGCGATGTGGTAATAGCCACTGCGGGGAAGCCCAGGATAGTGGGTCCGGGATGCATAAAGCCCGGTGCTTCAATAGTGGATGTCGGGTACAATGTGCTTCCTGACGGGACAGTGTGCGGCGATGTCGACTTTGAGGCAGCCAAGGCCAAGGGATGCAGGATCACCCCTGTCCCGAAGGGCCTCGGAAGCGCGACAGTGACAGTGCTGATGAGGCATGTGATTGAGGCGGCAGAGGAGGCCGCGGGAATACTGAATGACTAAAGCTGAAGAACTTTTGAGGGCTGTGCCCTGGAAAAACGGAAAGCCGACTATAGCGAGGGCGGCGGAGCTTGTGGAGAGGATGGGGAATCCGCAGGATTCCCTCAGGACCATCCACATAGCCGGAACAAACGGGAAAGGCTCTGTCGCTGCGATGACTGAGAGAATCCTGAGGGAGGCCGGGTTCAAGACCGGGCTCTTCACTTCCCCGTCGCTCATTGATTTCAACGAGAGGATAAGGATAAACGGCAGGGCAGTGACCGAAGATGAACTTCTCCCTGTCACGAAGGAGGTTATGAAGGCTGCCGCCGGTATGCAGGATGCACCTTCGGAGTTCGAGACGACGGCCGCCGCCATGTACCAGCTCTTCCTTGAGGAAAAGTGCGACGTGTGCGTCATAGAGACGGGCATGGGAGGCACATTCGACGCCACGAATGTCCTCAGAAAGCCCGCAGTGACTGCAATTACGCAGGTCGGGCTCGACCACATGCAGTACCTCGGGAATACCGTTGGGGAGATTGCCGGTGAGAAAGCCGGGATCCTGAAGGAAGGGGTTCCGTGCGTGCTCGAGGCTGACGACCCCGAGGCAGTGGAAGTGATATCCTCAAGGGCGGCAGGACTCGGGTGCAGGCTCATAAGGGTAGACAAAAAGGCGGTGTCCGGCGGAGTCTGGAAGGACAGGATGCAGTCGTTTTCCTATAAGGACAGGAAAAACCTCACTCTGTCGCTGCTTGGAAGGCACCAGCTCATGAATGCGGCTGCCGTGTGCGAGATAATAGATGAGCTCAGAAGGCAGGGCATGGAAGTGCCGGAGGAAGCTGTTCGCACTGGCTTTGAAAATACGATATGGCCCGCGAGATTCCAGTATCTGGGACAGGGACTCTGGGTTGACGGAGGACACAATCCCAGCGGAATAGCCAGGATTGTGGAGACGGTCAGGGACAACCTCGGAAAGGTATCGCTGCTGTACGGCACATTCCGCGACAAGGACTGGAGGAAGAACGTCGACGAGCTCCTCACGGTGAGCGGCCCTGTATTCCTTGTCAAACTGGAGAACCCCAGGACCGAAGAACCGGAGATTATACAGGATTACATCAGGAGCAGAGGCGGCAACGCGGCGGTCTGCACTGACATAAAGTCGGGAATAGATGCGGCTAGAACCGCAGGCAGGGGTGCCGGAATGGATGCCCTTGCAGTGGGGTCGCTGAGCCTTGCCGGAAGCGTGCTCAAGGCAGAGGGCTTCGACTGCTCGAATATCTGAGGAAGAAGGATTGCCATGTATTATGCATTTGCCGCCCTCATGTCGAGGATGAAGTACATAACGAGATGGGGACTCATGCGGAACACCAGGAAGGAGTCCCTTTCTGACCATGTGGTCGAGTGCACAGTCACAGCACACATCCTGGCAGAGCTCGCCGTCAGGGAGTTCGGGGCTCAGGACGTTAGGCCAGACAGGGTCATTGCAGCAGCGCTTTACCACGACGCGGATGAAATCCTGACGGGGGACCTTCCGACCCCGGTCAAGTACAAGAACGAGAGCATGCTCAGGGAATACAAGAAAGTTGAGAGCGAAACTAGCAGCTCCCTCACTTCTTCCATGCCGGAGAGTATACGGGAAGACATGAGGGAATGCCTGATGGCCGAGGGGCTGACTGATCACGAAAAGAAGATAATAAAGGCCGCAGACAAGCTTTCAGCCCTCTGTAAGTGCATAGAGGAGGAGAAGAGCGGAAACAGGGAGTTCGCGAGCGCCAAGGAGACTACATTCAGGAAGCTGTCGGAATTCGACCTCGATGAACTTAGGTATTTCATGGACAATTTCCTGCCCTGCTACTATATGGATCTCGACAATCTTATCAATACCTGAAACGGAGGCCTCATATGAAGTACGACTTTACAACTGTATTTGACAGACACGGGATGGACGCGGTGGCAGTCGACGGAGTCGGCAAAAATCCCGGGGTGCCCGGGGCCCCGAAGGAGGGCTTCGACGTTATACCGATGTGGGTCGCAGACATGAATTTTCCTACCTGCCCGTCCATTACAGAGGAAATCATTAAGAGGGCACAGCACCCGGCATTCGGGTATTTCGACCCTCCCGACGAGTATTTCAACGAGATCATCGAGTGGCACAGAAGGCGCAACGGCGTCGGGGACATCAAAAAAGAGTACATAGGATATGAGAACGGGGTGCTCGGATGCCTCGCCTCGGCCCTGCAGGCCTTCACTTCCCCAGGAGACCCTGTTCTTGTCAATTCCCCAACATACATAGGATTCACCGGGTGTATTACAAACAATGGCAGAAAGATTGTCCACAGCGAGCTCTACAGGGACCAGGACGGCATCTGGAGGATGGACTACGGGGATATGGAAAAGAAGATCCTCGAAAATGACATCCACTTTGCCGTGTTCTGCAGCCCCCACAACCCCTGCGGAAGGGTCTGGGAGAGAGAAGAGATAGAAAAGGCCATGGAGGTCTTCAAAAAGACCGACTGCGTAGTGGTGTCCGATGAAATCTGGAGCGACATCATACTCTCGGGCCACAGGCACATCCCGACCCAGAGTGTGAGTGAGGATGCAAGGAACAGGACCATCTCCATATATGCACCTTCCAAGACCTTCAACCTGGCAGGCCTCGTCGGGTCGTACCACATAATCTACAGCAGGTACCTGAGGGACAGGGTCAGGTCCCAGGGGTCCAAGAGCGGATACAACCACATGAATGTGCTGAGCATGCATGCGCTCATCGGTGCATACAGGCAGGAAGGATACGACTGGGTGGATGAGCTGAGGCAGGTCCTCACCGGGAACGTCGACTACGCATACGGGCACATCACCTCCGAATACAGGGGCGTAAGCCTCGCAAAGCCGGAAGGAACGTACATGCTGTACCTCGACTGTACGGAGTGGTGCAGAGAAAACAATACCGATATCGACAGCCTCCTCAGGGCAGGATGGGACGTAGGCGTCGCCTGGCAGGACGGAAGGCCTTTCAACAGGCCGTGTGCAATCAGAATGAACCTTGCCCTGCCGATGTCAAGAGTAAAAGAAGCGTTCGACAGGCTCGACAGGTACGTTTTCAAGGTAGAATAAGGTCAATTTTGAAGAAGGCCTCTTCCACGCGGAAGAGGCCTGTTTAATATGCGTTTCATCTGAGCCTGGTGCTGCTCTCCGAGAGGGCGGCGCCTGCCTTGTCGATGAGGTCGTCCAGATCGCTTCTCTTCGTCATGCCGAACAGCTGTGCCCTCAGTGCAGCTGCACCCCTGAACCCCTTGAGGAACCATGCAGCGTGCTTGCGCATCTCCTGCATCCCGATGTATTCGCCCTTTTCCCCGCAGAGCCCGTCCGCGAGCCTTCTCATGACTGAGAAGACCTCATCCCATGACTCTGCTGGAGGCTCCGGATCCCCCCTGAGGACTGCGTTTATCCTGCGGAATACGAAAGGATTCCCTTCCGCAGCCCTTCCGACCATGACGCAGCAGCAGCCTGTGGCGCTCTTCATTTCGGCCGCATCCTCTCCGGAGGCGATGTCGCCGTTGCCTATAACCGGCACTGAAGAAGATTCCACGCATGCCCTTATGCCTGCCAGATCCACGGGAGGGGCGTATTCCTGTGCCTTGGTCCGCCCGTGCACAGCCACTGCGCTGGCACCGGCTTTTTCCAGCATCGGGATGAGCTCAGGTGCAGTGACGCTGCCCCAGCCCAGCCTCAGCTTGACTGTGACTGGAACGGAAACCGACTCGGAGACAGCAGAAGTGATCTCGGCGGCGAGCTCCGGGTTTTTGAGGAGGGCCGACCCCGCCCCGGAAGAAGTTATCTTAGGGGCAGGGCAACCCATGTTGATATCGATGAAATCGGGCCTGCAGTGCTGCTCGGCTATCCTGGCGCCTTGTGCCATGACCTCCGGCTCAAAGCCGAATATCTGCACTCCGAACGGCCTCTCCGCCGGGGTGAACGAGAGCAGCGAAAAAGTCTTGCGGTCCCCGTATGTCAGTGCCTTGGCGCTGACCATTTCGCTGCAGCAGAACGATGCCCCGTATTCCATGCAGAGCTGCCTGAAGGAAGAGCATGTGACACCCGCCATTGGGGCCAGGGAAGCCCTTTCCGGGTCAAGAAAAGTCAATTTATCCATGTGGTTGATTTTATCATAGCCGAGGGGCCATGTGTTATACTTTCTAAAGACGTTATAAACCTCAGGCGCAGTGCGTCTGGAACGGGGGATTTTTGATGAAATTTCTGGTGCTGGACGGGAACAGCATTACTTTCAGGGCATTCTACGGGATTAAGCTGCTCACAACCCGCGACGGGAAATATACGAACGCCGTCTACGGCTTCATGAACATTTTCCTCAAGCTGCTCGACGAAGTGCAGCCTGATGCAGTGGCCTGTGCCTTCGACACGAGGGAAAAGACTTTCCGCCACAAGATGTATCCGGAATACAAGGCAGGGAGAAAGCCGATGCCGCCTGAGCTCGCAGAACAGCTTCCGGAGATACAGTCTCTCATCTCATGGCTCGGATACAAGGTTGTTACGTGCCCCGGATACGAGGCAGACGACATAATCGGAACTTTCTCCGCAAAGTGCTCTTCGGAAGGGTGGAAGTGCTACATTGCGACAGGCGACAGGGACAGCCTCCAGCTGATATCTGATTCCACTTCAGTGCTGCTCGCGACCACGCATTTCGGCAGGGGCGAGACGACTGAATGGACCCCGGACGTGTTCAGGGAAAACTACGGAATCGATCCCGACAGGTTCATATACGTAAAGGCCCTCATGGGCGATAAGTCCGACAACATTCCCGGGGTGGCCGGGATAGGCGAGAAGACGGCACTGGCCCTCATAAAGGAATTCGGAAGCCTGGACGGTATCTACGAGAATATTGACAGCCCCTCCATCAAGCAGGGGGTCCGCGACAAGCTAATCAAGGGAAAGGAATCTGCATACTTCAGCCTCGAGCTTTCCACCATTTCAAAGGAGGCTCCTGTGCCTCTCGACCTCGAGGGCTATAAAAAGGAGGCAGGGGACCCTGCTTCCGCGGTCGGCCTGCTCTCCGAGCTCGAAATGCCTTCCATAATAAGGAGGCTTTCTCTCGATGCAGACAATATAAAGCCATCTGCGGAAAGGCCAGCAGAGAAAAGGATTCCCGAGGTGAGCGCAGGCGTCATGACCGATGGCGATCTTGAAGGCCTGAGTGAGGTGTTCGTCGACCCCCAGGAGAGCGGCGTATTCGTGTCATCCGGGGAAAAAGTCTGGAAAGCTGAGGGTGAAGTCCTTGACAGGCTCCTCTGCGACGGCGGGATATCCAAGAAGTGCAGCAGGGCAAAGCCGCTCTGGAAATATGCAGAGGAGCGGGGAATTCATCCCGAGGGGATAGACTTCGACCTGGAAGTCGCTGCTTATCTCATAAACCCGTCTTCACCTGATTATTCCTCGGAGAGGCTGAGGGTCGAGTACGGAGTGAGCCAGAAGTTTTCATGCCAGGAGGACGGAAGCATAGGGTGGCTGGAACCGCTGTGTGCTGCAGTCTCATCAGAACTATCAGACAAGGGCATGAATGACCTGTTAAACACAATCGAGCTTCCGCTCACAAGGGTGCTCGCCTCGATGGAACACGAGGGATTCCTGATAGATACAGCAGGAATAGAGGATTTCGGGAAGATGCTCGACAGGAAGATAGCCGACGAGCAGAACGAGATTTACATCCTCGCGGGAAGGGAGTTCAACATTAACAGCCCGAAGCAGCTCGGGACGGTGCTCTTCGATGAGCTGGACCTTCCGTACGGAAGGAAGACAAAGAGCGGATGGGCGACGGACGCCAAAACCCTTGACTCGCTCAAGGGAGCCTACCCGATAGTGGACCACATACTGAGCTACAGGACATATGCAAAGCTCAAATCCACTTATGTCGAGGGACTTCTCAAGGCCGCCGACCCCGCGGGAAGGGTCCACACCGATTTCAGGCAGACCGAAGCCAGGACCGGGAGGATAAGCTCCACCAACCCGAACCTGCAGAACATACCGGTGAGGACGGAGCTCGGGAGCGAGCTCAGGAAGTTCTTCCGGGCTGGCGAGGGGAAAATCCTTCTCGACGCGGACTATTCCCAGATCGAGCTGAGGGTCCTCGCGAGCATGAGCGGGGACGAGCGCATGATAGACGCCTTCAGGAGCGGAAGGGACATACACACCGAAACTGCGAGCAGCATCTTCAGGGTCCCGCAGGAGGATGTGACTCCCGAACTCAGGAGGAAGGCAAAGGCAGTCAACTTCGGGATAGTGTACGGGATCGGAGCATATTCGCTGTCGCAGAACACCGGAGTTTCCATGAGGGAGGCCTCACAGTACATAGAGGACTATTTCAGGACATATTCCGGCGTCAAGAAATACCTCGAGGGAGAGGTAGAGTTCGCAAAGCAGAACGGCTATGTCCAGACAATGTTCGGCAGGAGGAGGGGAATCCCCGAGCTCAAGAACAGCAACAGGCAGGTGCAGGCCCTGGGAAAGAGGCTTGCGATGAACACGCCTATCCAGGGCACTGCGGCTGATATAATAAAGCTCGCCATGATAAGGGTCTGCGACAGGCTTGCCAAGGAGAAGCTGGACGCCAAGCTGATCCTGCAGGTCCACGACGAGCTGATCATCGAGAGCTCCCTCGAGTGCTCGCAGGAGGCCGCTTCCATCCTCAAGGACGAGATGGAAAAGGTGGTGGACCTCGCCGCCCCTCTCACTGTAGAGGTCGGCAGCGGAAAGACGTGGTACGAGGCCAAATGATCCGTGTGAGGCCAGCGGTCCCGGGGGATGCGGCGGCACTTGCTGAAATAGAGGAAAAATCCACCGAACAGCCGTGGACCGAAGGACAGATAGAGGAGGAGCTCGGGTATCCGTTCGCTGTCCTGCTGGCTGCGGAGATCGGAGACATCCCCGCCGGGATGCTGGACATGCATGTAACTGCACCTGCAGCATACATAAACGAGATATCCGTCGACCCGGGGATGAGGAGGCAGGGGATCGGAACTGCCCTCCTGAAGGCGGCCCTGGAAGAGTGCAGGAAGAGAGGCTGCAACGAAATCCTGCTAGACGTGAGGAGCCGCAATTCCGGAGCGAGGAGCTTTTACAGAAAATTCGGGTTCACCGAGCTCTGCGTGAGGAAGAACATGTACAGGGATCCCGATGACGACGGGATTACGATGAGATATAAAATAGACTGACTGGAGACTGAAATGCTCGTATTGGGAATAGAGAGCTCGTGTGATGAAACAGCAGCGGCGGTAGTCGAGGACGGCAGGGTGATGAAATCCAATGCCGTTGCCTCGCAGATACCGGTGCAGAGGCTGTACGGGGGAGTTGTTCCCGAAATAGCATCCAGGATGCACGTGGAAAACATAGTCCCGGTCGTGAGGGAGGCGCTGTCCGGTGCAGGAGCCGGGCTCCATGACATAGACGCAGTGGCGGTGACCGCGGCTCCCGGGCTCATAGGGGCTCTTCTCGTCGGCGTCAACTTCGCAAAAGGGCTCGCATATGCGTGCGGAAAGCCGCTTGTTCCCGTGCACCACATACGCGGGCACATCGCAGCCGCATACCTCACGGAGCCCGACCTCAAGCCGCCCTTCATAGCCCTGGCGGCTTCCGGGGGACACAGCCATTTCATCCTGGTAAAGGACTATACGGAATTCGAGGTCCTGGGAAGGGCAGTCGACGATGCTGCAGGCGAGGCCTTTGACAAGGTCGCGAGGGCCATGGGTCTGCCGTATCCGGGCGGGCCTGAGATTTCAAAGGCAGCAGTGGGAGGGGACCCGTCAAAGTATCCGCTTCCTGACCCAAGGCCTGAGAATCCGCTCGATGTGAGCTTTTCCGGGCTCAAGACAGCCGTGATCAACATAATCAACCAGGACAGGATGAAGGGCGAAAAGACAGATGTGAGCTCGCTCGCCGCTTCCTTCGAGCACAGGGCGGTGGGCATGCTTGCCGGAAGGCTCGCGGAGGCGTCGGACAGGTACGGCCTGCCGGGAGTGATGTGCGGGGGCGTTGCGGCCAACAAAAGCCTCAGGGCCCTCGCGGAAAAGCTATTCCAGGAGAGGGGAAGAAAGCTCTACTGCGCCAGGGCGGACCTCTGCGGCGACAACGGGGCGATGATAGCAGCGGCGGGATATTACGAATATATGGCCGGATCCAGGGCTGACTACGGCCTCAATGCGTATCCGACAATGGAAATATCCGATTCTTTCGGCACCTGTTATTGACAACCAATATTGTCTTGGATAAATTAAGACTATCGAAGGGGCACGGAACAGCCTGTATCGGGGATGACGCCCTTTCAGGAGGGTTTTATGGTTTTCGAAAAAGTAAAGAACATACTTGTCAACCAGCTTGACGCTAATCCTGATGACATCACGCTCGACACGAGCATAATCGACGATCTCGGAGCCGATTCACTGGATGTGGTCGATCTTATAATGTCCCTCGAGGATGAATTCGATCTCGAAGTACCGGACGAAGACATCGAAGGCATCAGGACTGTCGGGGACCTCGTAAAGTACATCGAGGACCACACTGATAAGGACTGATCCCTCTCTTATTATTCCGGGAGAGGATGGTATAGCCCCATCGGGGCTATATTTTTTGAGTACAAATCGAAAGGACCTGTGATGGGAGAAGAAAAGAAAGCGGTGGAAGCCATCACCTCCATGAACGAGGATTTCGGGCAGTGGTACACCGACGTCGTCAAGAAGGCGGAGCTGATCGACTATTCATCAGTCAAGGGGTGCATAATCCTGCGCCCGTACGGATACGCTATATGGGAGAACATCCAGAAGATTCTCGACGGGATGTTCAAGAAGACGGGACATGTCAATGTTGCCATGCCGATCTTCATCCCCGAGAGCCTCCTGCAGAAGGAGAAGGACCACGTGAAGGGGTTTGCCCCCGAGGTGGCGTGGGTCACGTACGGAGGCGAGGAGAAGCTCGCGGAGAGGATCTGCGTGAGGCCCACATCCGAGACGCTGTTCTGCGACCACTGGGCACACATAGTCCACTCGTACAGGGACCTGCCGAAGCTCTACAACCAGTGGTGCTCCGTGGTCCGCTGGGAGAAGACGACTAGGCCGTTCCTGAGGTCCAGGGAGTTCTGGTGGCAGGAGGGGCACACTCTTCACGAGACTCCGGAAGAGGCGAAGGCCGAGACTCTCAGGATGCTCGACACATACAGGTCTCTCGCCGAGGATTACCTGAGGATACCGGTAATCTGCGGACAGAAGACCGATTCAGAGAAATTTGCCGGTGCCGAGGCGACATATACAATTGAGGCCATGATGCACGACGGACGCGCTCTTCAGAGCGGAACATCGCACTACTTCGGCGACGGCTTTGCAAAGGCCTTCGGGATACAGTTCCTCGGGAGGGACAACCAGCTCCACTATCCGTTCCAGACTTCCTGGGGCCTCTCCACGAGGATAATAGGCGCCATCATCATGACGCACGGTGATGACAGCGGGCTTGTGCTCCCGCCGGCGGTTGCGCCATACCAGGTTGTGATCGTGCCGATACAGCAGAAAAAGGAAGGCGTCATGGAGGCGGCAGGAGCTCTCGCCGACGAGCTGGAAAAAGACGGAATAAGGGTGAAGGTCGACGACACCGACAACACCCCCGGATGGAAGTTCGCACAGTGGGAGATGAAGGGGGTCCCCGTGAGAATAGAGATAGGACCCAGGGACATCAGCAGCTCCAAGTGCGTGATCGTGAGAAGGGACAGCGGGGAAAAGACCGACGCCCCCCTCGAAGGGATCTGCAGTACTGTCAGAAAGACATTCAAGGACGTCGAACAGGGGCTCTTCGACAAGGCGCTCGAAAACAGGAAGAACAGGACATACGCCTGCGAAACCCTGGACGACATGGAGAAGGCCGTCTCCGAGGGCATAGGGTTTTACGAGACCATGTGGTGCGGCAGCCCGGAGTGCGAGGCAGAGATAGAAAACCGCTTCGAGGTCACTTCAAGATGTGTTCCGTTTGAGCAGAAGAAGATTTCCGGCGTATGCCCGGTGTGCGGAAAGCCCGCAGTGAAATCGATAATCTGGGGAAAGGCATACTGATCCTCATAAATGAGCAAGATTCCCTGCACTCCGGTGCAGGGAATCTCTTTTTTATGCCTGTTTGAGTTGCATGGATATGATTTCAGAAGTCGAACGCATGCCAGACATCCCCGGTCTCGACGTCCTTCCACTCAAACTTCCTGTCAGTCAGGGTGAGATAGCTGTGCCTCGATTCCTCCTTCGGGATGGAGACGGAGCCCGGGTTGATGTACATGAACCTCCCGCTCTCGAGGGATTCCCAGGCAGGGACGTGGGTGTGGCCATGGATAAGGAAGTCCCCGTCTGAAAGGGAAGGCATGTTTTCCTTGTTGAAGATGTGCCCGTGAGTGAAGAAGAACATGCGGTCCGCATGGAAAAGGAGTGCATAGTCGGCCATGATCGGGAAATCAAGCACCGTCTGGTCTATCTCGGCGTCGCAGTTTCCCCTCACGGCGAGAAGCCTGTCCTTCATGGGATTCAGCATCTTCACGACTTCCTTAGGCGCGTAGTCGCGGGGCAGGTCGTTCCTGGGGCCGTGGTAAAGGATATCTCCCAGGAGGAAAAGCCTCTCTGCCCCCTCCGAGGAGAATGCCTCAAGGGTCTTCCTGCAGTAATATGCGGACCCGTGGATGTCGGAAGCTATCATTATTTTCATGTGGTGTGTTTGCGGCCTCGCCATGAGGCCTGTCCTTTCCTGGATTTTTCTTTAATGATACATATAATATAATCTGCTGGCAAAGGGCAGAATGCTCCTTCGCAATGGGCATGGTAAAATTTTTGAAAATTTGCCAGAAACCGGTATTGCATTTCGGAAAACCTTTTTATATAATGTTCAAGCGGCTGTAGAAGTCTGCCCATTTTCAGGAGCTTCGAAAGCCGGGAAAAATCATTAATATGGTTCCGCGGTACATGATGACCATCAAGGCCATCCGCTGTCAAGGTAGCGGCTTTGATCCGAAAGGGTCGCCGGAACTGCTGCAGAATGGTGCGGCAGGAGCCGGACTTTAAAATGAAGGGGCATGAAACGCCCGGAATCGTGTTAAAAATCTGTCAGGATCTGATTCTGCAAGGAGGGTACAAATGGCAGTCAATTCCGGCAAAATTCGCATCCGCATCAAGGGATACGATCCGCAGCTGGTCGACAGCTCGGCGGCAAAAATCGTTGAGACGGCGAAGCGCTCCGGCGCGCGTGTTTCAGGCCCGATCCCGCTTCCGACCGACAAAGAGGTTGTGACAGTGCTCAGAGCGGTGTTCAAGTACAAGGACTCCCGCGAACAGTTCGAGAGATGCACCCACAACAGGCTGATCGACATAGTGAAGCCCACGAACAAGACGGTTGACGAACTCACGAATCTACAGCTTCCCGCAGGCGTAGACGTCACAATGAAACTTTAAGACCCATGCGGGGGTCAAGTCGGCACTGCAGTCCGACCAATAACCTAGACAGGAGGAATCCCAGATGAATAAGGGAATCATAGCAAGAAAGATCGGAATGTCCCAGCTTTTCGATGAGAACAGCAACGTGGTCCCGGTCACGATCTGCGAGGCAGGTCCTTGCGTAGTAGTCCAGAAGAAGACGGTCGAGAACGACGGATACGAAGCTGCACAGCTCGGATTCGGAGACGCATCCATAAAGACTGTCAACAAGCCCATGAAGGGCCATTTTGACAAGGCAGGCAGCGGAATCAAGAAGACACTCCGCGAATTCAAATTCGATGACATGAGCGCACTCAATGTCGGCGACATCATAAAGGTCGACACATTCCAGGTCGGGGATGCGGTAGACGTGATGGGCACCAGCAAAGGCAAGGGATATGCCGGAACCATCAAGCGCTGGAACCACCACAGGCTCAAGGAGAGCCACGGCACCGGACCTGTCGCCCGCCATGCAGGATCCAACGGATCGACATCCAGCCCGTCCCGCGTGTTCAAGGGAAAGAAGCTCCCCGGACATCTCGGAGCAGAGCGGGTGACTGTTCAGAACCTCAAGGTTGTGAAGATCGACGCAGAGAACAACCTGATCGCGATAAAAGGCGCTGTGCCGGGACCAAACGGCGGAATCGTGTGCATCACGGACAGCGTCAAGAAGGCATAAGGAGGGCAGCACAATGGCACAGTTTAAAGTGTATGACATGACCGGCAAGGAAGTGTCCGAAGTAGAGCTCTCCGATTCAGTTTTCGGCATTGAGCCAAACAAGACGGTTCTTCACCAGGCCGTTGTCACATACCTGGCAAACCAGCGCCAGGGCACACAGTCCACAAAGACCAGGGCAGAGGTTTCCGGAGGCGGAAGAAAGCCCTGGAGGCAGAAGGGCACAGGGCGTGCGAGACAGGGTTCAACGCGCGCTCCGCAGTGGACGCACGGCGGCGTAGCTCTCGGACCCAAGCCCCGCGACTACAGCATGTCCATGAACAAGAAGGCACACAGGCTTGCAATGGTCTCAGCCCTTTCCAGCAAGGCGATGGACGACGAGCTTGTTATCGTCGACAAGATCAGCACCGACGAGTACAAGACCAAGACGATTGCGGATATGCTCGATAAGCTCGGAGCAGAGGGAAAGACCGCAATAGTCCTTGACGAGAACAACCAGAAGGTCATCAAAAGCGCTTCCAACATCTCCGGGGTCAAGACGATGCAGACCAACACGATCAACGCCTATGACATCCTGAACTGCAACAAGATGGTTCTAACGCTTGATGCCGCCAAGAAGATCGAGGAGGTTTACGCGAAATGAACAGAAAAGCTCAGGACGTCGTCCTCGGACCAGTCATCACAGAAAAGAGCAGCTCGGCAATTGCCAGCAAGAAGTTCACGTTCAAGGTGGCCAAGGATGCCGAGAAGATAGAAATAGCCAAGGCTGTCGAGGAACTCTTCGGAGTTAAGGTCGCAAAGGTCAACACGATAAGCGTGCGCGGCAGGCAGAAGAGGCAGGGCCTCCACGCCGGTTACACTGCATCCTGGAAAAAGGCCGTCGTGACGCTGACGCCTGATTCGAAGGGCATCGAGTTCTTCGAATCCATGACCTGATGAGCGATCAATATGAGTATGGGAATCAGACCCGCTAAGCTGACAAGGAGAAGAAATGGCAATTAAGAAATTCAACCCTGTTACCGCAGGGCGCCGCGGAATGACGGTCACCGATTATTCGGAGCTGTCAAAGAAGGGCCCGGAGAAGAGCCTCCTCGCGACCAAGAAGAAGCACGCCGGACGCAACAGCTATGGAAGAATAACTGTCCGCTCGCACGGCGGCGGAAACAGGCAGAAATACCGCATCATCGATTTCAAGCGCCAGAAGACGGGAATGCCCGCCAAGGTGCTTTCCCTCGAGTATGACCCGAACCGCAACGCCCACATCGCGCTAATCCAGTACGAGGACGGGACAAAGAGCTACATCATCGCCCCTGTTTCCCTGAGCGTAGGCGACACGGTCGTATCGGGAAGCGGAGCGGACATCAAGCCGGGAAACGCGATGCCGCTTTCCGACATCCCGGTGGGAACATTCGTACACAACATTGAGCTCTATCCCGGAAAAGGCGCACAGCTGGTGCGCTCCGCCGGAGACATGGCCCAGCTGATGGCAAAGGAAGGGTCCCTGGCACTCCTGAGGCTCCCGTCCGGAGAACTCAGAAACGTACCTGCAAACTGCATGGCATCCATAGGACAGGTCGGAAACATCGACCAGGCCAATGTGAACCTCGGAAAAGCAGGCCGCAAGCGCCACATGGGAATCCGTCCTTCCGTCAGAGGTTCTGCAATGAACCCGGTAGACCATCCGCACGGCGGCGGCGAAGGAAAGTCCCCTGTCGGACATCCGGGACCGATGACCCCGTGGGGCAAGCCGTCACTCGGCTATAAGACCAGGAAGAGCAACCATCGTTCAGACAAACTCATTGTCAAGCGTCGCAACGGTTAACAGGAGGGAGGCGTAAAGAATGAGCAGAAGTGTTAAAAAAGGACCTTATGTAGAGCCCGCCCTCATGAAGAGAGTCGAGGAAATGAACAAGACCGGTGAGAAGCACGTGATCAAGACATGGAGCCGTGCATCGGTCATTTTCCCTGAATTCGTCGGACACACGATAGCCGTTCACGACGGAAGGAAGCATGTCCCGGTATACATCACTGAGGACATGGTTGGACACAGACTCGGCGAGTTTGCGCCGACGAGGACATTCCGCGGCCACAGCGGTGCAAAGACCGCAGCCGCAGGAACAGCGTCTCCTTCGCCGGCCCCGGCGCCGCAGTCAAAATAAGGAGGTCTGAAGCATGGAAGCGAGAGCTTATCTTAGAAATGTGAGAATTTCGCCCAGAAAAGTTCAGATCGTCCTTGACCAGATAAGGAACCAGCCTCTGAACAAGGCGAGAGCAATACTCACCTATTCGACAAAATCCGCGGCAGCTCCTGTTCTGAAGCTCGTAAATTCCGCTGCGGCAAATGCGGAAAACAACTTCAACATGAGCAGGAACGATCTCTATGTCTCCGAGTGTTTTGTAACCCCCGGCCCGACCCTCAAGAGGATACAGGCAAGAGACCACGGCAGGGCATACAGAATACTCAAGAGGACATCGCATGTCACGGTAGTCCTCAAGGAACATGAGGACTGAGAAGGGAGAGCCGATAGATGGGACAGAAAGTTAATCCGAACGGATTCAGAGTCGGTGTCATCAAGAACTGGAACTCCAACTGGTATGCGAGCAAGCGCGATACCGGGGACCTGATTCTGGAAGACTACAACCTCAGAAAGTACATTAAGAAGAAACTGTACGATTCGGGCATCTCCCGCATAGGAATCGAGCGCACGGCAAATGCCGTCAAGGTGGATATCTACTGCGCAAAGCCCGGCATGGTCATAGGAAAGAACGGCGCTGACATCGAGCTCCTCAGGAAGGAACTCGAGAAAATGACCGGAAAGACGGTCAGCATCAACATCGTTTCAATCAAGATGGCCGACCTGGACGCCCAGCTCGTTGCAGAGAACATAGCTTCCCAGCTCGAGAAGAGGGTTTCCTACAGGAGGGCCATGAAGCAGGCGATCCAGAGGTCCATGAGAGTCGGTGCCAAGGGAATCAAGACCATGGTCAGCGGACGACTCGGTGGAGCTGACATCGCCAGGAAAGAAAGCTATCACGAGGGAACAATACCTCTTCAGACGCTGCGCGCCGACATCGACTACGGTTTTGCAGAAGCCCACACGACCTACGGAATAGTGGGATGCAAGGTCTGGATCTACCACGGCGAGATACTCTCCGGAGTGGCAAGGGAAGAGACCGAGCAGCCACGCCAGCCGAGGCTCCCGAGAAGGAGAGATGGCGGAAGGAACAGCAGGTTCGGCGGACGCGACAACAGGAACGGCAATGGCGGAGGAAACCGCAGGAACAACTTCGACAGGCGCCGCCCGCAGTCGCAGAGACCTCAGCAGCAGGGACAAGGAGGCAGCGGAAATGTTAATGCCTAAACGCACAAAGTACCGCCGTGTACAGCGCGGGCGCATGAAGGGGAAAGCCACGCGCGGAACGAAGGTCACATACGGCGATTACGGCCTGGTGGCTCTCGAGCCCGGCTGGATCAAATCCAACCAGATCGAGGCAGCCCGTATAGCGCTGACCAAGTACATCAAGCGCGGCGGCCAGGTTTGGATAAAGATATTCCCCGACAAGCCGTTCACCCAGAAGCCGGCTGAAACCCGAATGGGATCAGGCAAAGGTTCTCCCGAGTACTACGTGGCAGTTGTAAAGCCCGGCCGCGTGATGTTCGAGATGAGCGGTGTTTCGGAAGAGGATGCCAAGGAGGCCATGCGCCTTGCAGGCAACAAGCTTCCCATCAAGACGAAGTTCGTCAAAAAGGAAACTGAGGAGGTAGACCAATGAAGGCTTCAGAAGTCCGCGCGATGAGCGACAAGGAACTTTCCGAAAAGCTGGATGAGCTTAAGGCCGAACTGTTCAACCTCAGATTCCAGCATGCCATCAACCAGCTGGACAATCCTCAGAGACTCAAGGCCGTCAGGCGCGACATAGCGAGAGTCAAGACGGCAATCAGGGCCAACGAGCTCAAGGCCAGCTGAAAGAGAGGGACATGAAAGATATGGAAGAACGTAATTTCAGAAAAACGCGCATTGGAACTGTCGTGAGCGACAAGATGGACAAGACCGTCGTAGTCGCAGTCAGGGACAGCGTCCGTCATCCTCTCTACAAGAAAATCATCCGCAGAACGGTCAAGTTCAAAGCCCATGACGAGAACAACGAATGCCGTGAAGGCGACCGCGTGATGATCATGGAGACGAGGCCCCTTTCCAGAGACAAGCACTGGAGAGTCGTGAACATCGTCGAAAAAGCTAAATAAGGAGGAAGACAATGGTACAGCAGCAGTCTTACCTCAAAGTTGCGGACAATACCGGGGCCAAGGAGATCATGTGCATCAGGGTTCTCGGAGGCTCCCGCAGGAGGTACGCAAGGGTCGGTGACATCATCGTCGCTTCAGTCAAAAAGACCACCATCGGCGGTTCAGTGAAGAAGGGCGATGTCGTCAAGGCCGTAGTAGTGAGAAGCACTTACAAGCTCCGCAGAGCGGATGGGTCATACATAAGGTTCGACGAGAATGCGGCGGTGATAATCGGAGATGACAAGAATCCGGTTGGAACCCGTATCTTTGGACCTGTCGCGAGAGAACTGAGGGAGAACGGATACACCAAGATCCTCTCGCTTGCACCAGAAGTGCTGTGAGGAGGCCTAGGCAATGAAAGAACTTCATGTTAAAAAAGGCGATATGGTCCAGATCATGACCGGCCGCGACAGGGGAAACAAGGGAAAGGTTCTCGAGACGTCTCCGAAGGAAGGCAAAGTCATCGTCGAGGGCCAGAACATAGTGACAAAGCACGTCAAACCCCGCAGACAGGGAGAGGCCGGGGGCCTCGTCAAGGCTGAAGCTCCGCTTTATGCCTCAAAGGTCATGCCGGTATGCCCCAAGTGCGGAAAGCCGACAAGAGTCGGACACAAGGTGGTTGACGGAAAGAAAGTAAGAATCTGCAAGCGCTGCGGCGCAGAGATGTGAGGAGGGACAGAGCATGGCAAGACTTAAAGACCAGTATTACAGCGATGTCGTTCCCGCTCTCCAGAAGAAGTTCAACTACAAGAACGTTATGCAGATTCCGAAGCTCGAAAAGATAGTGGTCAACGTCGGCTGCGGAGACGGCAAGGACAATCCCAAGATCATCGAGGCAGCAGTCGGAGACGTCGAGAAGATAACCGGACAGCATCCGGTGGTGTGCAACGCTAAGAAGTCCGTTGCAAACTTCAAGCTCCGTGAGGGACAGCCGGTCGGAGTCAAGGTCACCCTCAGGGGAGACAGGATGTACGAATTTGCCGACAGGCTCTTCAACCTGGCTCTTCCGAGAGTCCGCGACTTCCACGGAATCAGCGGAAACAGCTTTGACGGACACGGAAACTACTCCCTCGGACTCAGGGAACAGCTTATATTCCCGGAGATCGAGTACGACAAGGTCGATGCAGTGAGGGGAATGGATATCATTTTCGTAACTACAGCAAAGACCGATGAGGAAGCTAAGGAACTTCTTGGACTCCTCGGAGCTCCGTTCCAGAATTAAGGGAGATAGAAATGGCTAAAACGTCACTTAAAGTAAAACAGTCCCGCGTCCCGAAATATTCGACCCGCGGATACAACAGATGCAAGATCTGCGGACGTCCTCACGGATATCTCCGCAGGTACGGAGTTTGCCGCATCTGCTTCAGAGAGCTTGCCAGCAAGGGAGAGATCCCCGGCGTGCGCAAGTCAAGCTGGTGATTTGGAGGCAGAAAAAATGCAGATAACTGATCCTATTGCAGATTTGCTGACGCGCATACGCAATGCCGAGACCGCAAAGCATGACACGGTCGAGGTTCCTGCTTCCAACATGAAGAAGCAGATCGTTCAGATACTTCTGGACGAAGGCTACATAAAGGGAATGCAGGTTGTCGAAGACAACAAGCAGGGCATGATCAAGATCACGCTCAAGTACGGTGAGGACAAGAAGCCTGCCATCACCGGACTGCGCAGGGTTTCAAAGCCCGGGCTGCGCATTTATTCAAGCTGTGAGGATATGCCGAAGGTCCTGAAGGGACTCGGCATTGCGATCGTCTCCACCCCCAAAGGCGTCATGACGGACAAGGAAGCCCGCCGTGAAAACGTCGGAGGAGAGGTTCTCGCGTTCGTATGGTAAGGAAGGGGAAAGAAAATGTCGAGAATCGGTAGAAAACCCATTGAAATTCCCGCCGGAGTGGAAGTCAAGGTCGACGGCCACACGGTAACTGTTAAAGGGCCCAAGGGAACGCTTACTCAGACATTCGCTTCATCCATGGACATAGAGATGAAGGACGGAAAGATAACGGTTTCGAGGCCCAGCGACGATAAGGAATACCGTTCGCTCCACGGACTTACGCGAACCCTTATCCGCAACATGATTCTGGGAGTGACAGAGGGCTACAAGAAGGAACTGGAAATACAGGGCATCGGATATCGTGCCCAGAAGCAGGGAAGTAACCTGGTCCTTGACCTCGGATTTTCCCATCAGGTGAAGGTTCCTGACACGGACAGCGTGAAGACCGAAGTGCCTCAGCCGAACCAGATCGTAGTAACTGGAATAGACAAGCAGAAGGTCGGACAGTTCGCAGCCAATATCCGCGCAATCAAGCCGCCTGAGCCGTACAAGGGCAAGGGCATAAGGTATGTCGGCGAGTATGTGAGACATAAAGAAGGAAAAGCCGGCAAGACCGCTAAGGCATAAGGAGGCAGGATAAATGTTTAACAAACGCGACAAAAATCAGCAGAGACTGAAGAGACACCTCCGTGTGCGCGGCAAGATTTCCGGTACCCCGGAAACCCCGAGGCTGTCGGTGTTCCGCTCTACTAAGAACATATACGCCCAGATCATTGACGACACCACCGGAAGGACGCTCTGCTCCGCATCCAGCCTGGAGAGCGGATTCAGCGGAAACGGCGGGAATGTCGAGGGAGCCAAGGCCGTCGGAGAGATGATCGCCGAAAAAGCCAAGAAGATGAATATCGAATCCGTGGTATTCGACCGCGGAGGATATGTGTACCACGGACGCGTGGCAGCCTTTGCAGAAGGCGCCCGCAGCGGCGGTCTCAAGTTCTGATGAGGAGGAAATAACTTGGAAAGAATTGACGCTTCAACTCTTGAACTGGAAGAAAGAGTTGTCTTCATTAACAGAGTATCCAAGACTGTCAAAGGCGGACGCATCTACAAGTTCTCAGCACTGTGCGTCGTCGGAGACGGCAAAGGCCTCGTCGGATGCGGGATCGGCAAAGCCAGCGAGGTCCCGGAGGCGATCCGCAAGGGCGTCGACGAGGCTAAGAAGAACCTCACGCACGTCACCCTCAAGGGGACGACGATCCCTCACGAGACCATCGGTGAATTCGGAGCCGGCAGAGTGCTCATGAAGCCCGCCGCCCCCGGAACCGGAGTCATCGCAGGCGGTGCAGTACGTGCCGTCGTAGAGGCTGCCGGAATAAGAGACATCAGGGCAAAGTCCCTGAGGTCCAACAACCCGTGCAATGTAGTCTATGCAACGCTCAACGGACTCAAGTCCCTGCGCGACGTGGACGAGGTCGCCAAGGTCCGCGGCAAGGATCCAAGCGAGATTGCTGATTGACAAGGAGGCAGCTTGAAATGGCAGAAGAAAACAAAACCGTAAAGGCTGTCGAAGAAACCGTCAGCGAAAAGAAGCCCGCAAAGGCAAAAAAGACTGCAGCAAAACCTGCGGCAGCCAAGACCGCAAAGGCGGAGAAGACCGAGAAGAAGGCAGCTCCGAAGAAGACCGCGGAGAAGAAAGCTGCCCCGAAGAAGGCTGCTCCAAAGAAGACTGCGGAAGCGGAGCCGAAGAAGACTACCGCCAAGAAGTCTCCAGCAGAGAAGACAAAGGAGAAGAAACTCGAGGGCAAGACCGTGACGGTCAAGCTCGTCAAGGGATTCTCCGGCAAAATGAAGACCCAGATCAGGGTCGCAGAGTCCCTCGGACTCCACAGAGTAAATGACGAGTCCGTGCAGCCGGACAACGGCGCGACCCGCGGGAAGATCGCAAAGATCTCGCACATGGTCTCCGTCAAAGAGAACTGACCGGAGGTGAATGACGATGAAACTGAATGAACTCGCACCCGCTGCCGGAGCCTCCAAAGAGGCGAAGCGCAAGGGCCGCGGCACTGGATCCGGAAACGGAAAGACCGCGGGATACGGCAACAAGGGACAGCTCGCGCGTTCCGGACATAAGCCGGCGTACTTCGAAGGAGGACAGCTTCCTCTCATAAGGCGCCTCCCCAAGAGGGGCTTCACTAACGACCGCTTCAAGAAGACATATGCGGTTGTCAACGTGGGAGACCTCGACAGAAAATTCGAGTCCGGAGCCACGGTCGACGCGGAGGCGCTCGCCAAGGCTGGGCTCGTAAAGAACAGTCTTGACGGAATCAAAGTGCTCGGAAACGGAGAAATCAACAAGTCCCTCACCGTCCGCCTTTCTGCATTCTCGGCAAGTGCCAAAGAAAAGATAGAGAAGGCCGGAGGGAAGGCCGAGGTGCTCTGATGTTCCAGACTTTTAGAAACGCCTGGAAAATCGAAGAACTTCGCAAGAGGATGCTGTTCACGCTCCTCATCCTGGTGCTCTTCAGGCTCGGCTCCGCGGTAGTTGTCCCGTTTGTGGACGCATCTGTATTTGCCGCGAGCCTGGCATCCGAAGAGAACACGATAACCGGGTTCTTTGATATGATGACCGGCGGAAGCTTCTCAAATGCGACGCTGTTCGCACTCGGAGTCACGCCGTACATCAACGCGTCAATTATCCTTCAGCTTCTGCAGGTGGTAATACCAAGCCTCGAAAGGCTTTCCAAGGAAGGCGAAGAGGGGCAGAAGAAGATGCTCAAGATCACGCGCTATGTGGCGCTTGGACTCAGTGCATCCCTTTCGGTGGTCTATTACTTCCTCGTAAGAAGAAACGGTGCCCTGTATTATTCGACAGGCATAAAGGGCTGGTTCTCGGCCATAGTGATAATCCTGAGCTTCACGGCCGGAGCCATGCTGCTCATGTGGATGGGCGAACAGATCGACAGCGACGGAATAGGGAACGGCATCTCGCTCCTGATCTTCACCGGAATTATTTCAAACCTGTTCAACGTATTCCCGATCATGTGGCAGTATTTCAGGCTCGCAGCCGGAAAAGTCGAAGGATACAGTGCACAGCCCAAGTACTGGGTGATCATGCCGCTCGTTATACTGCTCTTTGTAGGGCTGTTCCTGCTCATAATCTACATGGACGGGGCAGAGCGCAGGATACCGGTACAGTACGCAAAGCGGGTCGTAGGCCGCAAGATGTATGGCGGACAGTCGACCCACATTCCGATAAAAGTCAACTGCACGGGTGTTCTTCCGATAATCTTCGCAGTCTCGATCCTCGCTGTTCCGGGAACCATAAAGGAATTCTTCGGGATCAACGAAGGCGGATGGGCTACCTTCCTGGGATGGTTCAATACCAACAACTGGGGCTATGTCATCCTGTATGCGCTTCTGATACTCGGATTCAACTACTTCTATGTCGCGATCCAGTACAACCCGGTCGAGATGGCAAACAACCTGAGGAAGAATTCCGGGGCAATACCTGGAATCAGGCCTGGAAAGCCCACTGCAGACTTTATTGCAAAGGTGCTAAACAAGATAACATTCATCGGTGCACTCTACCTGATAGTTGCTGCTGATCTTCCTATCATCATCGAGAAGATCACGGGAGTGACGATAGCTCTCGGAGGCACGTCGCTGCTGATCATTGTCGGCGTGGCTCTCGAAGTGGCACAGACACTCGACAGCTACATGCTGATGCGCCACCACAAGGGCTTCCTTGATTGAGGTGCCGCTGATGAAGCTGATTCTCCTCGGAGCTCCCGGAGCAGGAAAAGGCACCCAGGGCTCCATGATCTCAAAAAAGTATGGAATCCCTGTGGTCAGCACCGGCGACATGCTGAGGACGGCGATCCGCGAGGGAACCGAACTCGGCAGGCGCGCAAAGGAAATCATTGACAGGGGAGACCTTGTATCCGACGACGTGATCATGTCGATGCTCGCAGAAAGGCTAAAAAAGCCGGACTGCGAACCCGGATACATCCTTGACGGAGTGCCGAGGACGACGAACCAGGCCGAGGCTCTCGAAGACATCGACACAATAGACCTGGTCATAGAGATAGATGTCCCGGACAGCAGCATCGTCAAGAGGCTTGTGAACAGGAGAATTTGTCCCAAGTGCGGACTGTCGTTCAACCTGATCTCGATGCCTCCCAAGAAAGACGGAATCTGCGACAGGTGCGGAACCGCCCTCATAAAGAGGGAGGACGACAACCCCGACACGATCGCCGAGAGGCTGAGGGTCTATCACGAGAGCACGGAACCCCTCAAGAACTTCTACAGAAAGACAGGGAGACTTGTGGTCATACCTGGCGAGAGGAGCATAGAAGAGGTTTCTAAAGACGTCTTCAAGGCGCTGGAGGGAGAATCGGATTGATCGTTCTCAGAAATTCTAAAGAGCTCGAAGGACTCGCCCTTGCAGGCAGGATAAGTGCACACGCGCTCAAAGCCGCCAAGGACATGATCCGCCCGGGTGTAACCACGGATGAGCTCGATGCGAGGATGCGCGAATACATCCTCTCCCAGAAGGCGGAACCAGATTTCCTCGGGGAAGACGGATATCCCAAGACCGCGTGCATCTCCATAAACGAGGAGATAATACACGGCATACCGGGCCCGAGAGTGATCAAGGACGGCGATATCGTAAGCATCGACGTCGGGGCCAGGATAGATGGATGGGATGGTGACAATGCCTATACTTTCATGGTCGGAAATGTAGACCCAGAAAGCAGGAAGCTCTGCGAAGTCACCAGGGAATGCCTGATGAGAGGAATCTCAAAGGCGAAAAAAGGAAACAGGCTCGGCGATATAGGGCATGCAGTGCAGAGCTACGCCGAGGAGAACGGATTTTCGGTAATCCGCGATTATGTCGGTCACGGGGTCGGCCACACTCTCCATGAAGACCCGGAGGTGCCAAATTACGGCGCCGAGGGAAGGGGACTGAGGCTGGCACCGGGTATGGTAATAGCGATCGAGCCGATGATCGCTGCCGGAGACTACGAAATCGACACCCTCGATAATGGCTGGACCGTCGTCACCGCAGACGGTTCACGCGCGGCACATTACGAGATGACGGTCGCAGTCACGGAAGATGAACCCCTTATACTTTCCGACTGGAGAGAGCTGCTTTGAGCGGGATAGAGATCGGCTCCGCAGTCATCTCCAAGGCGGGGAGAGACAAGGGACGAAAGCTCGTCGTCGTGGGCTTCGAAAACGGAACGGCACTGACGGCGGACGGAAAGATGAGAAAACTTGCCAATCCGAAGAAAAAGAATCTCAGGCATCTGCAGGCGACCGGAACGGTCCTCGCGGAGGAAGAGATGAAAAGCGATTCGGAAATACGACAGGCTTTGGCAGAACATTTTGGCGGAACCTGTGGGAAGGAGAGATAGAGGAATGTCAAAAGAAGATGTACTACAAGTCGAAGGCGTAGTGACCGAGGTAATGCCCAACGCCATGTTCAAGGTTAGGCTTGAGAACGGCC